>JAEURG010000277.1 GCA_016789345.1 Anaerolineales bacterium | reverse complement strand
GCAAATGGCATGTGCTTTCGTCAAATTGAATTTGTTGGTATTCTCAAAAATGGAAGCAACCGCGATATTGCCGAAAAATTTGTAGATTTTATGCTAAGCAAAACTTTTCAAGAAGATATGCCTTTGAATATGTTTGTCTATCCTGTCAATCAAACTGCTCAATTGCCTGAATTGTTTATTCAACATGCTCAAGTGGTAGATGACCCATCCACTTTGCCTTATGATGAAATTGCTCAAAATCGTGATACTTGGATTGAAGCATGGGTTGAGGTGATGAGGTAATAAGAAATGAGTAACAGGTAATAGGTTTAACTTGATAAAGAATATTTATAATTTTCTTTGCACACATCGGGCTGAAGCCCTCGCTCAGTACAGAGAAGTCCTTCGGACTAATAATTCAGCCCCGAAGGGGCTTCCACGAACTGAGGCTGGGCTTTAGCCCGCACCGAACTATGACTTACAAACGCCTTTTCCTCTGGCTTCCCGCTTTCCTCTTTCTGCTTGTCTTTTTCTTTTACCCGTTAACCAAAATCTTTTCATTAACCTTTGATTTTTCAACTCTCACGAACGAAAACAATTTACTCATTACTCGTAACTCGTTACTCTTTACTTTCTACCAAGCAACTCTTTCAACACTATTAACTTTTATTCTCGGTATTCCATCTGCCATCTTATTCTCAAAATTTGATTTTCGCGGAAAATCTTTGCTTCGTGCTATCACAGCAGTTCCCTTCATGCTTCCAACAGTTGTTGTTGCCGCCGCATTTAACTCATTACTAGGTTCTCGTGGATTAATCCAGACCTTTTTCTCTTTCCAATTTCAAGGCACACTGACTGCAATCTTAATTGCTCACGTTTTTTACAATACAACGATTGTCATACGAATTGTCGGAAATGCTCTTTCACAGCTCGATTCTCGACTTGAAAATTCTGCTCGTGTGCTTGGCGCGGACTCATTCCACACATGGCGATATGTGACATTTCCTTTGTTACGACCCGCTTTACTTGCATCTGCTTTACTTGTGTTCATGTTCAACTTTACAAGTTTTGGCGTGATTCTTTTACTTGGCGGTTCTAATTTCGCCACGCTTGAAGTAGAAATTTATATTCGCGCATTGCAATTGCCAAATCTAAACCTCGCGGCGATACTATCTATTATTCAATTATTTTTTACATTAATATTTTCAATTTTATATACAAGAACGATTAACCAAGTCAATACACAAACCAATCCACAATTTTCACAAGCGAAGAAACCAAAAACATTTAAAGAAAAAATATTTGTTGCAACTCTCTGCCTTCTACTTTCTGCCTTCTTTATTTTGCCTTTAATTTCTTTACCAATTCGTTCACTCACACGCCTTGAAGCAGACCGCGGACAACGTGACCAAATCCAATATGGTTTCACCACCGATTATTACCAAGAACTTTTTATCAATCGCAGAAATTCATTATTTTACGTTCCACCATTTCAAGCTGCGATTAATTCATTAAGTTATGCAGGCATCACAGTTTTATTTTCACTATCATTAGGTTATCCAGTAGCAGTTGCGCTCGCCAAACCAACAGCAATTGATAAATTTTTAGACCCATTGCTTTTACTTCCACTGGGTTCATCGGCAGTGATGTTGGGTTTGGGTTTCATTCTTTCATTTGGTCGTTTAATTTCATCGCCGCTATTTGTTCCCATTGCTCATACATTAATCGCATTGCCATTTGTCATTCGCACATTACAGCCTGCCATCAAATCCATTCCCGAAAAACTTCGTCAAGCCGCCTCAACACTTGGCGCATCACCACTCAAAGTTTGGCAAACCATAGAATTTCCAATTCTTTCACGCGCCACACTCACTGCCGCCACGTTTGCATTTACAATTTCACTCGGCGAGTTTGGTGCAACACTTTTAATTAATCGTCCCGAATATCCAACAATTCCCATTGCCATTCAAAGATTTTTATCTCAACCTGGCGGACTCAATTATGGTCAGGCAATGGCAATGGCAACATTGCTTATGATTCTCACCACTACATCTATTTTATTAATTGAGAAAACTCGCCTCAATCAAAGTGGAGAATTTTAGATGCTTGAACTTCGCAACATATCCAAAACATTTAATCAAAAAAATATTTTGAAAAATGTTTCATTCAAAATAAAAAAAGGTGAAACGATTTGTTTGCTTGGCGCATCAGGCAGTGGCAAATCAACTATTTTGAAAATGATTGCTGGTTTAGATTTTCCTGATGGAGGGCAGATTCTGTTTAACAAAATTGATTTATCTTCCACACCGCCTCATCTGCGTGACTTCGGCTTGGTCTTTCAAGACTTCAACCTTTTTCCTCACCTCAACGTTTTTGACAACATTGCCTTCGGTTTGAAAATGCGGAATCTCTCAGAAGACAAAATTAAACTGCGTGTAGCCGTCCTGCTTATACAAATTGGATTATCAGGTTTTGAAAATAGAAAAGTAAATGAACTCTCTGGCGGTGAACAACAACGGATTGCACTTGCTCGTGCTTTAGCAACTCAACCTCGTTTACTTATGTTAGATGAACCACTTGGTGCGTTAGATAAATCCCTGAAAGATGATTTGTTAAATCAACTACGCAACATTTTGCATGAGACAAAAATCCCTGCTATTTACGTCACCCATGATGCTGAAGAAGCATTTGCCATTGCAGATAGAATTTTAATTTTGCACGACGGCATAATCATCCGCGATGATACTCCCGAAGAAATTTGGAAAAATCCGAAATATGTGACTGTCGCAAAAACATTAGGCATTGGAAATGTCATTGAAGGTGAAGTGATTGCGAAGAATAAGGTCAAAACTGAATTTGGAATTTTTGATATAAATTGTAAGCAAAACGAAGGCGAAAAAGTTAATTTATTATTGACGCAATCCTCAAACGCGAAAGATGAAGCGATAAATGTCAAAGTGGAAGATATTGTTTACAAGCAGAATCAATTTGAGGTTAAGAGTCGAGGCGATGCCCTGAGTGGCGAAGCTGTATCGAAGGGCGCGAAGTTTTTAGCCAAAGAAAAGCCGAAGATTGGTCAAACTATCAAAGTGAATGTTCAAATAGGATGTCTTGAATGAAAATTATTAAGAAGAATCATAAAGACGAAATCACTTGGGAATATTCTGCCGAGGTTGTGCGTCGTGAAAAGAATTTTGTAATTGTGGAAGCGTTATTCAACCGCGATGATTTGCCATTTCAAGAAATTGTTTTGAAACGCAATGACCGTTTTGTGGAAACATTTTATACTGACAAATGGTTTAATATTTTTGAAATTTATGACCGCGATGATGGCAAAATAAAAGGTTGGTATTGCAACGTCACCAAGCCTGCTGAAATTACAGAAAATGAAATTGCCTATTCTGATTTGGTTTTAGATTTGTGGGTGAATGCCGAAGGGAAACAAGTGGTTTTGGATGAAGATGAATTAAACGAATTAAATGTAGATGAAGAATTGAAGAAAAAAATTTATGAAAGTTTAGGCGAGTTGAAAACTTTATTTGAATCAAAAAATCCTCCGCAATAACGGAGGATTTTTTGATTCAAAGTTTTTTACATACCTAGTGCTTGAACGATTTGGTCGCCAAATACCCAACCGCCAATGACGATTGAACAACAGCAACATAATAAAACAACAGCCACAACAGCAATGATAACAGTATTGTTGTTCTTCTTTGGTTCTGGATTCATACCGCCAGAGACTTCAGGCATTTCATTCATTTCAGACATGATAATTTCTCCTTTTATTTCTGATTAAAATTTTTTGCATTATACCTTGTTATGCAGTTTGAGTCTTATTGGTTCTGCGCCACCACCAATAAATGAGCAGTGACAATCCGATAATAAGAATCGTTCCCATCACAATCGGAAGCAAGATTGCTAAAATAGATGTGGTAATTGCGATAATATCTTCAATGATAGAGGCTGGGGTTGTACCTGCGCCTGCAGTTGCGGCTGTGACTGCGGGGCGAACAGCCGCGGCTTTGACAGTATGCACACTACCTGCCACTAACAAACCACATGCCAATGCTAAAACAGGATTGATCTCTGTAATGACATTTGCACTGGCGGCAAATGCAACGGCTCCAGCGGCAGGGCGGATGAATGTTTGAATGATGTCGTTGATGTGATTCACGGCGGGTACTTTATCTGCTACCATTTCGATAATCACTAACACGCCAAGCAAAATCAAAATCCAGGGGTTGGCGAGCAAATCAAACGGTTCGGCGAGGTTGATAATGCCGGGGAAGTAGTGGGAAATTGTCCCAACTACTAAGAGTGGAATGTAAGCATTCAAACCTGCGCTAGCAGATAAACCGAATGCTGAAAAAATTCCGAGTAGTAATTCCATTTTGTTTCTCCTTCTTTACGCTTCAATCATGATTGAAGCATGATACACAATTTTATTATACGATTTAATTGACAGATTGTTGCGAGTCAATCTCGTTGTAATGCGATTAACCTAATCCGGGGAAGCCGCTCCATGTGCCGGTCATCGTGAGTCGGAGTAGGTCAATGCTGAGGATGAGAAGCAGAGCTAACGTCAAGCCTGAAGCGAATGGCAACCAAAGTTGACGGAGGCTATCAAATGTGTTGTCTTGTCGCATCATTATCATCCACAAAATCATAAAAACTAAAACAAGTAATGATAATGTGCCGAGTGCGCTGAGATATGCAATTGGATAAAGAACAATTGGGCTATCAGTGAGAATCAGAAGATTGATAACGATAATAAGCCCGACAAGGATGCTGAAAGTTTTTCGATTCAAAGCATAGTCGTTAGTTGGTTCTCTCCAGATAGTTTGGTTGATGACTGGAAATAAAACCGATGCTAATGCAATGCCCATGCCACTACCCGTGAAAAGACGCAATGTGTTATTGGGTATGTATAAATTTGGAATTTGTTCTAAGCCGCCAGAAGTTTGTTTGAGTAGATAGACGTACGAATTAACGCCATCAATGCCAAAGGCGAGGAAGAATAAAATTAAGACTGCTAAAATTCCGCGTGATGGTAAAACGCTTTTTCGCCCGCTGACGAAGGCTTGAAACAATAATGCCACACCTGCAGCATAAAATTCACCAGTACAACGCGCACATAATGGCAGTTGACGGTCGTCAATTTGAAAGGAACGTGCATCAATGCGGTGACAAACTGCATAGCCGATGGCATCTAATTTGCCGAGCGCACCTTCAGGTGAGATATACATCCACACCCCAATGACAATGATTCCGAGTATCGGTACCAGCCATTTGAGGATGGTTTGAAATGTTGAGGGTTGAGTTGTGTTCATTGGGTTGATTATAAGGGATGAAGTTTAGTTGCAAGAAAAGTTTAACGTTAGTATCATTATGGCTTGAAAGGAATTATTTTATGAAACGTATCGGAGTCTTAACAGGTGGCGGAGATGCACCTGGATTAAATGCAGTCATTCGGGCGGCAGTTAAAACTGCTGTTATTGAATTTAATTGTGAAGTATTTGGAATCAAAAATGGGTATGATGGTTTTCTCGAAGAAGATGGAATCATTCCGCTTGGATTAAACGAAGTGAGCGGAATCCTTCCACGTGGTGGCACAATTTTAGGTTCAGCCAATCGTGGTAATCCGTATGCACGTAAAGTGATTCGGGATGGCAAAGAAGTTGTCATTGATGTCTCTGATGAAATTGTCAAAGGAATCAAAAAACAAAAATTAGATGCGTTGTTAGTGTTAGGTGGTGATGGCACACTTCACATCGCACATGAACTTGCTCAAAAAGGTGTGCCTGTCATTGGTGTTCCCAAAACCATTGATAATGATATTGGCGGCACAGAAGTCACATTTGGGTTTGATACAGCGTTGAACATCGCCACCGAAGCATTAGACCGTTTGCATACAACCGCTGAGTCTCATCACCGTGCGATGGTCATTGAATTGATGGGGCGTGATGCGGGTTTTATCGCTTTACATGCTGGCGTAGCAGGCGGCGCAGATGTAATTTTGATTCCAGAGATTCCATTTAACTTTGAAAGCATTATGAAAAAAATTAAATCGCGTGCAGAATCAGGCAGAAAATTTAGCACATTAGCAGTTTCAGAAGGCGCGAAGTTACAAGGTGGGGAACAAGTCTATTCTCGCAAAGGTGATGAAGTGTATGTTCCGCGTTTGGGTGGGATTGGTCAAATGGTTTCGGAATATATTGAAAGACAAGGATTCGAATCACGCGTGACCGTACTTGGTCATTTACAACGGGGCGGGACTCCGACTTCATTTGACCGTCTGCTGGCAACACGCTACGGCTCAGCGGCAGTTCGTTTGGCGGCGCGTGGCGGATTTGACAGAATGGTCTCTTTGCAATGTGGCTACATCACAGATATTTCACTGGAAGAAGCGACATCTAAGCCGAAACGAGTCAACCCGAATGATGATGCGGTTGTGACTGCAAGGAATATTGGAATTAGTTTTGGGGATGAATAATTAAACAAAGTAGGGGCGAGGTAACCTCGCCCCTACGGCTATTTCTCAAACACAAACTGACCATCTTTATAAAATAATTCCCCATCTACTAGAATTTCAGAATCAGTTCGTAAATCACAAATCATATCCCAGTGAATAGCGGATTTGTTTTTAGAACCTGTTTCAGGGTAACCAGCACCTAATGCCATGTGGAAAGAGCCGCCGATTTTTTCATCAAACAAAATGTTGCCAGTGAATTGTTGAATATCAAAATTGGTACCAATCGCAAACTCACCGATGAAGCGAGAACCAGCATCACTATCTAATGTCTTGACTAAAAAGTCTTGATTTTTTTCCGCTTTGGCAACACTCACTCGTCCGTTTGAAAAAGTTAATTCAGCGCCTTCCACACTCGTGCCGCCATAATTGGCGGGGTATGTAAACTTCACCCAACCATTTGCAGAATCTTCAACGGGACCAGTATAGATTTCACCATCGGGCATATTGAATAAACCATACGAATTCATAAACGTGCGACCTTTAACATTTAAGGTCAATTCAACATTGGGTCCGCGCAAAATCACTTGACTTTTATCTTTCATAAAATCAACAGCAGATTGTTGTTTATCTTTCACGCTTTGCCAAAATGCCACAGGATTTTCTTCGTTAGCATGGACAGCATCGAAAACAAAATCTTCATATTCTTTCAAACTCATGCCTGCATCTTGAGCATACGCTTCAGTGGGATACAAAGTTGTGACCCATTTGAAAACACCTTCTGCGCCACGACGAAATTGTGATTCTGTAATTACAGATGTGGCTTTACTGCGTCGTTGAATTTTTGCTGGGTCAATATTGGTTGTGCCTTTGGTGTTGGTGGCCGAGTGCATCCGAATCCGACCTTCAAATTGGTCGTAGGCTAATTTATAAAACGAAGGTACAAAATCTAATTGAGCGTCGTTGGCGTAGGTCAAATACAATTCATCCTGACTAAAAGGCATCGTACCAGGCAATGTCATCATCAAATGTGGGTGCCCACCCTTTTCCAAAATTTGAATGTATAACTCACGCAAAATCGGTTCAGCGGCAGTGGTGCCTTCCAATAAAATTCGGTCGCCAGGCTTCACGCGCGCCGAATGTTCTACCAAAACCTTTGCATATTTTTGTACTCGAATATCAGACACAAATACTCCTTAATTAGCCACAGAGAACACAGAGTGCGCAGAGATTTTTAAGAGGTTTTCTCAAATATCTCAGTGAACTCTGTGGCTAAGCCTTTAGAATTAACTTCATCACAAAATTATATCATTATCAAATTTGTATATCATTGCGTTATACTTTCATTCTATGAAACAATTGATTCAAAATATCAAAAACGGAAAAACTACAATCGAAGATGTACCTGTGCCAACTCCACGCGAGGGACAAGCACTGGTTAAAGTTTCAGCTAGCCTCGTCTCGGCTGGTACAGAGCGTATGGTGGTTGAATTCGCCGAAAAAAATTTAGTCGGTAAAGCCCGTTCCCGACCTGACCTCGTCAAACAGGTTTTAGATAAAGCCAAACGCGAAGGTCTAGTACCAACTGTACAGTCTGCTTTGAATCGTCTTGATCAACCGATGGCATTGGGTTATTCATCTGCTGGCACAATTGTCGCACTTGGAAAAAATATGGTTGGCTTCAAAGTAGGTCAACGTGTGGCATGTGCGGGTGGTGGGTATGCAACTCATGCTGAATACAATCTCGTTCCAAAAAATCTTTTAACGGCATTGCCCAAAAATGTGGATTTTGAATCTGCCGCATTCACAACCCTTGGTGCGATTGCACTTCACGGATTTCGCTTGGCTGAAACTCAAATCGGTGAAAATGTTGCTGTCATCGGTTTAGGCCTATTAGGATTATTGACGATTCAAATTGCAGATGCGGCTGGATGCAACGTCCTCGGCATTGACCTTGACCCAGAACGAGTCAAACTCGCTTCTTCACTTGGACTTCAAGCGGTTACTCGACCCGAAGCAGAAGCCTCTGCCTCAGCACTCAGTTATCAGCGCGGATTCGATGCGGTTATCATCTGTGCAGATACATCATCCAATGACCCAATCCAATTAGCAGGAGTCATCGCTAGAGATAGAGGCCGTGTTGTTGCCACAGGTGCGGTTGGATTAAACATCCCAAGAAAAATTTATTACGAAAAAGAAATTTCATTTATCAACTCGCGTTCGTATGGACCTGGTCGTTATGATTCTGATTATGAAGAAAATGGAAATGATTATCCATTTGGTTATGTGCGTTGGACGGAAGGACGAAATTTTCAAGCCGTTGTAGATTTGATGGCGAGTGAAAAATTAAAAGTTGAACCTTTAATTTCTCATCGCTTTCCAATTGAAAAAGGCGTGCAGGCTTACGAAGTTATCACAGGCAAAAAGAAAGAACCATTTTTAGGTGTGTTGCTAAAGTATTCGAGCAGTGAGAAAGCGGAAACAAAAATTGCATTTGCTTCTGCTACTCGTCGTCCAACATCAATTGTCAAATTAGGTGTGCTGGGAGCAGGCTTACATGCAAATTTTACATTGCTTCCGATTATTAAAAATAATAAAGATTATGAATTAATTGGCATTGCTTCGGCTGGCGGATTTCATGCACAAGATTCTGGTAAGAAATTTGGTTTTCATTATGCTACATCTGCTGACGATGAAATTATTAA
The DNA here is from genome assembly GCA_016789345.1 of Anaerolineales bacterium. GTDB lineage: Bacteria > Chloroflexota > Anaerolineae > Anaerolineales > Villigracilaceae > Villigracilis. The sequence goes on along the minus strand of JAEURG010000277.1, from coordinate 20,676 downwards.
TGATAAAAATATAAACACAGTTGCGATTCTTACACGACATGATTCGCACGCAGATTTAATTATCAAAGCATTAAAGGCTGGAAAAAATGTATTCGTTGAAAAGCCGTTGGCACTTAATAGCAATCAGCTTTCAGCAATCAGCAAACAACTGAAGGCTGATGGCTGTCCGCTGATAGCTGTGGGCTACAACCGCAGATTTTCACCTCATGCCCAAAGTCTCAAGTCTCAAATCTCTAATTTCCATGAACCAAAATATTTACATTACCGCGTGAATGCGGGGTACATCACTTCTTACTACTGGACTCAAGACCCAAACATCGGTGGCGGACGAATCATCGGCGAAGCTTGTCACTTCATTGACTTGATTACGTATCTTGTTGGTGCGCCTCCAATTTCTGTTAATGCAGTGGCTATGCCAAATAATGGAAAATACAGTGATGACAACGTCTCTATGACTTTCACTTTCCCTGACGGTTCAATTGGCGTTGTGGATTATCTCGCCAACGGAGATAAATCTCTACCCAAAGAACGGCTTGAAGTTTTTTGTGAAGGCATGGTGGCTGTGTTAGATGACTATGTTTCTTTGACTGTGACAAAAGATGGCAAGAAAAAAGTAGAAAACATAACACAAGACAAAGGCTGGAGAAATGAAATGTCTGCTTTTGCGAAGGCGATTAAGGAAGGTAAAGAGCCACCAATTCCTTACGAACAGTTGATTGGAGTCACAAAAGCAAGTTTTGCGGCGGTGGAGTCAGTTAGAAGTAAACAGACAATTGAAATAAAATAAGCTGGAAATCAATAACATGACAGAAAATTCAACAAATATTTTTGAATTTGTAATATTAAGACATTTTGGATTAATATGTCTAATTTTGACGATATTTTTTACAGGTGTACAAAAACTGTATTCACTAATCCGAGTTAGGAAATACCCTGAACTTAAGGATGGCTATCGAACAATAATATTGGGTTATTTAATTTTTATGGGAATACTATGGCTCATTATTGCTATAGGAGAAATAGTATATGGATTTTCAGGTATTCTTTTTTTATTATCATTTAATGTTAATAGTTTGTTGTCTTGGTTTGTATATTTAGTTATTTTCTGCGAACTTATATTTTTGCTTGTTTGGGTATGGTTTAAAGATGGAGGAGAATATTTATACAAATATCAACTTTTGTTTTACAATTTTTCATCACCATTAGTGGCCAAATTATTTGTTACCATACTATCTTTGGGAGGAACAATAATATTTGCTTTCTTGGTAATTACCAATTTATAGATGACTAAAATATGACAACAAAAACAGATGTCCTCATTATCGGTGGTGGTTCTATCGGATTGAACTGTGCGTATTACCAAAGCAGACATGACATGTCTCATACACAACTTGGTTAACCATAACAATTGCGTGGACACAGGTTACAATTAATGAAGGTTTCTCGGAGACATGTCATGTCTTTAACTTTCAAACCTTCCAACCCTTCGATAAACTCAGGGCAAGCCTTCAAACATGAAAACAGAAATGCTAAAGCACGATGTCCTCATCATTGGCGGTGGTTCTATCGGATTGAACTGCGCCTATTATCTTTTGAAATCAGGGCGAAATGTAACGATTCTTGAATCAAAAGAAATTCCGAAAGCGAGTGCGGCGTTTGGCAATGCGGGGCAAATTGTGCCGAGTCATATCATTCCGCTGGCGGCGCCTGGGGTTGTAACCTCTGCTCTGAAATGGATGTTGAATCCGCAGACCAGTGCGTTTGGAATGAAAATTCGTCCCGATGCAAAATATATCAGTTGGCTGATTCAGTTTGCAAGGTCATGTACTGAAGCGAATTTGAAGCGCGGTATCCAGCCGATGCAAAGATTAGGTCAATTAAGTGCGAGCAACTTCCAGAAATTAATCCAAGAAGAAAAGTTTGAATGTCATTATCAACGAACTGGGATGATTACGATTTTCAAAGATGAAAAAACTTTTGAGGCGGGCAAGCATGAAGGCGAGTTGTTGCAAAAGCATGGTATTGAAATTGAAGTGTTGGATAAAAATCGTTTGCACGCGCTTGAACCGATTTTGCGCGATGATGTGATTGGAGGTGTGCATTGCACGGGTGATGCGTTTTTGAATCCATCTTTGTTTTTGAAATCTTTATATCAACGTGTGCGTGCGATGGGTGCGAATATTTTTGAAAACACGCCTGTGATTGGATTTGAAATTCAGAATGGAAAAATTACAAAAGTAAAAACTGAAACGGGTGAGTTTGAAGCCGAACAAATTATTTTGGCAACGGGTGCATGGTCATCTATGCTGGCGCGTGATTTGAAAATAAAAATTCCTATTCAACCTGCGCGCGGATATAGCGTCAGCATGTCTGCGCCGAAAAATATGCCGCGCCATGCGTTCACGCTTGGTGATTTGCATGTGGCGGTTACGCCGTTTGGAAATATTTTGCGCGCCACGGGTCGCCTTGAAATGGGTGAGTTCAGCACCACTCCCAATCAAACATGGATTCGCAGACTCGAAAATTTTATGCGCGAATATTTTAATTTTGATGATGATGTCAAGTTGATTGACTCGTGGGCTGGACTTCGACCTGTGACTCCCGATGGCATTCCCATCATTGGAAAATCTCCGCTTCATTCCAACCTGATAGTTGCTACTGGTCACGCGATGGTTGGTCTTACGATGGGACCTGCTACTGGTCAACTGGTTAGTGAGTTGGTCAATGGAAAAGAAATATCAATGGATATCAATGCGTTTCGTTTAGAAAGATTTTTGTAAACTTCGTGTCATTCTGAGCCGTGCTCTTGTTCTTTACGGCGACGCGTGCCACAAAGTGGTAAGAATCTCCGAGATTATCGTAGAGACCCTTCTCTATCGTTCAGGGTGACATAAACTTAATAACCATTCTTTAGTAGGGTGTAGAAACAACTCTCTCCTCCTATAATTTATAAAACTTCTTGGAGGAGTATTGCAGTGATTAAAAAGTATATAGTTTTATCTTTAAGTATTATCTTTCTCGTTTCGTGTGGAGGGAATGCAACAAATGCACCAGCAACAATGGAACCAACGCAAGCAGAACCAACTTTATCCCCAACCCCTGAGGTAACTATGACTCCTGAACCACTCGATTTTCCAGAGATTACATTTGATGGCATGAAAGATCCGTATGGTATTGCGATTAATTCACTCGGTAATTTCTACGTCACCGATGCTGGGAATGGTCGCGTGCTTGTCTTTGATAACGCAGGAAACTTAATTTCTACATGGGATAAACAAGGAAGTGGCGATGGAGAATTTAAATCCATGGGTTTTGGTGGTTTAGCCATTGACTCAAATGACAATGTCTTTGTTGTAGATAATGGCAATTTCCGCATTCAAAAATTTGATAAAGATGGCAATTACATCACACAGTGGGGTAGCGAAGGGACTGAAGATAATCAATTTGTAAGAGCCATTGGCATTGCCACAGATCAAGAAGGCAATGTTTACGTCACTGACGATGGCAATCCATTTGTACAGAAATTTGATAATGATGGCAACTTCATCATGAAGTTTGGCTCACAAGGGAATGGCGATGGTCAATTCAGCCACGCTACTGGAATCGCAGTAGATTTAAGTGGCAACATCTTTGTCTCTGACTATGAACTCAAACGCGTCCAAAAATTTGACTCTGCTGGAAACTTCATCACAGTTTGGAAGATGGGTGATGATATTGGCGTGTCTGGAATCCCTGAAGCCATTGCTGTCGATGCTCAAGGCAATGTCTATGTTTCAGATTATTTATTAGGTCGCATTCAGATTTTTGATAATGATGGAAACTTCATCTCTGCCATTGGTGGCAAGAGCATAAGTAGTAATCCATTCAAAAGACCCACTGGAATTGTGTTTGACTCAAATGGAAAAATGTATGTTGTTAATCAATCTGGAAATAATATTTCAATTGTAGATTTACCTTAGTTCTAAATTATAGAATCTTGATAAAAGTATGAGTGAATTTCCACTCATACTTTTACGTTTAATGGCTCTGATACAATAAACAATCTTTTACTACTCTCTGTTCTCTAATCATCTACTCACTTGAATCTTCTCTTCATCTTCATCACCGTTTTTGTTGACCTGCTCAGTTATGGCATCATGTTGCCATTGTTGCCATTCTTCGTGCAAGCACAAGATGGCGGCGCGATGATTGCAGGCATGTTGAGTTCGTTTTATGCTTTCACGCAATTATTCACGGGTCCCATCATCGGCTCACTCTCTGACCGTTTTGGCAGGCGACCTGTTTTATTAATTTGTTTATGTGGCACAGCACTAGGTTATTTAATTCTCGGTTTAGCAAATTCATTGCCTTTATTATTCCTCGCTGTTTTGATTGACGGCTTAACAGGCGGAAACTTAACTACCGTCTATGCCTATATTGCCGATGTAACAAATTCTGAAAATCGTGCGCGTGGCATGGGTTTGGTCGGTGCGGCATTTGGCTTGGGATTAATGGCAGGACCCGCTCTCGGCGGATTTCTCAGTCAATATGGTTTATATGTCCCTGCTTTCGTAGCTTGTGGAATTGCCTTAGCAAATGTGGTCTTCGGATTTTTTGTTTTACCTGAATCTTTACCAATTGAAAAAAGAAAAATCAAACCAATTTCAGAATCATTTAATTGGGTCAAACAGTTTACTGGTTTATTTAGCCAAGTCAATATTCAAAAATTATTGTTAGCAATGTTTTTATTAAACCTTGCATTTGCAGGCTTGCAATCCAATTTTCCGCTGTATTCAAATTTTCGTTTCCAATGGAACCCAACTCAAAACGGATATTTTTATTTATATGTTGGTGTGTGCGCCGTTTTTATTCAGGGATTTTTATTTGGCAAACTTCAACCTCGCTTCGGTGAAAAACGATTAACCATTTTCGGTTTAACTTTAATGGCAATTGGTTTGGCATTTATGGCATTGGCACCCCAAGCATGGATTCTTTTCCCCGCCGTCACCATCGTGGCACTTGGCACAGGCACAAGCATTCCATCATTAACTGCATTGGTCTCATTGCGCGTTTCTGAAAGCGAGCAAGGTCGCTTGATGGGTGGCACACAAACTTTGCTTGCACTCACGAATATTTTTGGTCCCATCATTGCTGGCGTTTCATTTGAGTTAATTAATTTTTCATCACCCTATTGGCTTGGAAGTTTGTTTGCATTATCTGCATTAGGAATTGCTTATTTAGGATTACGACGACAGACCGCAGACGGCTGACGATTTGAACGATCTGCGGTCTATCGTCTGCCGTCAGATAATCTTCCGCATCTGACTCACGGCAACTTGTATCCCGTTCTCCAAACTTAATTTTTCGCTGATAGTTTTTGCTCTTGCTTTCATTGTTTCATCTGTCAAAGCGAGGTGAATTGCATGTGCAAGTTTTTCGGCTGTCAACTTCCTTTGTGGAATCATTTTTGGACCAACACCAATTTTATAAACCCGCTCACCCCAAAAGAATTGGTCAATTGCCAGAGGCATTGTAATCGTGGGAATCCCTGCATGCAAACTAGCGGATGTTGTCCCTGCGCCACCATGATGGATTGCAACTTTGACATGTTTATATAACCAATCATGTGGAACATAATCAATGGGGAAAATATTTTTGGACTTTATTTCTTCATGCCATTTAGAAGGAATCGTTAATATCGCTTGCGTATTTGTTTGATTTAATGCTTCTTCAATAAGATGAATTGCTGAAGAAATATCTTTTGTGTTTTGGCTTCCAAACCCGATGGCGATAAGATTTGAAGAGGATGAGATGAATTTTTGGAGTCGAACAGCTTGCTGTTCAGGAATTTCGGCAACAAGTTGCCTGACTCCATAATTTCTCCAATAACCTGTGATGATTTGTTTCTCATTCCAATCTTGTGGGCGTGGAACAATTTGTTCGCTGAATCCATTTAGCGTAAGCGGTTGTTTAGAAATATGTCGAAGTGAAGTATCAAGCAGGGGAGCAGAACCCAGCCCGAACCAAGTCTGACGCGCGTAATTTATCTCTGAACGCCATGAGAGATAAGTCAATTGAGTTACAATGAAATGAGAGAACCAGTTTATATATCTTAAAGAAAAACGGAATGGAAGTAATGCTGATGCGAATTCGTTTGTGGGAGCAAGCGGTTGAAGTAAAGCGCGAACGGCGGGGATTTTCAAACCTTCAGCAATATGCGAACCCCACAATGTTGGCAAGCCATAAATGATTAAGTCTGAATCTTTGCACGCCTCAAATGCGGTTTGTAACATTTTTTTATAAAGCGGGCGGGCTTGTTTTATAAAATTATTTGTTGATTGAATAGAACGAATAAAATTTTTTCCAATTGTAAGTGGCGTTTGGTCACCTTGCTCAATAAGTAAATCAGATGGATTGCCTTCATAGGGCGAAAAATTTATTTTGCTTTGCTGAATTAAATTTGCAAACCCAATCGGCGCGGCGATGTTCACCTTATAACCTGCATCTTGCAAGCCTTCGCCAAGTGCGATGTATGGAAGTACATCTCCGCGTGTGCCGTTGGTTAAGAGGGTGATGGTTTTCATTGAGAATATGCCGTTGGTTGAGTAGGCGGTGTTTGTCCGCCGTATCGAAACCAACTCTTTAATAAAAAGTTTTCATTTACCGGTGGTTTCGATACGCCACTCGTTATCACTCGTGGCTACTCAACCACCGAGCTTTTCAAAAACAAAAAAACGATATTCAATAATTTTCATAAATAAACATTGTTGCAATGCCATGCTCCCCAACATTGATGGAAGAATCGCATGTTTGATTGGTAAATGATTTCCAAGAAATAATAATGTACTTGCAATTGCATCAGGCAAATTTCGTAAACGTAGATATGATGTAAGTTCTTCGTTTTTAATTAAGTTGAGACTATTTTTATTTGCAAACTCGATTGTTTTTTCAATCATGCGAACTCCGGGAACATACCAACCATCAATATATGCTTTCAGCCATTTTGATTCATTTTTTGTGAATGAACGATTTGCGACATAATCATCTACTAAAATCAATTTTCCACCTTTTCGTAAAAGTCTACTTGTTTCTTGAAAATACTTTTCTGGCTGCACTGCATGGCAAACTGCTTCGACAGAATAAATCGCATCTAATGATTCATTTTCGAGTGGAACAGTTGTAAAGTCACCTTCTGCAAATAAAATTTGATTTTGCAAACTTAATTCCTTTGCAGAATCTTTTGCTAATTTGGCTTGTACTGGACTCAATGTTAATCCCAAAGCTGGTTTTGGATTTTGCAAACGCGGATAAATGTAAAAAAGACTAGCACCCACTCCACAGCCTAAGTCTGCAATTTTTGGAGAATTGATATTCAAAGATTCAATTTCTTTGAGAATGAGAGAATTAGAGAAGTTGAGTGCATCTTCTAAATTATCAATCCCATCTTTCCACAAGGAGCGATGAATGTTTTGCGCTTTTTTTGAATTGTTGAATTTCAAAAAAAGATTTGTGTTTTGGTCATAATAGGTTTTGACTGAACTCGTGGTGATGGGCATGTAGAGATTATAATTTATCTATCAAGGAGAAATTATGTCACATACTTCATTTGTCACCACTACGCGCGGGTTGAATCGTGAACTTCCGCCGATGCGTTTGTTTGAAAAAGCAAAAAAATATGGTATTTGGAATCCATCTGACATTGATTTTACAAAAGATAAACATCATTGGGCAAAATTTACAAATGACGAAAAAGAATTAATTTTGCATTTGCTTTCGTTGTTTGTGGCGGGTGAAGAAGCCGTCACGCTTGATTTGCTCCCGCTCATGCAAGCCATCGCACAAGAAGGGCGCATTGAAGAAGAAATGTTTCTCACAACTTTTCTTTTTGAAGAAGCCAAGCATGTAGATTTTTTCAGAAGATTCATGGATGAAGTTGCGTTCCCCTCTCCTTTAGGAGAGGGGTTAGGGGTGAGGTCAGATTTAACAAGATTTCATGGTGACAATTATCGTCAGATATTTTATGAAGCATTGCCCAATGCATTAAATGCGCTTCGCACTGACCCGTCACCTGCCAGCCAAATTCAGGCATCTGTCACCTACAACATGGTCGTGGAAGGCGTATTGGCTGAGACTGGCTATCATGCCTTCTTTACCATGTTAGAGCGAAATGATTTACTGCCCGGCTTACGCAAAGGGATTTCACTGCTCAAAAAAGATGAGTCAAGGCATATTGCTTACGGCGTGTATTTGTTATCTCGCTTAATCGCTGAGAATCCGCAAGAATGGGATAATTTGCAAACCCAAATGAATATGCTTTTACCTTCTGCTATCGGCGTGATCGGTGATGCGTTTGCAAGATATGAAGTCGTTCCGTTTGGTTTGATTGAAGATGATTTTGTTAATTATGCCATGAGTCAATTTAGTAAACGCTTTGAAAGATTAGAAAAAGCCAAAGGTGTCAGTTTGGATGAAGTCAATCGAGTGGCGAGAGAGGCGGAAGAAGGGTAAAATTAGTATAGATGAATAATAAAATTACAGTTACAAGAATAGAAACAACAGAACAGTTTGAAAATTTACGGGAGGAGTGGAATACACTCCTCTTTCAATCTCCCGAAAAGAACATCTTTCTCACCTGGGAATGGTTATTTGCATGGTGGAAAAACATTGGACAGTACCATAATGAATTATGGCTCTTATTGTTTAGAGAAGGCGATACATTAATTGCAATTATCCCATTAATGATGAGTCGAAAAAAAATGGGCATCACCTTGCGCTGGCTTGGCAACATTGGCGACCCAGATTGCGATATAGGTGGCTTCATTTCTATTAATTCAGAAAAAATCATTCAATCTTTCGTTAAATACATCTATGAACATAAAAAAGATTGGGATGTTTTTGAGTTAATGGAAGTAAACGCCAACAGCCCTCTAACTCAACAACTTCTTCCATTACTAAAAGATTCGGGGTTTAAACTCCGTCAAGAACGTGAACAACATTACTATATTTCACTGAACAATCAGACATGGGAAGAATACTATAACAGGCTTTCAAAAAATATGCGTCACAACCTAAAAAGGCGTATGAAGCGCACTTCTGAAATCGGAAATGTAACCTATAAAAAATATATCGGAGATACGCTAACATGGAAACAATTTGAAGACATGTTCGCCCTCAGTGAAAAAAGTAACTTCCCTGATTTATACAAAACACAACAAGAAATAAATTTTCATAAAAGCCTATTTCATTTCATGCAACAAAAAGAATGGATTCAAATTGAATTCTTATATGTTGATGACCGCCCAATCGCCTTTCAATATGGCTTTTGCTTTGAAAACCGATATGAAGATTGGCGCGGTGGAATCGATAAAGAACTTGATACACTCGCCCCCGGAAAATTATTGATGATGCTTTCGCTTGAAGAGCGTTTCAAACGTGAACTTCAAGAAAGCGATTTTTTGCGTGGCATATATTCTTATAAGTTAGACTGGAATCCAGAAAGCAGAGAGTTCACAACCATTCAAGTCTACGACCATACCTATCTAAAATCATGGTTAGCATATTGGGGCGTAAAATACATTTACCCTACACTGAAAGCATGGATGCGTAAATGGCAAAAGAAAAAAACAACACCAGTAGCCGAAACTCATCATCAAAACGAAACAACCATTTCGTCTATCAAAACGCGGTTGTTTAATTTCATCATTGGGCTTAAAATAACAGATATATTTCATAGACTCATCATGGAAGACAGCACTTTACTCAGTTCTATTTTTTAATACCTCATCACGTTGCACCCACCGCGCGTGATGTTACTTCACGCAAGGAGGCACAGCAATGTTGCGCATTTATAAAACGACCGAAAATGGTCTTGAGACGATTGAAACCATAGCCAGTGGGGCATGGGTAAACGCTATTAACCCAACATCTGAAGAAATAGAGAAATTGATAAATTGGGGCATGGAAATGGACTACATCAATTACGCATTAGATGAAGATGAAATGCCTCGTATGGAACGTGACGAAGATTACACATTTATCTTGTTGCGCATACCGATTCACCAACCCGAAAGTGATATTCCTTATAACACTGTGCCATTAGGTATTATGATTTTAGGAAATAAAATCATTACAATTTGCCGTTACGAAAGTGATATTTTTAAGCCTTTACTAAATGGAAAGCATCGCCGCTTAAAAACAGGTAAACGCTATCGTTTGGCTTTATACATTTTCCTTGAAACTGCCGCAAGATATTTACACCTTCTGCGTGAAATTAATCGCTCAATTGAACTTGTAGAAGACCGATTACAAAAATCAACACAAAATCGTGAGTTGCTTGAATTGCTGAAATATCAAAAAAGCCTAACATATTTCGCAACTGCTTTGCGTTCCAACGAAGTGATGATGGAACGTGTGCAACGCACCCAACTTTTCAATTATTACGAAGAAGACCAAGACTTGCTCGAAGATGTGCTTACAGAAAACCAACAAGCAATACAAATGACCAGTATCAACGCCGAAATTCTTTCTAGCATGATGGATGCCTTTGCTTCTATTATTTCCAATAATCTAAACGTAGTAATGAAGTTACTTGCCGCGCTTACTATTATTTTGAATATGCCTGTTATCGTTGCATCATTTTATGGAATGAACGTTACCTTACCAGGTGAAAACAGCCCGGTTGCTTTTCTTTTTATTATTGGCTTATCTATTGGCTTAGGCGGCTTGGCAACTTTTATCTTTTACAAACGGAATTGGTTCTAATGAAAAGCGAATTACTTTTCGATGCACGCGCCACATTAGGCGAAGGCACTGCATGGGATACCAAAACGCAAACTTTATATTGGGTAGATATTCTTGAAAAAAGAATCTATGCCGATACTGAATTATTTATAGAATTAGATGAATTTATTGGATGCCTAGCCCCATGCAAAAATGGACATTTAATTCTAGGCAAACGCGCCTCATTCGTTGACCTTGAACCTGCTACTGCCCAACAAACAGTTCTCTACACCCTAACCGAATCTGCCAACAACCGCATGAACGATGGTAAATGTGACCCAGCAGGTCGCTTGCTTGCTGGCACAATGGCAATGGATGAAAAAGAATCCGCAGGGAATTTTTACTCTTTCAACGGAAAAGATGCCGAAGTTTTAATACCAAATGTGACCATTTCTAACGGTATGGCTTGGAGCCCAGACCATAAAACTTTTTATTACATTGATACACCCACGCGCCAAGTGCAAGCCTTTGATTATGATTTGAAAACTGGAAAGATTGCAAACCCACGCGTTGCAATTAATATTCCCGAATCTTTTGGCTGGCCCGATGGCATGACCTCTGACCTACAAGGCAATTTATGGATTGCGATGTGGGGTGGGGCACAAATCACAAAATGGAATCCAAATACAGGTCAGTTGTTAGAAAAAATACCTGTACCTGCTTTAAATGCTTCTTGTTGTGTTTTTGGCGGAAAAAATATGAATGAATTATTCATTACTTCCGCACGACATGGCATGAGCGATGAAGAGATAAAAAAATACCCGCTCTCTGGCGGGTTGTTTAAGGTAATCACAAATGTAGAGGGAATGGGGACGTTTGAGTTTGGATAAATTTGTGTCACCCTAAACGGTTGGTCGGGTAGGACGAAGTCCGTATCGAGACCAAGTGAAGGATCTCTCTATAAAACAGAGATTCTTCGCTACGCTCAGAATGACACATGATTTTTACTCCTTCATCATCTTATTAAACGCCTCAACAACTTTCGGGTCAAAATGTTTGCCAGATTGTTCATTGATGAAATCCATTGCTTTTTGCTTTTCCCAGGCTGGGCGGTAGGGTCGGTCTGACGTAAGCGCATCCCAAACATCCACAATAGCAAAGATGCGTGCCGAAAGCGGAATCTGTTCACCCTTCAACTGTCGCGGATAGCCCGTTCCATCAAATTTTTCATGGTGACAAAATGGAATATCTAAAGCGGGGCGCAAATATTCAATCGGGTAGAGCATGTCATAAGCAAACTGCGGATGTTGGCGCATAGTTTCCCATTCTTCATCACTCAATGCACTGGGTTTGTGCAAAATTGAATCTGGCACACCAAGTTTTCCAATATCATGCAATAACGCGCCACGCCGAATAAATAATAATTCACCTTCATTGATGCCCATGTTTCTTGCAAGTTTTACAGAAAGGTCAGTGACGCGCAATGTGTGACCTTCTGTTTCTTTATCACGCAAATCCATAGCGCGAGACCAACCCTCAATGGTAGCATCATACGCGGACAATAATTGCTCATGTGCAGTTTCAATGTTAGCGCGTTCATCTAATAATTTACGATAACGATTCAAGCGTGTAATACCAAGCAAGCGAGCGCGTAATTCATAACGGTCATACGGCTTGGTGAGGTAATCATCTGCGCCTGCTTCTAAACCATGCAGTAAAGATTTTCTATCATCTAATGCAGTGAGAATGATAATTGGCACTTCAGCGAGGTTTGGGTCATTGCGTAAGTGACGGCATACTTCAAAACCATCCATGCCGGGCATCATCACGTCTAACAGAATTACATCGGGCAGAATTTTTTGTGCTTTTTCAATTGCTTCGGGTCCGTTTTCTGCCATCACCAGTTCATAATCTTGTCCTTCTAAAATAGATTCGAGTGTGTGTCTGCCTGCGGCTTCATCATCTACGATTAAAATAATGCTGTTGTTATTACCCATTTGTTCTCCTTATTGATTTTTGTCAATTAACCCATACTTGATTGCCAAACGTACTAAGCCTGCTAAATTACGAACTTGTAGTTTTTCCATCATATTGGCGCGGTGTTTTTCTACTGTCTTTTCACTAATAGATAAAATGTTGGCAACTTCGCTACTGGTGTGTTCCTCGGCGATTAATTGCAAAATTTCTTTTTCACGCGGCGAAAGCAACTCAAGCGGATTATCCACTTGCTTCATATTTGGGCGGAATGAATCTTCCATAGTTATCGAAGAAATTGTTTCGCCTAAATACGTTTCACCTTTTGCAACTGCTCGAATGGCTTGTAACAATTCTTCGCCTGCCGATGTTTTTAATACATAACCTTTTGCACCTGTTTGTAATGCTTGGCGTACCAAACCAGCATCTGAATACATAGACACAAATAAAATTTTCACTGGCAATTTCAAAGCGCGAATTTGTTCCGCCGCTTGAATGCCATTCAAACGTGGCATCATAATATCTAAAACTAACACATCAGGTTTATGTACAATGGTTAAATCAATTGCTTCTTGACCATTCGAGGCTTCGCCAATCACTTTGATATCTTTGGCGCGTTCAAGCAAAGCTTGTAAGCCTGCTCGCACCATCACATGGTCTTCTGCTAGCAACACGCGAATCATTTTACAAACTCCGTTTGTGTTGATTCTTCTAACGGCAAACTGGCAGAAACAATCGTCCCTTTGGATAAGGCTGAGGTGATGGTGAATGCTCCACCGACGAGTGCCAGGCGTTCGCGTAAGTTTGAAATGCCCATCCCGTTTTGAGATGTTGAAACAAATCCAATGCCGTTATCTTGCACGGTCAAAATAATATTTTTTTCATCAACGCTTAATTCAACCCACACTTGTGTGGCATTTGAGTGTTTGATGATATTGGTGAGTGTTTCTTGCAATGTGCGATACAGCGTGATGGAATGCACATCCGATAATTTTGGAATATCAACATCCGCTTCAAATGTGACGGGCAAGTTGCTTCTGGACCCGAACTCTTTGGTATGTGTTTCAAGCGCAGATACTAAACCCATTGTATCTAGTAGGGCTGGGCGCATATCTTGCGCGATTTGACGCATACGATTAATAATATGATTCGCATCTTCAATTAATTTATCAAATTCATTATGTAAATTTGTTTGGCTTTGTATATTTTTTAATTTCAAAATGTGCGCAATCAACGCTTGCCCTAAATCATCATGCAATTCGCGCGATAATCTTTTTCTTTCTTCTTCTTGTGCTGAAACCACACGCTCTGCCATTTTTTGTAAATTTTCGCGTTGGGTTAATAAAGTGCGATAACGGTCTAAACGCAAAATTGTTTTTACGCGCAAACGTAATTCTTGACGGTCTATTGGCTTGGTTAAAAAATCGTCAGCCCCGGCTTCAATACCTTGCAAACGCGAAGCGCGGTCGTCTAAGGCAGTGAGAATGATGATGGGCACCTCCGCAAGTTTGGGTGTAGTACGGAGGCGGCGGCAGACTTCAAAACCATCCATGCCGGGCATCATCACATCTAATAAAATTAAATCAGGCATTATTTGTTCTGCCAATTTCAAAGCATTCATGCCATTTTGCGCTTGCGAAATTTCAAAGCCTTGATTATGAAACATTGATTCAAGTGTGGCAATGCCGAGCGGGTCATCATCAACAATTAAAATTTTGCTTTTCATTTTTCCCTTTAACCTTGTGCTGTGTATTTTTCAATGATTTCGATGAGTTCATTTAATTTGACAGGCTTGCTCATGTAATCGGTCATACCGGCTTCTAAACAACGTTCACGGTCACCGGGCATGGCTAACGCCGTTAGTGCAATAATTGGAATGCGATTCAAATTTTGGTCTTTGCGAATTTCTATGGTGGCATCAATACCATTCATAATTGGCATCATCACATCCATCAGAATCAAATCAGGTCGCTTCTCTTTGGCAAAGTAAATGCCTTCTCTGCCATTGTATGCCACAATGACTTCATAACCTTTATAAGTCAGATAATCTTTGACTAATGAAACGATGATGTCTGTATCTTCAACCAACAGAATTTTGCCTTTGCGCTTCCCTTCTAATTTTGGACTTGGCAACACAAGTTCACCTGTGACTTTCGCTGGCATATTTTGTTCTTCCGCTTCCCACGGCAAGGTGATGGTAAACATACTACCTTTGCCGATTTGGCTTTTTACACTTACCGAACTACCATGTAAACGTACCATTTGCGCTACTAATGCCAAACCTAAACCTGTGCCTTGAAATTCACGCGCTAGTCCGGCGTCCAGTTGCACAAATGGCTTGAATAAAAACTTCAAATCTTCTTCAGCAATGCCTATGCCGGTATCCCACACAGAAAATGTAACTTCATTTCTTTCTGGGTAACCAGTTACTTCTAAACCAATCTTGTTGCCTTCTTCTGTAAATTTCACGGCATTGCTTAATAAATTGACTAAGACTTGTTTCAAACGACGTTCATCACCCATGATAGTAGTGACTTCATCTTTTACTTTGAATGAAACTTGAATTTTCTTTTTCTGAGCCAATTCCTTAATCATGCGCAGGCTAGATTGACATAACTTTTCTACTGCGATTGGATGGAAGGTTAATTCCATGCGCCCGGCTTCAATTTTAGATATATCTAAAATGTCATTGATTAAATCTAGTAAATGTTTTCCACTTTCTTTAATAATGCCAACATATTTTTGTTGTTTTTCATTTAATTTACCAATCATTTGCTCTTCGAGGCTTTCTGAAATGCCTAAAATTGCATTTAATGGTGTGCGTAATTCATGGCTCATGTTTGCAAGAAATTCATCTTTGACTTTTAAGGCATTTTCCATTTCGGCATTGGCAAGTTTGAGTGCCTCCTCAAACTTTTTGTGTGTGGTAATGTCTCGACTGGTACTCAGCACAAGCATCCGCCCTTGCACCTCAATGGGATATGAATGTAACTCAAGTGTGTGCAATTCATCGTCTGGTGCATAAAATTTTAATTCGAGCGGTGGAATACTTTTCCCGCTCATAATTTCAGTCAGATATTCATTTGCTTTTTGAAGTTCTTCTGTAGGGAAGATGTTTAATGCTGAAATATTTTTCCCCTGCAAACTTTCGCGGTTAATTTGATGTTGCATTTCAAAAAACTTGTTGACATCCACCATCGTCCCGTCAGATTCCATGACGAAAACAGGGTCAGGCGCGGCGTCAAATAAGAGGCGGGCATATGATTCACTTTCTTGTAACGATTGTTCAATCTGCTTTCTTTCTGTAATATCTCTACAAATACCAATGATGCGGTCAGGTGTGTTATCTTCTGCAAAAACAGTCACAGCACTAGTGGAGATATAGCGAATGCTTCCATCGGGCCAGATGATGCGGTGTTCATTATTGAGCAATAAATTTTCTGTAAACGCCAATTGAGAATGTATCTGTGATTTTGCCAAATCTTCTGGGTGAATATATTTTGCCCATGCTTCCGCAGTTCCATCAAATTCACCAGCTGGCACATGATAAATAATGTGCATCCGTTCATCCCACACAACAGAATTTTCTCTGGGTTTATATTCCCAAACACCAATTTGCCCGGCATGGGTGGCTAACTCCAAACGGCGTTTGGTGGCTTCAATTTGTAAGGTACGTTCTTGCACGCGTTTTTCTAATTCATTAAATAGATTTGCATTTTCAATTGCAATGGCGGCTTGCCCTGCCAGTGTTTCTAACAAACGTTTATCATGTTCGGTAAACGCAGATTCTTCTTCACTTTCCACAGCAATAGAACCAATGATTTTTTCCCCAACTTTTAATGGCACATAAATCCCTGAGTTAATATCAGGAAATACATCTAAATAACGCTCATCTGTTTTTACATTTCCTGAAAGGATTGATTGTCCATGAATTGTGACCCAACCACTTAACCCTTGAGAAGGTTTTGTAATCATGCTATTGGCTTTATCAATATGTTCTTGTATTTCCTGTGGACTAATGCCTAATTTGTTAAACCCAATCAGTTTGAAACTGTTTGACTCAGAATGATATTCTCGAATCGCGATATGATGCCAATTCATTCTACGTTCCAATACGTCAATTACTTTTTGAGCAATCCCTTTGGGTGTCAAAAGCTGACTAATTGCCAAACCGCTTTCATACAAAGTTTCTAATTCATTTAATTGGCGTTGAATAGCTTGGTCTGCCAGAATACCTTTGATATAAGTTTTTAATTTCTCAGCAGTGGCATTTAATACTTGGCGTTCTTCTGCTAAAAATGGACCTTCATCAGTTAGTGGTCTTTCCTCTAAATAGGCTATTTGTACCACGCCCAATAAACCATTTGGCAGTTCAAAAAACTCACTCAACATCCAATCTGTTTCTCTAAAGTTTGGTGTTATAAACTGATACCCGTTATAACCTACGCGTGCTTCAGTAATTTCTGGATATTGCCAAGCGGCAGGCATAGCATCGGCAACGGCTTGTAAAATTTCAAATTCAGAGCGTGTATCATCCATAAAAATGCGCGAGATGTTATGCAAGAAAGTTAACTCTTTTACACGCTCGCCTAATTCATCAATCAACACACGGCGTTCTTCTTCGGCTTGTTTACGTTTTGTAACATCTACAATTGAAACAATCACGCGCGATAAATCTTCTTCATGCCCCGGCATGGCAGACCAAACAATAGAAACAACTAAAGGTTCTCCACTTAATGAGCTATCAATTTCTTCGCGCTCAAAATGCGTTTTCCCATTTGCAATTTGAATCAGCTCTTCAACAAATTGTTGCGTCACACTATCTGCTCGCAAAAGCCTGAGCATATTGGTCGTTAAATCTTCTTTACTTTTGGCATTGTATAATTCGACAGAGGCTTTATTGACGTTAAGAATTTTTATCAAAGATGCACATTCAATTACAACTTGTGGGTGAGATGAGAAATACGCTTCAAAATCCTTAACCCCAGCCTGTTTCAACTCATCTAACTTTTTCTTTACATCCGAGAAATCCTCTTCCCATAAAGAAATTGGCGAATCCTCAAACAAACTACGATATCTTTTTTCGCTCTCTTCTCTAATTTCACTGGCTTGTTTTTGTTCAGTAATATTTTGGGCAACAATTAAAATTTCTTTAATACTGCCATCTGATTCTTGTAATGGAGCAAAATTGACTAGATAATATGAGTTATTCAAATAGGGTAATTCGAATGTGTCTCTTTCCCCTTTCAAGGCGGCATTCATATAGGGAATTAGTTTTTCAAGAATTTCTGGATGTAATACTTCTTGAAAAGTTTTTCCGAGATACTTTTGCAAATTGACATTATATTTTTCAACTTCACCGCCTGATAAGAACATAAACCGAAAATCTTTATCACAGATAATTACAATTCCATTAGGGAAGTTTTCCGTCAGGCGGCGATAATACTCTTCGCTTTTGCGGAGTTTTTCTTCTGCTAGTTTTTGCTCCGTTATATCTTCACCAACAGATTGATATTCGAGAATTTCGCCCTTTTCATTAAACAAGGCGCGGTCAGTCCACTTTTGCCAATTCACTTTGCCATCGTTATCAATAGTTTTGTATTCATAAGTGACAAAAGGTTTTTCTTGATTTAGTGAAAGATACTTTTGTTTTACAGTCTCTTGTTCTTCGGCTGGGATTAAGTTAAAAAGATTGCTTCCTAATAATTGCTCATAACTTTTATTAAAATACTGACAGTAAAATTCGTTGATAAAAGTTAATGTGCCATCTGCTGTGAAGCGGCACATCATCATGGGCATATCTTCCACAATGCTTTTATAACGTTCTTCATTCTTCTGTAATTCTTCTTTGGCGCGTTTTCTTTCGGTGATGTCAAGCGTAGTGACTATAACTTTGGAATAATCATGCTCGTGCCCCGGCACCACCGACCAATTCAGGCTAATCTCAATCGGTTCGCCACTTAGGGTTTCATCTGCCCCATCCCAATTGTTGCTGGTCTTTCCTTCTGCAATGGCTATAAAATCTTCAGGATTGTTTTCTATTTCGCCCACACTTCTTGACTCTGAACTGGCAAATAATTCTTCTTTGCTTTTTGCGCCGTATAAATTTAGGGTGGCTTGGTTTATGTCTAAGATTCTGATGGTTGAAGCAAGACCCGCTACCACGTCAGGATGTGAGGCGAAATAGGTGCGGAAATCTGTCACACCTTGTGCTTTTAAATCATCTACCCGTTTTTTTGCTTCTGATAAATCTTCTTCCCACAGTGGGATGGGGGAGTTATCAAAAAAATCTCGATAGCGTTTTTCGCTTTCGAGCAATTTTTCGCTGGCAAGTTTTCTCTCTGTAATATCTTCAATTTGTGAAATGAAAAAGAGAGGATTTTTGTCGTTATCTCTAGCAAGTGAAACAGAAAGCAATACCCAAACAATTTTTTTGTTTTTATGAAAATATCTTTTTTCCATGCTGTAATTTTCAATTTTCCCCGCTATCATTTGCCGAACATAATTCAAATCTAAATCAAGGTCGTCGAGATGGGTAATATCTTGAAAAGTAAGGTTTAATAATTCTTCCTCGGCATAGCCTACGATTTCACAAACTTTCGGGTTGACCTTTAACCATTTGCCTTCTAAAGAAACCAAAGCCATGCCAATCGCAGAATATTGAAAGGCATTCTTAAATATTTCGTTGCTTTGAAAGTGTGTTTCTAAATCAGGTTGGGTTGAAGCAACGACAGGTGGTTTTGCTTTTCGTACAGCCATACTTTTCCTCTGCCAATCATTTTCACATACTAAGGCAAAAAAAAGAATAAGGGAAACCCCTACTATTTTGAAATAAAAAGACCACTTTATCAGTGGTCTTAAGTGCCGAGGGGGAGATTTGAACTCCCGACCAAGGGCTTATGAGTCCCCTGCTCTGCCACTGAGCTACCTCGGCGTGGTCAAAGCGGGGCAAATGTTACTATGAGAGGGGGCAATTGTCAACGAAAATGTTTGTAAAAGAGTGTTTAATCTAATGGGTTAGCCACAGAGTCCACAGAGAGTTTTGAGGTTTTCTTCTCAGAGAACTCAGTGTTCTCTGTGGCTAAGAAAAATTTAACTTAAGAATTTTTGAAACGATTTTTCATTTATAACAAAAACAATTCAAAGCAAAAAAATCATAAACTATCTAAGATACACCTGCTATAATGGGCGCATAGGTGCATCTATGAATATATTGGTGATGGAGAACGACCCCAAAGAATGGGCTGTGATTCAACAAGCCTTGGGCGGTAAAAAACATACTTTAATTCCAGTGCCGACTGGCGAACAAGCATGGGAATACATTCAATCTGGTGAAGCCAATTTTGTTATTGCTAGTTGGGAAACAAGTGATGTTAAAACTTCAAATTTTATTTCACGCGTGCGAACTTCTACGTTAACTCAATCCGTTTACATCCTTTTGATTACGCCAAAAAATGAAGAAGGCGTTCCACTTAACCAAATTGATGATACGATTCCCAGCCCGCTCAAACCTGCTGACTTAAAAAATCGCGTGATGATAGCCGAACGCATCATTGCACTGACCTCCAGCCTGAGTGAAGCGCGGGAGCAGTTGGAAAACCGTGCAGTCTTTGACGAGTTAACAGGCTTTATCAATCGCGCCGCATTTTTGCGCCAATCTACAGGCGAGTTGGAACGCTCAAGGCGGGCATCTATACCGTTAAGTTTGATTGCTTTTGATATTGACAACTTCAAGGCAATTAATGATAGTCATGGTAGTGAAATTGGTGATGCTGTATTAAAAGTTGTCTCACAAGTGATTAAAGAAAAAAGCCGCCCGTATGACTGTATTGGCAGATGGTCTGGTGATGAGTTTGTGTTGGCATTACCCGGTGTGATTGGCGCGGACGCGGAAAAAATATCAGAGAGAATCATTGCTGGGGTTCGAGGCACCAGAATTGAGGTCAAGAAAGATGCGCCGTTGACGGTGAATGTAAAAGTCAGTGCGGGCATTGCATCTTTGAG
>JAEURG010000202.1 GCA_016789345.1 Anaerolineales bacterium | reverse complement strand
TTTTAATTAATGGATTTGCAATTTCTAAATCTTCTGCGCCTGTTTGATTCATAGGCAAAAACGGCAAACCCGATGCGCCTGCTTGCAAACGCGTAATCATGCCAAAGTGAGAATATTCTTCCCATTCCAGTTGACCGTTTTCAATTGCCTTGCGTACGATTCGTAATGAGCCAACGCCAGGATTCCCCATGTAAGAAAAAATAACTTTTTTTGCACAACCTGCCGCCACCATTTGGTCATAGATTAAATCAGGTGTGGCGCGTGCAAGCGTAAGATTCTTTTTTCCTTGACGAATCATCTCATGTCCGGCGGCGAATGGAATCAAGTGGGTGAATCCTGCGGCATAGACTACATCACCATCACTGACAAATTCTGAAATTGCTTTTTTCAACGAAACAAGTTTAGACATAAAATTAAATATTATTCTCCTTCATCTTCTTCTACTGCTTTTGGAACAGGCTTCGAGCCTTTTCCACCGCCTTTTCGCATACCTTTTATCCAAGAGAATCTGCCTGCTGGGGGTGGCTTGGCTTTTCTGCGGCGCATATACCAGCCTATGCCAAGTAATAGAACGGCGATAAACAAAAAATCAAAGTCAACTTGCTCAGCAAGGTCTGAGACGACAAATAACAAAAAAGCACCCATGCCAATGACTAAGAAAAATGTTCCAACACGCACTACAAAAGGGTCATCATTTTCCATAAGCAGTTCCTTTTGAATTATTTTACCCCATACAAAAAAACTTCCGAAGTCTATGAGACTTCGGAAGTTTAACTTTCTTATTTCTTCTTGCTTGATTTCTTCACAGTTTTCTTGACAACTTTCTTCGCCGCTTTCTTTTTGACAATTGTTTTCTTCTTCGCGGCTTTTGCCTTCACTGGAGCATGTTTGACGGATGTTTGAATCTGTTCGTGCATATATAACTGAACATAATAATACCCGCCGCCGTTTTTGCCACTTGCGCCGGAGCCTTTCCAACCGCCGAATGGTTGATAGCCAGGCCAAGCACCAGTCGTTGCACCTTGTGGACGATTTGCGTATGTAACACCTGCTTGGATATTGTCAAAGAACCAATCGGTTTCTTTTTGGCTTCCATAGAAGCCAGCAGTTAATCCATAGTTCACGTCATTTGCAATTTGCATGGCTTCATCCAAATTGCTGACCTTGCCAATCATACTAATTGGCAAGAACATTTCATGCTTCCACAAGCGGTGACTGAAAGGTAAATTTGTCACGAAGGTCGGCTCACAATAAAAGCCTTTGTTGTACATACCACCAGATTTGACGTTACCACCTGTTAAGAAAGTTGCACCCGCTTGATTAATTTCTTCTGCATAACTTTTGAATTCGTTATAAGCATTTTGATTAATGACTGGACCTAAATAAGTAGCGCGTTCAGTTGGGTCGCCAATCACAAGCGCATCCACTTTTTGTTTCAGTTTAGCAACCAATTCATCGTAAACAGCATCCTCTACCAGCACGCGAGAAGCGGCGGAGCATTTTTGTCCTTGCAAACCAAACGCCGAACGATAAATCCCTGTGGCGGCATCCTCAAGATTTGCATTCTTTGAAACAATGGCTGGATTCTTTCCACCGAGTTCCAAAATGACAGGGCGAATGTAATTGCGATTTGCAAAATCACGATACAGTTTCATGCCCACATCAAATGAACCAGTGAAAGTTGCACCATCAATTTCAGGGCTATCAACGAGTGCCTGACCCACTGTAGAACCTGGACCCGTCACAAAATTGACCACGCCATTAGGAATACCTGCATCACGCAAACATTCGACAAACAAACGTACAATCCAAGCAGTATCCGATGCAGGTTTAATCACAACGGTATTGCCAGCCACAAGTGCTGCGCCAGTGGGTCCACCCGTCAATGCAAATGGAAAATTGAATGGAGAAATAATTAACCACACACCATAAGGTCGCAAGACAGACGTATTTGTTGAATCAAAACCAACCAATGGGTCTTTCAACATTGGTTTTACAAATCCATTATTTTCTTCCATCATCTGTGCGGGGAAGTACATCAAGTCTGCGGTTTCTTGCACATCCCCCAAAGCCTCCATACGATTCTTACCAACTTCCAAAGACATCGCCGCACCGAGTTCAAAAATTCTTTTTTCAATTAATGCGCTGGCTTTGCGAACCAATTGCACACGCTTTTGCCATGAGGTTCGACTCCATGAGGGAAATGCTTTGCGCGCCGCATCAATTGCCATTTTGGCATGTGAGGCGTTTCCTTTTTGCATCACAGCCAAAACCCAATCCGTGTTTACAGGTGAACGGTCTTCAAATTTTTCATCAGCAAAAACATCTTTGCCATCAATAAACATTGCATGTTCTTTGCCCATATTGTTTTTCAGGTTTGTAATTGCTTTTTCAAAACCAGTATGCAAAACTTCGGGCGGGTTGAAC
>JAEURG010000193.1 GCA_016789345.1 Anaerolineales bacterium | reverse complement strand
GCCATTTGCTTTCATGGTTTCTTTTAATATTCGCACGGCTTTTGGACCCACTCCGTGCATTTGCGATAACTCTGCTTCACTGAGTTTGGTCAATTGTTTAAGTTGAGTATAGCCTTCTGCTTCTAAAGCACGGGTTGCAGGTGAACCAATTTTTGGAAAATCAGATTTTTGTGTAGGCATGAAACCTCTCAATTGTGTCACCCTGAGCGATAGCGAAGGGTCTCTAAGATAATCGTAGAGATTCTTCGCTTCGCTCAGAATGACACGTTAATTAAGCCAATTCAACTTCAGGCAATGACGGCACACTCTCCCCATGCATATATCTATCAGACAATAACTTGTAATATTTTGTATTCATGGCATAAATAGTGAGAATTAAACCAATGATACCCGTCACTGTGAATACCAAAGCAATACCTCTATCCATACCTGTGCCAAACCATGAGCCAATTAAACCAACGCCTGCGCCAGTCGTCATAAAGGGGATGAAAAATGTCTCCGCGATTGGACCAATTAGAAACGTTGTCAGAGGCGAAGCGGATTGCTCGATGCTTTGGGCGAATCCAAAAACTCTTCCTTGTCTTTCATGCGGGACAACTTTTTGTAAAATCGTTTGTTCAGCGGCTTCGATAAATGGCACAACGCTAATATAAATGAACATGCCAACTGAAAGCAAAATGATAGATGGTTGAATGGTGAAGACAGCGGAGATAATCCAAATAATGATGTTTGCAATAAACATCGCAACCAATGGATTTTTGCCAAGACCATATTTTGAAATGTAAAGCCCACCGACAATAAAGCCACAACTAATGACAGCAAAAAGTAAACCCCATGTTTCAACCGAAACAAGTGATAAACCATACGCATCCATGAGACCCATAAATGCGCCGCCTAAAAAGTTATTGATGGTGGTGAAAAGAATCAATGCCATCAAACCTGGGATGGCAATAACAACTGCATACGTGCCACGCAAATCTACTTTTTGCGGTTGATGCTCAAGATGCACAATTTCTTTTTCTGGAATTGGTAAAAACCACATGTGGGTAATGGAAAGAATCATCATTGCGATTCCGAGAATCAAAACATAAAACATGCCACCTGCACCAACCAAAATTCCGCTGATGGCAGAACAAATTAAGAATGCAATGCCAAATGCTGTGCCAACCAAACCGTTTGCTTTGGCTCTGTCATCTTCGGGAATCAAAATGGTTACAAGTGTTGGCACTGCAATTGAACGAATGTTGCCTGCAATTACGCCAATTAATAGAAGTACATTGAAAATCCATAGCGGAACACTGGTTGGGTTTTTCCATGTTTCGGCTGGAAGAATGATATACATGATAAAACCAATAATGTAAATGATTAATGAAATCACCCCTGAAAGTATCATGACATTTTTTTTCTTGTTATGGTCAACGAGGCTTCCAAACCAAATCCCTAAACTAGCAGTCATCACGAGATAAATCCCTGAAACAATCGAAGTAGCGGTAACAGAAAGTGTTTCCAGATAAATAAAAAATATCAACGCGAACCAAACGGTCATGTTGGTGACGTTGGCTAAAACAGTATTTCCTAAAATTTGATAAAAAGTTTTCACATATTCTCCTCATGTCATTGCGAGAAGTGACGAAGTCACGACGAAGCAATCTCATTATTAAGTTGGAGATTGCTTCGCAGCAACAAACGCGGCTCGCAATGACATACATTATTGTATATATTGACTCGTCAACGAACGCTTCACACTTAATAACTGCTTGGGTGTGCCTTCGAAAATTACTTCCCCACCCTTGCTTCCGCCTTCGGGACCCATGTCAATAATCCAATCCGCATTTTTGATGACGTGTAGATTATGTTCAATCACAATGACCGTATTGCCTGTATCCACGAGGCGGTTCATCACTTCCAGTAAATGCCCAATATCAGACATGTGCAAACCAGTGGTGGGTTCATCCATAATATAGATGCTTCCATTTTTATGTAATTCACTTGCCAATTTAATTCTTTGACATTCACCACCAGACAGTGTGCTCAACGGTTGCCCTAAACTCAAATAATCCAAACCAACATCACTCATGGCTTGCAAGATGCGCTTAACTTCTTTGATTTCAAAATATTCCAAAGCCTGTGCCACATTCATAGACAAAACTTCTGAAATATTTTTTCCATTGAGTTTATATTTCAACACTTCATCTTTGAAGCGTTTACCTTCACACACTTCGCATGGAAGTTTTGCTTCGCTTAAAAATGCGAGGTCAGTGTAAACCACACCCAATCCCTGACAATTTTCACAAGCACCTTTTGAATTGAAACTAAACAAAGCGGGTTGCACTTTATTGGCAGTTGCAAATGCTTTGCGAATATCATCCATAATGCCCGTGTATGTTGCAGGGTTTGAACGACTATTCACACCCACTGCTGATTGGTCAATCACAATCGCATCCGCATGTTGTTTCAAAAAGACTTCATGAATCAAAGAACTTTTTCCAGAACCAGCCACACCCGTCACCACAGTTAACACACCTGTTGGAATATCTACACTGACATTTTTTAAATTATTTGCTTTGGCATTTTTAATCGGGAGTTTTCCAGTGGGTTCACGAAAAAACTCTTTGAGAGAAATTTTTTCTTTGATGTGAGTACCTGTCAACGTTTTGGCTTTGAGCAGATTCGCATAACTGCCTTCATAGACAATTTCGCCTCCATACTTGCCCGCTCTTGGTCCTACATCGACGATATGGTCTGCTGCCTTGATGACATCTGGGTCATGCTCCACAACGATGACTGTGTTACCTTTATCTCTTAATTTTCGTAACAACTCATTCATACGATGCACATCTCGTGGATGTAAACCAACACTCGGTTCATCGAAAATATACATCACATCTGTGAGACTGCTACTTAAATGTTTGACGATTTTTACACGTTGCGATTCACCACCAGACAATGTATCTGTTTCACGATTCAAACTCAAATATTCCAAACCGATATCTACTAGATGCTGTAATCTTTCAGCCAATGTTTTGACCATCGAAGCGGCAACAGGTTCTTTAATAGCTTTGACTACTTTAATCAACTCAGTGATTTCCATGTTTGCCATATCTGCAATGTTGTAACCATTGATTTTTGATTTCAAAATCGTTTGACTCAACCTTGCGCCTTTACATTCTGAACAATGTCCCATGGTCATAAATGGCTCGATTTGCTTTTGAGTCCTTTCAGACATGGTCTTCAAATCACGTTTGATGTATTTATTCGTAAATTGGTCAACAATACCACTAAAGGTCATGTTGAAATCTTTTGCGCCCACATTCGTTTTAATTTTTATAGGTGGATGATGCAAAAGTGCATCCATTTCCTTTGCAGTGTACTTAGATAATTTCTTATCAGGGTCAAAAAGTTTTGTATTAATCAACAAACTCCAACCCCAACTTTTCACCGCATATTCGCCGAATAAAATCGCACCTTCATTTAATGATTTGGATGTATCCAAAAATTTATCCATATCTACATCTAATTTGCGACCTAAACCATTGCAGTTCGGGCACATGCCTTGTGGATTGTTAAACCCAAACAAATAAGCAGGTCCAACAAATGGTTTTCCGATTCGTGAAAACAACAAACGCAAAAGTGTATAAATATCGGTTGCAGTTCCAACGGTGGAATGTGAACCGCCACCGAGTCGTTTTTGGTCAACCACAACAGACATGCTCAAGTTTTCAATCGAGTCTGCATCGGGTTGAGGGTACTTCGGTAAAAAGTTGCGAACAAACATGCTGAAGTTTTCATTCAGCAATCTTTGCGCTTCGGTTGCAATCGTGTCAAACACAATCGAAGATTTTCCAGAACCAGAAACGCCTGTAAAAATCGTTATCTTTCTCTTCGGAATTTTCAAAGAAACATTTTTTAAGTTATTCTCACGCGCATGTTTAATTTCAATATATTCTTGGGTCATAATTTTCCTTTGATTGTGTCACCCTGAGCGTTAGCGAAGGGTCTCTAAGATTATCTTCGAGATTCTTCGCTTCGCTCAGAATGACATGACAATATTACGGCTTGATATTTTGATTCATCTTGAACAGATTCTCAGGGTCATATTTTGATTTGACTTGACGCAACTTTCCTAACGTGGAAGTTGGGTACGCGGATTTGAGTTCATCTTCACCGACAATGTTGATGAAGTTGACATACGCGCCTTTGTCACTTTGTGTGATGGCGTTCTGAAATTCATCTACCCATTTTTCATGGATAGGTTTTTCATTTATATTTTCATACAACACTGCTAAGTTCGCCATAATCTTGGACTTGCGATGTGCATACGCAGTCGCATCTTCTGACACACGAGCCATTGCCCCACCTAAGACTCTTAATTGAGTCACAGACATCATGTCCGTGGCTTTACTTAAATGATTCAAAATTTTTTCAGCAACAGATTCATCTACATAATCTAAAAACATTGTTCGTCCTGCGGCAATCGGGTGATACTCTGCATCATCCGGTGGGAATAATTCTGTATAACTCATCGGGTGAAGCAAATCTGCTAAAGGTGTGGCAATGTTACGGAATGACTGCATCACTTTTTCACCTTCGGCTACATCCCCTGCATAACACATCATAGCGAAGATGATAATTTTGCCATGATGTTCTTCTGCTAAGAATGGCATTGGAGGCGCAGGCATCACATTCGCAATGGTAGATAAGGCTTCGGGTGCAGAATCAGCTTCCCTTAAGAAAGAAGCGATTGTCTCAGGTGTGGCAGGCAGACATAATATTCCACCGTATGCTTGAGTCAAATCCTGTAGTTTAAATTTAAATTTGGTTACAACGCCAAAATTTCCTCCGCCACCACGAATCGCCCAAAATAAATCGGCATGATTCGATTCATCAATTTGTAAAATCTCTCCATCGGTTGTGACAATTTCTGCGGCGAGCAAATTATCAATCGTGAGTCCATGTTTGCGGACAAGATAACCAACACCACCGCCGAGCGTGATACCACCAATACCAACTGAGCCTGTATCACCAAAACCTATGGCTAATCCATGTTCAAGCGTGGCAGAAGTTAATTCAACAGCGGTTAAACCTGTTTCAGCCCAAACTGTTTTTTCGTTTGTATCAATCTCGATTTTATTCATCAATGAAAGGTCTAAAACAATTCCGCCATCTGTGGTGCTATACATACTATGACCACCACTACGGATTGCAAGTTCAAGCCCAGTTTCTTTTGCAAGTGAAATCACTTGAGCCACTTCATTTGCATTTGTAACTTTGATAATGACAGCAGGTCGGCGATTAATATCACCCGGCACAACGGTACGGGCTTTTTCATAATCAGCATCTTTGGGGGTGATGACATGTTTGAATGTTTTACGAAGTTTTGTAATTGAAAGTTTGGTTGCCATGTTATTCTCCTGATTTTGTGTAAGTTAAACCAATTTTTTGTGAAAGGTTGATTATAGAACATAAGTTCTAAAGTCGTCAAGGCGAAAAATCAAGACCGATAATCATAACCGAAAAATTAGCCACAGAGTTATATTGAATCTCTGTGGCTAATTATTATTTTGTCATTGCGAGGGGTGACGAAGTCACGACGAAGCAATCTCATTATTAAGGTGAGGATTGCATACTATTCTTATCTTAACGTACTGCTTTTTTGACGAGTGCCGCAATCTTTGACTCTTCAGCAGAAGTCAACTTGATTACAGCAAAAGATGCCGCCCACATATTGCCATCATCAAGTTTTGCATCAGGTTGGAAGCCAAACGTTGAGTATCGTGTACCAAATTTACTCGCGGCTTGAAAGAAACAAATCACTTTTCCATCTTTATCCGCATAAGCGGGCATTCCATACCAAGTTTTTGGCATTAATTCTGGCGCGTTGGCTGTGACAATTTCATGGATTCGTTTTGCTAAAGGACGGTCATTGGCATCCATTTTTGCGATTGCCGCCAGCAAAATCTTTTCGCCTTCTTCTCGATTCTTGCTAGCGCGCGCTTCGGCTTTCATTTCTTTGGCACGTTCTCGCATGGCGGCTTTTTCTTCATCCGACCACACTTTGGATTTTTCAGTAACTTTCTTTGGGCTCATAATAATCTCCTTATTTAATAACCTTGCGTAAAAGTGAATTTAGTTATATAATAAAGATACTTTATAATCAAGATAATGTCAAGGGTATTGTTACTGCCCAGAGGGTGCGTCGCACTTTCGCATTGAAAGATTAAATTCAAAGTATGTGGTACGACGCACTCAGGAAAGCGAATTACTATGACCAACTCAAAAACAGACTTGAAAAAACGAGCACTCGCGGCAGTGCGAGATTACGGCGTTCATTTAACATTGTTCCGCAATGCCGTCAGTGAATGGGCAGGAGTCAATGTTACTGACATGGAATGTCTCAGGCTTTTATTTCTTAAAGGTACAGCCTCCCCATCCGAACTAGCTAAACATACAGGTCTGACATCTGGTGCAACGACTGCTATGCTTGATAGGCTTGAACAGGCTGGCTTAATTGAGAGGCGACCAAATCCAAACGACCGACGCGGAACATTAATCGCCGCCGCAGAATCAAGTGCTGAAAAAGCCGCCTCATGGTTTGCATCTGCAAGAAACGCACAAGACAAATTGATTTCCAGTTATTCAGAAGAAGAACTGAAAATCATTTCAGATGTCTTTGAAAAATTTACAAAACTATGGGATGAAGAACGCGAGAAATTACGAAAAGATTAATTACCATCATACGCTTTTTGCAAATCCGCCACTACAATTTTCTTCATCTTAAGCATGGCATCTCTGACTCTTCCAGATTTTTCAGGGTCTGGGTCACCCATCAATTCCATTAACTGTTTCGGAACAATTTGCCACCATAATCCAAACTTGTCCTTACACCAAGCACACATAGATTCTTCACCACCATCAGCAGTCAATGCATTCCAAAAATAATCCACTTCGGCTTGATCTTTGCAATCCACATACATTGAAACCGCTTCATTAAACTTGAACTGAGGTCCTGCATTCAAACCCATATATTGCTGACCTTCCAATTCAAAAGAAACGATAAAGGCTTTGCCATCAGGTCCGCGTGAGACGTTATGTACTTTTGAATTCTTGAAAAGCGAAACATAAAAATTCATCGCTTCTTCTGCTTGCGTGTCGAACCATAAAAATGGGGTAATCTTGCTCATTTTATTTTCTCCTTTTTGTTTTGTGTCACCCTGAGCCGAAGCCCTGAACGAAGTGAAGGGGCAAGCGAAGGGTCTCTAAGATAATCATAATCATAGAGATTCTTCGCCACAAAGAACAAGAGCGTGGCTCAGAATGACACATAAAATTATTTCTTTTCACTTGCTAAATTATCAATCACTCGAAACTTTACAACCTGTCGAATCAATTTGATTGGCAACGGTTTATCCAACACAAATTTGATTGTGCCTTTGCCATCAGCATAACTAGAGATTTCTTTATTGAACGCCTCATCACCAGCTGGAACAGGGTACATCGAAACATGCATTTTCCAACCTGCAAAATGGATTAAGTTCTTTCCGTTCAACTCAAAACAGGCGATTTGATAACTAATCTTCTCTTTTGCTTTGGGTACAACTGCTTTTACAATTTCACGAATCTTTTGCAGATAACTTTGAGATTGTTCAGGACAAGCCGCAATGTATTCATCAACAGATTGAAAGTTTGTTTTTGCCATATTTACTCCTTTTCTATCAAAGCCAATAACTTGGTGGTCGTGTTCCAATTTCGAATGGTCATATTTTGATATACAGGTAAACCAATAATTTTGGTTAAATAGCTCGACGAAGCTTTTTCAATGAGGCGAGAAAAATACAAAGCCTGTTTGCCAGCATGAGCAGAATCTACACCTTCTTTTACACGCACGCTTTTCATCGCTTCTTTAGATGTCAAAGGTTCTTTCAAGAAAATTACATCATAACGATACGTTTCAGAATCTTTGCCAAATCCACGCGGCGCTTCATTGACAATTTCCTTTAACTCTTTATGTGAAATAATCACAAGTTTTGCTTCATACTTAAATGTTTTAGAAAGACTTTTTTCAATTTTGTCTGTCAAAACTTTTTTATCTTTTTCATCAGACTGAAATAAAACATTTCCGCTTTGAATATACGTGACAACATTCAACAAGCCCATAGATTCAAAACAAGCTTTCAAATCTGCCATCTTGATAATATTTTTTCCGCCGACGTTTATGCCACGTAATAAAGCAAGGTATTGAATATTTTTCATCTCTAATCTTTCAATTTCAAATAATGCTCACGTAATTTTTTATCAAACTTTTCGGTTGCGTATCGTAACGTCACACGTGGCATGGTCGTGGCATGTTTATCTAAGAATTTCATCAAACGTTTTTTATCTTTGTCACCTGCAAAACGCAATGCCCAACCATTGGCTTTATGAATTAAATCTTCTTTGTCATAAAGCATAATTTCAGCAAGATTGAAAGCATCATCCACATCACCTTTGCCGATGAAAAATAATGTACTCACAATCGCCGTTCTTCGTTCCGCCATTTTTTTAGATTTCGCCAACTTATACAAAACGTCGCGCTTCTTATCAAACAAATAACTTCCCACAACCCAAACCGCAGACCTATCTACCAAATCCCAAGTGTTGATGTATTTATGCTGTTTGATATACAAATTGAACAATTCTTTTTTTCGTTCTTCAGATGTCTTTTTATGACGTGTCTGAAAATACATAATGCTGACTGCACCCACACGCGCCTCATGTATCGGACTTTGAAGCAGTTTCTGCACCTCGACCAAATCCATGCTCATATATTCTTTTGCCAATGCAAATATCTGCCCCATGCGGACGCCGAGAATTTCATCAGCCGAATCAAAAGCCAAATGGCTGTGAGAATCAGCTGTCGCTTTAGAACGAAGCGTTTTTAATTTCTTGATAAATTCATCAGCAGTTAGATTCATAAATTTAATTAATTTTAATTGAATGTTTTGCTACAAATATAACCCAAGCGTTGTAAACAATGATGAGTAAACGATTCGCCCAGCCCACGAGACCAATGACTCCAGCAGGCAAAGCGGTGACTGTTGTTGAATCTGTTGGCATTTCAGCACCAGATTGTGTAAATGTGACCATCAAAACCACAAAAGATATTGCCATCAATAGAATACTAATCCAAGTTAGGTTTGCACTCAACAAAAGATTTTTCTTTACACTAGCCCATGCCTCTTCTTTCACTAGACTTCTACTAATCAACATTGCGGCAATTGCCAAACTTGGAATCCCAATAAATGAAGCCAAACTGTGCAAGCTGTGATTAATATCGAAGAAAGCCGCCATTACCTCACCAATTCCAGCCGCGATAAGAAAATATAAACCGATTCTTCCTGACTTTGTTTTTGGCTCTGACCAAATTGCATAAGCCAATGCCCAAGTGCTGATTCCCCAACATGCAAAAAACAGAGACAATACCCAGCCATAGTTTCCATTTGCATATTCACTGACCATGCGCCAAGCAGGGTCAAATTCAGGGCTGAGAATGTTTAGAGAAACAAGCAATAACAAAGTCAAGACAGAAGCGATGATTGAAAATCTTGCAATTTGATTTGACATATTTTTCGTTAACTCATCTTCTCTAAAATTTCATCTAATTTTTCATAACCTTCAACAACACCTGTTTCCATTCCAGATTGAATCATGCCGTCGCGATCAGCAACAGATTGAAAGACAGATTGAATCGTGACTCGTGTTCTGTTGTTTGGTAATTCTTCAAGTCGCATCGTATCCAATGTCACATGCCCAGGTTCAGGTAGACCTTCATACTCAAAAGTTTGAATCATTAATTCTTCTGTCATAGTATGAAACACGCCATGAAAAGCATACTCACCATTTTCATCTTTGTGGATGTAACGATATTTTCCACCACTGACAGGTTCAAAGGTTTCGAGAATCATTTCTAAGCCA
>JAEURG010000104.1 GCA_016789345.1 Anaerolineales bacterium | reverse complement strand
CTTCAAGCGCGGAGGGGATATCTGGCACGTATTCGCTGATGGGTACGGGGCGACCTGAAATGTGCAAACGGGCAAGTTCATCGGCTGAGGAGGCGGTGAATGGTGGTGTGCCACTTAATAATTCGTACATGACGATGCCTAGTGAATATACATCGGAGGCGGGAGTTGGGGATTCGCCTGCGGCTTGTTCAGGTGAAAAGTAAAGTGGTGAGCCCCAAACGACATCATGCCGTTCGCCAGGTTTGATGCTTTCGAGGGCGCGGGCAATTCCAAAGTCGGTGACTTTGAGGCGCATGTCTTTTGAGACGAGCATGTTATGAGGTTTGATATCGCAATGGACTAGTTTGGCACGATGTGCATAGCCCACACCTGCACAGGCTTGAATCATTAATGGGATGCCTTGTTCTATTGTAAATCGTCCACGTTCGCGGATAAGTTGTTTGAGGTCTTTGCCTGGGATTTGCTCCATGACAATATATACCAAACCATCAGCAATGCCAAAATCATGCACGGTGACAATGTTGGGGTGTGATAAATTGGCGGCGGAGCGGGCTTCGACTAGAAATTGTTTTTGAAAATCTTGGTTGTCCGAGTAATCTTTTCTTAGGACTTTAATGGCAACGGGGCGGTCTAACACTACATCGCGAGCAAGGAATACATCTGCCATGCCGCCTGAGCCAAGTTTTTCTTTCAGTTGATATCTGTCGTTGAGTAATGCGCCTTCGGTCATAGTGAGATGATTATAACATTAGGTGTAATTCGTAATTCGTAATTCGTAATTCGTAATTCGTAATTCGTAATTCGTAATTCGTAATTCGTAATTCGTAATTCGTAATTCGTAATTCGTAATTCGTAATTCGTAATTCGTAATTCGTAAAAAGAATTTATATGATATTTAAATCTTACTTCGCACTTTATGTATTACGCATCACGTAATACGTTTATAATCTTTCCCCATGCGTAAAGGACTGCTCCTCTACAATCCAGCCGCAGGACGATTCCCTGTACGAAGATTCGTGCGTGGAATCATCAAGCCATTAAAAGAATCGGGGTGGAGTGTAGATATTGCCGAAACATTAAGTGGCACACATGCTATTCAAACTGCACATCAAGCGGCAGGTGAAAATTATGATGCAGTCTTCGCAATTGGTGGTGATGGCACAGTTGGTCAAGTAGCCAGCGGATTGGTCAACACAGAAACTGCATTAGCCGTGTTACCGGCAGGCACAACCAATGTTTGGGCATTGGAGCAAGGTCAAGTGCCATTTGATTGGTTCAAGTGGAATGCGTTAAGTCAAAATGCAAAATTGCTTGCTGATGTTGAACCTCAATATGTGGATGTCGGCTTATGCAACGAACGACCGTTTTTATTGTGGGCAGGTTGCGGACTCGATGCACAAACGATTCAAAAGATTGAACCGCGTCCACGTTTTTTCAAACACATGTCAGTGCCGCATTTTTTTGTCACCACAGTTTGGGAAGCAAGTTTTTGGCAAGGTTTGGATTTAAGAGTCTATCAAGAAGATAAACTTGTTGAAGGTCGTTATCTCGTAGCCGTTGCAACCAACATTCGGCATTATGCAGGTGGAATGTCTGTGTTGTCACCTAATGCTTTGCTTGATGACGGCGAAATGGATTTATGGTTATTAAGTGGAGAAACTTTAGCAGATACATTTCGACATTTTTTTGATTTGGTCGCAGGTCGGCATCTCACATCAGACCAAGCCCGTTGCATTCCATTTCAAAATGTGCGTATTGAGTCCGATGCAAATTTTTCTATTCAAGTAGATGGCGACCCTGTGCTTGGTGGCAAAAGTGCTGAAATAAAAGTTCAGCATCGCGCATTAAAAGTGCTTATGCCTGAAAACGCTTTATACTTGTTGAAAAATCCGAAAAGAAAATAAACGGAGTGCATCGCGCTTGTTGAATTAAAAATAATCTTGAAGTATTAAACGCGACGCACCCACTCGTTAAATAAACATGAACTTACACCCTTACTTAAATCGTTTTGTGATAATAGGCTCTTTGATATTGGCTGGGATTCTAATTTTGATAACATTGATTCTCATCGGCTGGACATCTCCCCGCTTCTCTCCTGACGTGGGGTTTGCTCCTGCTGACCTGACCATGATTCCCGCCCCGACTCATACGCCCGGCATTCCTCCAACTTTTACTCCTGACCCGCTTGCCACACCAACTTTTGACCCAAATACAATTGCATTAAATGGTTATGTGCAAATTAGTGGGACGGGTAGTGACGGATTACGAATCCGCTCTGCACCCGGCTTGAATAGTGAAACCGTTTTTCGTGGTGAAGAATCAGAGGTGTTTTTAGTTAAAGATGGTCCACAAACTGGTGATGGATATACATGGTGGTATCTCATCGCCCCGTATGATGATACTCGTGCAGGCTGGGCGGCAGATGAATTTTTGGTTGTTATTCCACCGCCTTAGTTGACCTCACCACCCTCACCCCAACCCTCTCCCAAATGGGAGAGGGAGCAAAAGGAAAATGAATGAACGAAAAACCAACTGGCATCACTGCCAATAAAAGCAAACGTGAATTTACTATTACATGGGACTCAGGGCATACCAGCGTTTATCCATTTGGATTATTACGTGCGGCTTGTCCGTGCGCCTCGTGCCGTGGTGGGCATGAAAATATGAAAGCCGAACCCGATGAAGATGTGTTTACAAAACAAATGGAAGATAACCCAACGACTCGAATCGCAAATGTTGTGGCAGTCGGTTCGTATGCGTTAACGATTGTTTGGGAAGATGGGCATGATTATGGAATTTTTAATTGGCATTATTTGCGGGCGTTATGTCCGTGTGAGGAGTGTAGAAAAAAATAAAAAAAGTAAGGGCGAGGTGACCTCGCCCCTACCCAAAATTATGGGGTCGGCGTTGGCGTTCTCGTCGGCGTGGGTGTAGAGGATGTTGGGGTTCGGGTAACAGCCGTCGGCGTGGAGGTTGAAGCGCCACCTTGTGGAGTCGAAGTGGGCGGAACAAGCATTTTAAGTCGCGCCTCGGCTTCTGCACGCATTTCGGGGGTCATTGCATTTCGATTTAGTTTTAGTAATTCATTCCACGATTTGATGGCATCGCCAATATCTTCGCGCCCTTCTTGGCTTTTGGCTCGCCAATACCATGCGAGGGCTTTTTCTTTATCGGTTGTGGCAAGTTTTTGTGCAATTTCAACTTGTAAGAAAGCACTGCCAAACTTACCATCTAAGTAATAAGCGCGGACGAACCCTAAGCGTGCAATAAACGATTGGTCTTCTTCATCTACTGCAATGGTCATATCGTCAATGGCTTCTTTGCCATTTCCCAATTCCACATGTGATAAGCCACGATAGATGTAATAGTCGCGCAAGCCTCTGGGGTTTAAGTCAAAGGCGCGGTCTAATACTCTTATGGCGTTTTCGTATTGACCAAGTTGGTAATAGACCAAACCAAGTTTTGCAAAACCGCTGGCATCTTCTACTTCATAGTTTGTATATAGCTGCAAGGCTTCTAGTGCGCGTGGGTAATCTTCTTTTTGAATGTATAAGTCGCTGAGTAATTTATATGTTGATAAGTTGGTGATGTCTAAAGCGTAAGCTTCTTCGGCGTAAACGAGAGCCTGCTCTGTATCGTCTTGTGCAAGAGAGGCATTAGCAAGTGCGAGGTACACTTCGGGTGAGCCTGGCATGTATTCTTTGGCTTTTTCTAAATCCTCAAGTGCGTCATCAATTTTATCGCGGCGGATGTAAAACCGAGCACGTTCTAAATAGGCTTCGCCGTAGAAGGGGTCTCTTTTGAGGGCATCGGCGAATAAATTTTCGGCGTTAAAGTTCGGATTGGTTTGCAAACGTGCGCGTGCTAAGCCTAAATAAGGTGCGCCAAAGTTCGGGTCAATTTTTAAGGCTTCGTTGTAATTGCGGATGGCATTGGCGGGTTCGCCTTTGAAGCGGTAGGCTTCGCCGATGTAATAATAAATATCAGCAGAGTCAGGCTCTAACGGAAGAATCAATTGCATGTTGAGGATAAAGGCATCCCAATCACCTTTTTTATATGCATCTTGGGCAATGCGGTATTGGTCAATCGAAACTGCTGAACGCGGCGTGCTGACGTATAACGGAGTTGGCGTATAGGTTTGTGGCAGATATGCCCATAATGGAGTAGGTCCACCAAAGATACGGGTTGGGATTGCGGTTGCGCCAAATAATGTAGGCGTTGCCGTAAAAGTTGGTGATGGACCTGGTGTGTTGGTTTGGGTGGGTTGAATATTGCTTTGGCGTGGCAAAATAAAACCGAAAACGACATACGCGCATAACGCAATCCCCAATAATGTAACGCCTGCCAAACGCAAGGCTGGATTTTTAAGTGGGCTTATTTTTTGTTTTGGTTTTTCGTTGGCAAGCAATAATTTTTCTTCCCATGTGCGCGGACGGTTCATGGGGAATGGCTGAATGGTGTCGTCTGGTGCTAATGCCCCCAGCAAAATTAAACCTCGTTTTGCTGTAGCATTTTCCGGGTCAAGTTTAAGAGCCGTTTGTAAACAGTAGATTCTTTCCTTTTGCGAATCAACTGCCGCGCTGAGCCAAATCCAATAGATACCATTGTTTTGGTCAGACTTTAATAAAAGCGTAAGAAGTTCTTTGGCACGGGGTTTATCACCACGGCGCAAAGCATCTATAGCATCTTGAAAAATGGTGTCGCTGTTTTGCTCTTTGAGTTCACCAGTCATGGGGTAATTTTATCGCGGGTTGTGTGTTTTGGAGGTTTGAGTTCTGAAGTTATCAATTACAAATTCGACAATTTCCAATATTCGCGATTGTGATAAATAAGTGGGTCGCCACTACCCGTTCCGCGTGCCGCAACTACTTCGGCAATAAATAAGGTATTCATGCCTGCGTTAAACGTTTCTTTAACGTGGCAATCTAACCAAGATAACCCACCGACAATTAATGGCGAACCTGTGACAAGTGTCT
Source organism: Anaerolineales bacterium (assembly GCA_016789345.1). Lineage (GTDB taxonomy): Bacteria > Chloroflexota > Anaerolineae > Anaerolineales > Villigracilaceae > Villigracilis. The sequence goes on along the minus strand of JAEURG010000104.1, from coordinate 3,567 downwards.
CCGTTTGTAAGCCTGCAAATTTATCTTCCATTTCTTTCATTCGCCCTGCAAAAATATTAGAAAGATGCGTTTGTTCCGTTGAAAGAATCGTCAAGCCAAATGCTTTTGATTTTGAAACAAGTTCGTGTGTACGAGTATTTTGTTGTAAAGAAATTGTAATAAGTGCAGGGTCTAAAGAAATGGACGTAAACGAGTTTACTGTCATGCCGTGTTTTTGGTTTTCGTGTAAGGCGGTTACCACCGTCACACCAGCCGACCAAGCCCGCATGGCGGCGCGTAAAGAGTCTGGGTCTAATGTCATCACAGGTTGATTCTCCATTTTCTTTTCATCATACTTTCCTGTAAAAAGCACGTCAAGGAAAGTTAATATCAATTCCATACCTTAAAAGTGTTTCATCTACACATGGTACACTCGCCTACATGAAGAAAAATTATACAAAAATCCTCATTTCACTGGCAAGTTTATTTTTGCTGGCTGTTTTGATTTACCAAATCCCCGCGGTTAACTCACGCTTAGCATGGCGGTTTGATGTGTTAAGAATTTATATAAAGAATACAATTAACCCTGTTGGTCCCGTGCCAACTGCGTTACCCGTTACACCACAAATCAACACATCTACACCTGTGCCAACAAATACAATCATTGCGCAAATTTCTACACCAACTGCGACTTCTATTCCTTTACCTGCCCAAGTTTTAATGTCCTCCCCCCCTTATGAAAAACAAACACCCAATAATTGTGGACCCGCAACACTATCAATGGCAATGCACATGTACGGTTGGCAAGGCAATCAAACCGATATTTCCAATTTAATAAAACCTGTCACTGGAGACCGCAATGTAAACCCCGAAGAGATGCGTTACTACGTCCGCACCCAAGCAGGTTGGTTAAATCTTGAATATCGCGTGGGTGGCACAATCGAATTACTCAAACGCTTGCTGGCGGCAAATTATCCAGTCATGGTAGAAAGCGTCACATCATTAAACCCTGCCGATGCGCTCGGTCCAGCCGATGATTTATGGGCGGCGCATTATTTATTGCTAACAGGCTATGATGATGCAAAGCAAGAATTTACTATTCAAGATTCGTATCACGGACCAGACCTCACCATCTCTTACGCCCAACTTGAAGAAGATTGGAAACCGTTTAACAATTTATACATGGTGATTTACTACCCGCAATATGAAGAAGAGATGAAAACCCTGCTCGCCTCTCACTGGGACCCCAACCTGAATCGGCAATTGACCTTAGACTTAACCCAAGCCGCCGTTTCTGAACCATCTGCTGATGCTTTTGACTGGTTCAATTATGGCAATAACTTAACTTATTTTGCAAGATACGAAGAAGCCGCACTCGCTTTCGACAAAGCACGCGAAATTGGCTTACCCTTAAGAATGTTTCGTTATCAATTCACCCCATTCCTTGCCTATTTTCATTCTGGTAGAAATGATGATTTACTTGCCCTCACCAATTACGCCCGTGGCATAACAGAAATGTCTGAAGAAGCATGGTTATGGTATGGTTACGGCTTATACCGCAAAGGTGATAACGCAGGCGCACTCAAAGCCTGGCAAAAAGCGAATGAAATTAATCCCAACTTTTTTGAAGACCAAGCTCGCAAAGCCATGCAATTGGTGCAATGATTCGTAATACATAAATACATTTATTCTATAAAAATTAAGCGAGATAAATCTCGTAATTCATTTTATCTTATGAAAAAAATAAACCTACTTTTCCTTGTCACATTTATCCTTTCAGCCTGTCAAGCTGAAACGCCGATACCAACTCCCGAACCGACATTTACAAATATTCCACAAGCAACACAAACGCCAGAACCTGCCACTACTGAAATTCCACCATCTCCTACTATGATTCCAACCGCCGAACCTGAGATAGTAAAAATCTCAACCAAAGATGGTATGACTCAAATCTATATTCCCGAAGGAAAGTTTATGATGGGTGGCTTAGATGTGTACCGCGAAAATGATGAATTGCCTCCGCATGAAGTTACATTAAATGAATTTTGGATTGACCAAGTGGAAGTCACCAACGGTATGTATAACTTATGCGTTCAATCAGGAGATTGCAGACCACCTGCACAAATTCGCTCAAACCGCCGTGAAGAATATTTTGGAAATATTGAATTTCAAGATTATCCTGTTGTCAATGTCACTTGGTATGATGCAAATACATATTGCCAATGGGCGGGGAGAAGACTCCCGACCGAAGCCGAATGGGAATATGCTGCACGTGGAAGTGATAAAAGAAATTACCCTTGGGGTGATGAACCTCCGAATGAATATACTGCCAACTTCTTAAATTTAGTCGGTGATACTTCACGGGTTGGCTCTTATGCTGAAGGCACAAGTCCGTTTGGCGTATTGGATATGGCTGGCAATGTGTGGGAATGGGTATCAGATAGATACAGAATGGATTATTATGCAAAATCACCCACTGAAAACCCCACTGGTCCTTCAGTAGATGAAGTGTTCAATAATATGTTTGTGATACGCGGCGGGTCTTTTCAGGATGAGGAACTTGATTTGCGGGTTTCAAATCGAAATTATATTGAAGGTCCAAACCCAAGAGCGCAAACGAATGAAGATGAATTTTATGGTAAATTTTCAGTCAAAATTGGTTTCAGGTGTGTAGTAAGTGAATAATTAAACCTTATTCCACAAAACTATATCCACCAGGCCAAGTCTTAATTAATTCTGTCTCATGGAGTTCTTCTTCAATTTTCTTCCGCAAGCGATAGACTACATTTTTTAACAACACCACATCGCCCTCAGCACCCCACACCCTTTGTATAATTTCATCGTTTGGAAACACATGACCAGGGCGGCTCATCACAAGTTGCAAAAATTGAAATTCAAGGTTTGTTAATTTAATTTCTTTTTTGTTCTTGCCAATGGCAGAACGATGAGAGGCATCCAATTTTAATTTTGTGCGACGTGGCTTCGTATTTTCAGTATGCGTGCGGTTTGACCATGCTAAAATTTTTGCCAAAAAAATGGCTGGGCTAATCGGCTTCACCACACATTCATCTACCCCATTTTGATAGGCTTCTAAAATTTCGTCTTCATTATTGGTTGGCAAAAAAAACAAAATCGGGCTAGCACTTAATGAACGAAAAGAGCGCGCAATTTCAATCCGTTGTTGATGCGATGCATTCAAATCAATCACAATTAAATCGGGTAATTCTTTTTTAGCATTCTCGATTGCTTTGTCAATAGATGTTTCTACAATCGCAATTAAGCCTTTATCTCGAACAATATATCCCCAAATGGGTGCAGTTGCATTTTGGTCGCAGACGATGAAAACACGCGGAGAACCTTGATGGGGCATTGGCATTTCCTTATACTAACAAAGTTGTAAGCGATTATATGTCAAGAAGTCGTAAAAAGTCGTAATTTCTAACCAAATTGTGACTTTTGGGGGATTAGGAAAAAAGTACCCCATCCGTATACTCAGGCTATATCAACAAAGGAGAACCAATGAAAAAACTGATACCCTTACTTGCAATTGTGGCAATCATTGCCTCAGCCTGCGGTGCCGGAGGTGGT
>JAEURG010000083.1 GCA_016789345.1 Anaerolineales bacterium | reverse complement strand
AAATAAGCAGGGACTGTAATCACAGCCTGCGTGACGGTTTCACCTAAATACGCTTCAGCATCTGACTTCAACTTGCTCAGCACCATGGCGCTTATTTCTTGCGGGGAATATTCTTTTCCATTGACGGGAATCTTCACACGCACATCGCCGCTTGGTCCTTTCACTACTTGATAAGGAACCATGCTTCGTTCCGATTCAATTTCGTCAAAATGACGACCAATGAATCTTTTAATAGAATAGATAGTATTGTCGGGGTTAATGACTGCTTGGCGTTTGGCAGTTTGCCCAACCATGCGTTCACCGTTTTTATTGAACGCCACAACTGACGGAGCAATGCGTCCGCCTTCGGCAGTGGTGATAACTGTCGGTGTGCCGCCTTCCATTACAGACACCACACTGTTCGTTGTACCTAAGTCAATTCCTATAATTTTTGCCATAACAAATCTCCTTACATTTCATGTAAGTGACAGTCACCTTAAAGGTGACTGTCACTTCGGTTTACATGCTTCTATCTTAAGCGAATTTTGCAAGAAAATTGTTAATTTTGTATAGAAATTTTGTTGGCAGAAATAAAAAGGCACATTTGAGAATTCTCAAACGTGCCTTTTAAACTTAGCATCTTTATTTTTTCTTAAGGCTCAGCAATTTCAAAAGACTTAACATTTACGATAATTGGCAAAACATTCAAAGAAGAAATATTGAAACCCACTAACCCTTCGCCTAGATTATATTTGTTATCTGTATGGGTCTTCAATACTTTACCATTAATAGACATGGTAATTTTATTTCCATCACAAGTCATCGCATATTCGTTAATTGCCTTTCCTTGATTTAAAGCATTTGAGCCGCCATTATCCAAAACGTTGTAACCTTCTTTATATGCATACAAAAACCACACACCTCCGCTCTCAAAACTGAACTCATACCATTCAGCATTGTCGTAATTTAAACGGCATACAATGCTGACATTGTTGTTATTACGCCCAAGGTTTTCAGCCACCAAAGTTAATGCAACATCATCATACTCGTATGGCTCATACATATAATACAAATATAAATCTAATGCACCAAGGTCAAGAGTTAAACCATCACCTTCCTGAAAAATCTGTAAGTCTTGGTCGTCGTCCCCACCAGGACCAAATGTAAAATGAAACCAATTGTCAGGGTCTGTAGCACCTTCAAATTCTTCTGTGAAAAAATCTGGTGCAGGTGGGATGGGCGTATTGGTAGGGCGAGGGGTGTTGGTTGGCTTTTGTGTTGGGGCTGGAGCGATGACTGTATTTGTGACAAGTGGCTCTGTTTCCGCGGGGGCATCTGCTTCTGTTGCAGGAGCATTTCCTCCGCCTGCCAAAGAGGCACATGCCAAACTTATAATGGTTAAAATAGCTACAAAATACAAAACAGGGTGTATCGTTCTTTTCATTCAATTCTCCTCTCTTACATAAAAGAAAACGACTGATTAATCCATTTCAGTATAGCAAATTGAATTGCGGATTACAAGTATACAATTTATTTAATCTTGACTGACTTGCACCCATTCAAAAATGATATTAGATGGCGATTCGGAAACAGACGAGGTGTTAATGCCTACTTGCCCTTCTCCTAAGCCATAATTGGTTACATCTATTCGTCTTATCAAGTTGTCATTTACATAGGCTAAAAGAAAATTATCTTGGCAATGTAAACCAATTTCACTAGATGATGTTATATATACGCTTGAGCCTGTGCTAAGTGGAATATATCTAGCAACGCCTTCGGTTAATTGTTTTCCGTATAACAAGTTATAAGTCCCATCGCTGTAGATATTAAATTCATACCATCCATTTTCGTTGTAACGGCAAATTAATCCAAACGAACCTGTGGATGTGATATTGGCTTTGGTTTTAATAAATACATTGTTATAAGTATGCACATTGTGGATGCCAATCATCCACGTATCAGGTGAGGAAATATCAATTCGTAAAGAGTCGTTTTCAAAAGTTGTAGTTGGAGTGTTGAGACCACCTGTTTGGGAGAATATCCAATATGGAGAGGCAGATGTAAATTCATCTGTGAAATATAGAGGCGGAGGCTCAGGTGTAGGTTCAGATGTTGGGGTGAAGACTAATGTGTCAGTTGCTGTAGCAGGCGGAAGAGTAGGGAGAGGCGTTTGTGTCGCGGGGGATTCAGGTGTAGGAGGTTGAGTCCCTAAATTGCAAGCGGTGATGAGGATAGAAAATCCAATAAGAATATATTTTTTCATGCCTCTTTTTATAACACAATCTACTTAATCGCAGAATTGAACACCCATAAAACAGGGCAATTGGTCTATGATTAAACTGATGGTGCCTGCTGTAAATAAAAATGAAATAGCAACGACAATAACTAAATGAATAGGATGCGCAAACAGAGTGCCACCCGATTGTAAAGTTCTGATAATTGGCATGCTTGCAATATAGCCTGAAATAATCGGGAACAAATAAAATGCAAAGGCGATGAATACACTTGGAACTTGAATTCCAAATACAAGAATAGATTCGGTATTGATTTCACTAGGAATCAAACCAATATAAGACAATAATGAAAGTATGGCAATGAACAAGATAAGTACAACACTAATTATCAAGGACGATTTGGGATTTGTGAGTAATGTTTGTGTTTGCGCAAGATTTGAATTTGACTTGTCTTGTTTTATCCATTTGTTTAGGGCAATTGGTAACAAGATTAGGCTAACTGTAAAGAGGTTAAACCATAAGAAGGAAAATAATATAAATGGAAAATCTTCATTGTAGTTTCGTCTATTAATGATTTCCATGAGAGCAAACGGGAGAATAAGAAGAAAACTAATCAATGCTGATAAGCCGAATCTTTTTGTGGTTTGCATAATACCTCCGTGTAATAGATGCTCTCGAATAATACCTACTGAAGTTTCAAAGAAAGTCCAGAAAATGAATTTAAATAATGATTGGTTTTGATTTTCTCTGTACAGGTCATTGAAGGTTTGTTGCATTGACTCATTAAATTGTTCTTTAAATCCTTTTGGATAAAGCCTAATTAGTTTTTTATAAACAACAAAAATTATATTTTTAGATTGCATACGTGTTTGGGAAAAGTTTTCGTTCTTTTGCAACCGAAACGATGTGCTTGTATCTTTCTAATTCAGCTTCGAGTGCTTTTTTACCTGCGCCAGTAATTTGATAATAAATCCGCCTCTCGTCATCCCTAGTTGGGTCGACTCTTTTATCACTCTCTTTAACCAAGCCTGAGTCAAGCATCCGCTTCAATGACCCGTATAAAGTTCCTGCACCCATGCTAACTTTTCCCTGAGAGTCTTTTTCGACTTGCTTCATAATGCCATAGCCATGCCGTTCTCCAGTAGAAAGTGCAAGTAATATATGAAATACGGCAGGTGTAAGTGGTGGGAGTTGAGTTTCAGTAGTCATTTATTTACTATATCCGTTGCGGATATATTTGTCAAGGTATTAAACGGCTTCGACCAGCAGTATAATTTGCTGGTCGAAGTTGTGGAGATGGCGGGAATCGACACGTTAATTCCATGCTTTCGCATGGCGCTGACTATCTCTTGA
>JAEURG010000074.1 GCA_016789345.1 Anaerolineales bacterium | reverse complement strand
TGTCAGAGTGATATAACACGCGATTGCTTTCATTCAACAACATACCAGAACCATCAAGGTCATTCATGTTATTGAGGCTATCAATTAACGGCAGAGTTAACGGGTTTGATTCAAGTGAAGTGCGCCCAATCAAAATTCTTTTCACCTGACCTGTTATATCCACAATCGCAACCATAAATGAAACACGCGCGCTTTCTTCGGCTGTGGTTGGCGGAATGGAATAAATTTGAGTCAGCACGCCATTAGTGGCTAAGAAAATTCCCGAATCTTCATCTGGATACAAACGAAAATCATTTGCACCTGATTGTGGATAAATTGCTAATATATCTTTATTGTTCGCATCTAAAACAATAAATTGGTCAAAATACGGCACGGCTTGAATGCGTGAACCAATGATTGACCTTAATTCATCATCTGTGGCAGTTAGCAAACGCGGGTCTGAGGCAAGTTGCACTGCCAAGTTTTGACCTGTCTCTAAAAAGAAAGGCACACTTTGCGAAGCCGATTTACCCGCACTGGATAATCTATCTTCCAACAATTCACGCGCGGCACGACCTGCCACCACCCAGTCACCAATTAATAAGGTCAGCAATAACAATAAAATAAATGCACCAACTGCATATAAAAAGCGTGCTTCTAAACTTTTTTCACCCGGCGAAGGTTGTAAGGCTTGTTTACTTCCCCAACGTGCTGGGAATGCAATCGAAATCACTTGTGCGAACAAACCGCCAATCAACATTTCGCCGCCAAAAGCCAATGTGACAATGCCTAAATTACTTAATGCAAAATCTAAACGTGCAGTAATCGGTGTAGCATCTACGCCCCATTGTGTAAATAATGCGCTGATTACATAAAACAAAGCATGAATGGGAATCAATAACAATGCTCCCACCAATGGCTGACGTAATAATGTGTATGCGCGTGTTCGATAACTTTGGCGCATATTGATAGAAAACCATGTTGCCAAAATTGCAAGTTCTAAAATGGAGAATAGCGAATAACTATCCCATGCGCCGCGTAACAAACCAGCAAATGCTCCCAAGAACGCCGCTGGAATGGGTCCCAACATGCCTCCGCCAATTAGCCATGGGATAGCAGAAAAAATCATCAAGGCAGAACCAGTTGCATCCGCAGGCAAACCAGGTAGAGGTCGGGCTGAAGCGGAAGCAAATCTTAAGCCGATAAATAAAGTTGTGGCGGGAATCAAAACGAAGAGCAATATAAATAATCCCCAACTCATTTTTGTATGTGCGCGTTGCCCAAGCAAAATGAAAATCAAAATCGCTAATAACAAAACCCATACCACCCAGCCTGCTGTTGTGGGCGACGCGGGAAATGGGATGCCTGCAAGGAGGGTGACGATGAATTCCATTTTGATAAATTATAGCCCCAAATGTAAGCTCTGGATTTACAAGATTGTAGTTAAGAAATTTTTGCCACGAATTTCGCAGATTTACACGAATTTTTTTGATTTAAACCTTTGTGTTCTTCGTGTCCTTTGTGGTGAATTGCTCTTAAGAATATTCCCCGCGATATTTTTCTGGTAACAGATTTGCCAACGCTTCCATGATTTGACTCGTGCCTTGACTCACCGCTTCTTGCTTGGTGGAAAATTGATTCTTAAAATGGAGCATTTTCCCAATCTTGATATTTACTTTGGCGCGTTTGAAGCGTTTGAGGTTTCCATACACATTTTCATTTTCTGTACCTGTGACTGTAATGGGCAACACTGGCGCACCAGATTTATATGCCAAAAACGCCGCGCCACCACTGCCTTCTTCTAATGCACCTGTTAGTGAATATCTACCTTCTGGCGCAATAATGATGATTCGGTTTTCTGCTAAACCATCTAATGCAGATTTGATAGCGCGAATATCGGGTCTGCCGCGATGGAGCCAAATGATTCCGTACCAGTGCATTAATTTGCCTAAAATCGGCAAATCATACAATTCGATTTTTCCCAACGCATCCGGCGGATTTGGCAATTGCGAGACCACAGCCACTGCGTCAGCATCGCCAATATGGTTGATGACAATTAATAATGGACCTGTTTTTGGGAAATTTTCCATACCCTCTACACTGACATTTAATAAAAGTTTTGCTGTGAGTTTAACAATGCAGTTGTGAGCAAACCAACGAAAAAGTTTGCGTGCGAATGTGAGTTTTGGCAAACGTACTAATTCAGGTTTCCATACTTCGGTAATGGGTTTAGGTTGAGTCATATTTTGTCACCCTCAGTGAAGCGAAGGGTCTCTAACATAATCTGTGAGATTCTTCGCCGCAAAAAACAAGAGCACGGCTCAGAATGACATGGTCTTACTTACACCATTTCAAGACTTGCTCAAAGACTTGCTCAGCACTAGGTTCATCGGTATTGATGATGACAGCATCATCTGCTGGGCGAAGCGGTGCGACAGCGCGAGTTGAATCAATGTGGTCGCGTTCAATCATCTTTTTTAGTATTTCGTCATAATCTGCTTTTTCACCACGTGCAATGACTTCGTCATAACGGCGTTTGGCGCGTTCTTCGGCACTGGCATCTAAATAAATTTTCAAATCGGCTTCGGGCAAAACCACTGTGCCAATATCTCTACCGACCATGACGACTTTGCCACGTAATCCAATTTCACGTTGTTTATCTGATAAGGCTTTGCGAACACCGGCGTATGAAGAAATTAATGAAACATTGGCTTCTACATCACTAGAACGCATATCCCACGTTACATCTTTATCTCCAATTAACACATCACATGGGCGACCATCACTTTTAGAAGGCGGGCGAATATCAATTTTGGCAGTTTGTGCTAGTTGATTCATCAGGTCTTCATCGCGGACATCCATGTCACGGCTTAATGCAATCCATGTGACGGCGCGATACATAATGCCGGTATCAAAAAATAAATAACCTAATGAGTCAGCAAGTTTTCTGCCAATGGTAGATTTGCCTGATGCGGCGGGACCGTCTAGTGTAATGATGGAGGGAGGAGTTTGTGGCATGTTAGGAATTATAAGTTAATAGTGGTCAGTGATTATTTATCTACGAACAAATCATCTCTCGCCCATAAAATGATGGATTCGCCAGTGTATGAAATTTCTCGTAATGTAACCCAACGCACCCAAACGTCAAAGGTAGAGACATGCCATAAATAAGTTTGTCGCCAGTTGAAATCTTGTCCACGATATGCCGCCATTAATGTGGGATTATTTTCAAAACGAGTGATGACGATATCTGGCGAAGTAGTAGGGTCTAATGCGGCGGCGATTTGCACATCAAACTCACGCAATGACCAAACTAGCGAAGCAGAATCAATTCCAAGTATGACAATTGAAGCGGATGTATCGTTACCTGTATAAAATTCGGAGACTTGTTCTGCTGTCTGGTGTAATAAATCTGCTTGGGCAGGGATTTGATTCTGCCACCAAAGTTCGGGAGCATTTTGTCCGCGTAAACCAGCCGCGCCGAATGTGCCACCTAACATGAGTGCGCCTAACGCAATCACAAAGCCCCACACGCCACCAATGCGGGCTGTGCGTGCCGACCAACCTGCCGCAATGAGTAATAAACTTAATGCTAATAAAACAAGCGAGCCGAGCAACATCCAAAACCGCAAAGCATATTGCTGTGAGTCGGCGGGATACCAAGTCATGCCTGCGAAGCCGAGCCACGCAAACACCCAGATGAAAACAGTTAAAAGTGTAACGCCTGCAACTTCGCTTCGCTCTTCGGGATAGATGTTGAATGCGCGAGCGAGTTCTAAACTGGCTAGAACATTGAGTGGAATTAATACCCACACTAAGTCTGTGATTTGGCGAGCGGGTAAAAAGATGACGAGTAATAATGCAACAAACATCCAAAGCGTTAAGAAGATGACTCTTTTGATGTTATTGAGTATGCCGCGCACAATAGCGAAGATAGCAAGAATTAATGCTAATGGCTGATATATGATGAATGAAATTAATATCATGCCCCAAGTTGTTTCTGATGTACTAGTGAATGATTTGAAAAATTCAGGTATGGATGCAAAGGCGGCGCTTAATCCATTGGGGACGGTGAGGAAAAGTGTGCCAGCGGTGAGGAAGGTGAGGATGAAAGGGATTAGGTAATTAGTGAATTGGGAATTGGGAATTGGGGATTGGAGATTAGAGATTGGAGACTGACGTTGGAAGAGTTGAAAAATCATCCCTGAGATGATGAAGCCGAGTAAGCCAAGCCAGATGGAAGATCCGCTTAGTAAGGTCAATGCGGCGAAGATGCTAGCAAGTGTGAGTTTGTTTTTGTTGATGAAACCGAATGTAAAAATTAAAAATGTAATTGCAAAAATTGGGCTGGCGGCTTGACGTGAAATAGCAACCAAGCCTGGGTCTAGTGCAAGGAAGAAGGCGAGTAACAGGCTGGGGCGTGGTTTGAGGCGGTCATCAAAAAGAAGCGGCGCGAAGACTAGTAAACTCCCTATTAATGCAGGCATGAATCGTGCAAGGAAATCTGTTCCGCCACCATACATCAAAAATAAAATGGATGTTGAAAGAATATAAAATGGATTCGGGCTGAGGGTTGTGTATTCGCTTTGTGAAATTTGCAAGGCTTGTAAAGCGGATGTCGCTTCAACGTCGTTAAGTGGCAATGCGCCAAGTTGTATGATGCGAATGCCAATGGCGATGAAAAAAGCCAGCGCATATAGCCAGCCTTCGTATTTGAAATGTCGGTGTGTCATGGGTGTAATTGTATCAAAGTCTATTTAGGTACTTCAAAAATAACGGTGTTGCCTTGTTGAAAAATTGGCGTGAGATATACATAAAATTTTTCTTCATTGATTGGCATGGATGCTCGTTCAAGGAGGCTGATGTAAATATAACGAATATTGTATTGGGTGATGATGGCTTGCGCTTCTTCCCATCTTGAAGTTGTGTACAGCCTTTGAATATCATCTCGGCGTGAGCCTTGTGGCTCAAAACTTCCGCGCCATTGTGCTTCGTGACCAGGCCAGCCTAGCACGGTTTGTAAACCTGTGAGCATGGAGATTCTTCCATAACCACTGTATCCATCACCAATAGCTTCGGCAATGACTCCATGCGGAACTGTCAGTAAAAATTCTACGGCGGCAGCTTCGTCGGGATTTTCTCGTTTGACGCGGTCAAAGTCGTTGAGCGAATATCCAAACGGTGGGTTGAAGTTGTTGGTTTTGGTAAGGATGCCAAAGGTTGGGTATAAAAGTCCGCAGAAGATGACGATGCCGATGAGGATGCGGAAAATGATATTCGATATTTTTTCTAAATTTTGTAAAAGCACAGCGACACCAAAAGATGCGACAATGCTCCATAACATCCATGCTTGATAATAAAACTTGAAAACGGTATTGATGCGATAGCCAAATTGGTCGCGTAAGTAAACGAATTCAGGGGCGAGGATGAGGATTGTGCCGAGTGTGAGGAGCAAAAGTGGAAAGTGGTGAGGAGAAAGTGAAGTGCGCTTTGTAGTTTGGGAATCAGGAATTGGGTATCGGAATTTGTTGAAGAGGAAAGAGAGGGTTGGGATGAAGACAGCCAGCAATGTGATTAAACTTCCGATATAAGTTAACCTTCTTAATGATGTTGCGGCGATGAATTGTGAGGCGGTCATATTAAAAGAGGCGAGTTGAAAATTGACAAAGTCTTTTTCAACGATGGAGCCAATCCAGCCAATGAGGAAGGTTAGAGCAAAGAGGAAGAGGGTAAACCCAATGCCGAGATAAAGTCCGAGTTTCCAGTTGGGTTGCAAGGTAGGGTTGCGCCTACGGATTAAATAAATCAGATATGAAAAAATTGGGATGAGCAATGTTCCCCACATAACCCATAAGTGCATTCCACGAGTGGGATACATAAAGTTTGGAAGTAATCCGCCTGCTTGGGAAGAGAAGCCAAGATAGAAAGGAAAATATAAAAGTAAAGAAAAAAGTCCGAGTGGCAGAGCAAGTATAAATAAGTCTTCGAGGCGTTTCCAACTCCAGCCGTCAGAGTCTACGCGGGAAAAAATGTAGGCGGAGCAAATCAATGCCGCGCCGACGAGAATATCCCATGTATTGAGAAATGCAAGTCCGCCAAGGACAAGTGCTGAAAATAAAAAGCCAGTGAGATTAAGATGTAGTTGCACGCCGTATGCTTCGAGTTTGCCACGCCAGCCGCCGAGAAAAATATTGAGCGCGACAGAAATAGCAAGCAAACCAAATGGAATGGCAAGCACATGCGGATGCAAATCGCCGAGTAAAAATGAAAAGAATGGAAATTCATCAATCACTTCGCGGAAGCCACCAGCAATATCATAATCTTGAATGACGCGTGAAGCACGCCACCACCATAAATATCTATCGGGGATAAAACCCAACGGTTCAATCGGTGGTTGAGAAAGTTCTTTCATGTCGAGCCAAGTCCAGAACGAACTTGTGAATACGCCGTTTACATCTTTCGTCCAAAAAATTCCGCGACGATGTAACACTTCGAGAAGTGTTTCAAAGTTGGAGATGAGGAGGAGAAATAGTGGAGCGAGAAGAGCATTTACGATTTGCGATTTACGATTTACGACTCTCGACTCCCGATTCCCAATTCCTGAAAGTAAGTTATACAAAATTCCATACGAACCAATTGCGCCTAATGCAAAAATCAATGAAGTCATTAAGTTATGTGCGGTACTGCCATTGATTCCTGAAAGTTTTGCGAGCATAGCGGTCATTACATAGCCAAAGTAATAATAAGAAATGGCATAACCAGAAAGCCAAACATCTTGTGGGGGAAAAGTCTCTGAACGCATAATGGAATTGATAAACATCAATTCCATTGGCTTTTCGGTGCTTTGCAATTCAGAGTTGGCGGCACGCAAAAATGCTAAAAATGCAAAAGCAATTAAAAATAAAATTTCAGTGGTGATGATGAGTAATTTGTTTTCTTTTATAAATTCAATTAGTAATTGGTAATTAGTAATCAGTAAGTATGTGCTAAGTGAAATTAAAATTGCAAGCGCAAATAAAATTCCGCCGATGTCATTTTGGGCGATGCTGAATGATGCTAATAACCAAAAGGCATATCCCCAAATCAATAAGCCTACTGTGCGTGCGAGTGTGTACCCTCTATCTGATAATTTTGGGAATAGAAAATATGTCAGCGGGAAGGTGAGCCAGCCGAGAATGATGATGAGGATGTACCAAGTGATGAATGAGGTCATTAGTAAATAGTAATTAGAGAATTAGAGATTGGTTGTCTGGGTCAAAGTCTATTACTGAAACCACTGCATCAAGATTGATAGTTCCGTAAATGTGCGGAAATAAATCTGATTCATTGATTCCATCCGCTGGAGGTCCGGCAGGCGCTTCCCACTTGACTTGAGACTTGATTCGGCTTTCGTCAAGTTTTAACAAGACCAAATCATTTTGTCCTTTGTAAAACGCATTGGCGACAGGTGCAACTTGTTTTGCAGTGGAACAATGAATAAAACCTTCGCTTTGCAAACTTAGCGCAGTGTATTCGCCTTTGGTTTGAGCATTCTGCCATTCAGTTTTTGTGGTGATGTGATAAATCATATTTTCCTTTGGAGTCAGCCAGCTTGCTGGCAATTACGGGAGCAAGCTCCCTGACTCCATAATAACTTCATAAATTGTTGTATTTGCATCTTCATACACGGCTTGCCAATACACGCCTTCATATCCTTTGAATTTTTCTAAGCCATCGGGCAATTCGGGTAAGACAGGATAAATATTTCTTTCTAATTGACCAACGACAATATATTGCACATCATATTTTTTCAAGAAGTTAATTGCTGATTGAATATCCGTGGTGTTATAGAACATGCCAACTTCATTAACACGCTCTTGCACTTGAATTGCAAAGATGCCGCGTTGCTGACGTTGATGCCAATTCCAACCGACTACATTTGGCAAGCCCGTATTAATTGTAAAACGAGTGCACCAACGATATTCAGTGCAGTTGGCTTCGACAATGACTGGCGAGCCAATTACATTATCTTGCATCCAGCGGATAGCGCGATAATCTTCGCGCAATTCCATCACTTGACCGTCCCACAATTGCGAATGATTCATATATTCCATACTGTCTAATGAATTCGGTGCATCAGGATTCATACGGTCTGAGATTTTGTCAGTTGTTCCAGTAAGCGTAAACAAAAATGCACTTGCTAACAAAAGATAAGTACCAACTTGAAATGTATTTCGCCATTTTGGTTTCCAAGTAAAGATAACTGGTAACAGCCAGCCAAACGCGGCGGCGGCACTGACGGCGAACATCATCCACGCTTGTAAATATAATTTGAAGATGGTGTTCATGCGTCCAATATCGCCAACGAGGGAAATAAACTCAACTGCTAATGTGATTGTTAATGCCGTGCCAATTAAGAAAAGCACAAAGCGTTTTGTATCGGGTAAATCGGCTCGTAAAATTAAAATCCCAGACCATAATGCCAGTGGCAGAGAAATTAATCCAGAATAAACGCCATCAAAGATGAAGAAGACTAGCAAAGCAATAAAGCCTGCTAATACAAGTTCAATCACTAAAACATATTTTTTTAATCCACTTAATTTGGAAACAGGTGTTGAAGCCATCCACTCGCGGGTTTCCCACGCCAACCAAGCGGTGATGATAAAGAGGAACAAGCCCCATTGTGTAAAGTATGAACCTAATGGCGTGCGAGTTGCATCCCAATATTGAACTGAGTTATAGGCTTGTCCCCACCAGTAAGTAAATGGATGGTATAAAAGTGAACTCAAAACATATAACAAAATCACTGCGCCAATGGTCAATAATATCTTTTGACCCTCACCCCTAACCCCTCTCCCTAAAACGGAGAGGGGAACATTACGATAAATTGCATAACCCATTGCTATGGAGGCGAGCAAATAGTAAGTATATAAATCCCATGTATTTGTAGGTTTCAATGCGCCGATTGCTAACGCGCCGATGAAGAATGAACCAATCCATTCGCCACGAGTCAATTGTGCGCGAGATAAAACAAACGAAACCGCCCATGCAATGATAAACAATGCAATCGGCATAACGAGCATGTGAGCATGTAAGTCACTGTATAAAAATGTAAACAATGGAAATTCTGTAATCTCGTTGCCTGGTCCCGGCGGAATAACTCGGCTAGGATTCCAATACCAATCGCCACGCCCAATTGGCATTTGAGCTTGTTCGGTAATCATTTTCCACAAACCTTGCAATGTCAAACCCCAACGTTCAAACATAGGTGTATCCGCAGGCACGCCAGCACCTTGTAACGGAATGCGTTGAATCGAATTGAAGATAAATTGAATCGTCCCCAAGTTGCCCAAGAAAACACTTAAGAAAGAAGCGGCGATTCCAGAGATAAGTGGAAGGTCAAAGGTCGCAGGTCGCTCATCAGAGACTTGAGACTTGAGATTTGAGACTAAAGAAAATCCAGTTGCAAATGCACCCAAAGCCACCAATGCAAACCATGTCGGCAATAAAAAGTTATAAGCAATCGAAGGCACAATCCCTAATAACTTGACAGGCGTGCCAGCCAACACAAAACCATAATAGTAATAATTGATATAACCGCCTGCAAACCATGGGTCATAAGCGGGGAAACTTGTACTTTTCAAAACCGCATTGAAATACGAAAAATCCATTGGGCGTTCGCCACCTTTAGCAGGATGCCACAAATCAGGATTTCCCAAACGAATCAATAAATCAACTAAGAAGAAAGTAAAAAAGATAACTTCTGCCATGATGAAAAATCTGCGATTGGAATTCCAATCCGCAACGATTTCATCTTTTCGCTTCAATGCTAAGGTGATGCCTGTTACTGCAACCGCGACAAATGCCACACTGATAGTGAGTCTTGAATAATCAAGTCCAATTGAGCCAGCCATCCATGCAAGCCAAGCAAGTAAAAGAATCCCGACAATTCTTCCGAGTGCGTAACTGTATTGTTTAAGTCCGGGCAATGCTAAGCGTGCAATTGGATAGGCAAATAAACCAAGTATGAAAATAAAAGCATACCAATATAAAACGCCTAGCCATGGATATTTATTTTGAATCCAATCGTAATTAAACAATTCAGACCAAGTTCCGCCAGCGCGTTGACTTGCCAATTGAGATTCTGGCAACATCAAGGTTTTATAATCGTCAAATTGCGCAGGTGTAAGTTGGACAACTTTTGTTAAATCAACTGTATTCAGAATTGCACGCACTTGATTTGCGTCAAACTCTGCGTTCTTTTTGAAAATCATCACTTTGGGATGGTCATAAAAAGTAAAAGCTTCTTCGGCGGCTTGGTCGTTGATGATGATATTCCCAAAGGTTGGGTATGATTCAAAAATAGCAACCAAATCAAAACCGAGATTACCTTGATAGGTCTCAGGTTGAGCAGTTCGATAGCATTCAATAATTTCTTGGTCAGCAGGGCAACCGATGAGTTCACGATAATATAAAGTGGTTAGTGGATAACGCTCAGGCAAACGAGTGATTTGTCCGTATTGATGATTAGTAGGAATGACGATGTAATCTGATTTTGAAAGAATATCTACAAAGCGGTTGATTTTGTTAGCATCATCAACCCAATAGACTTGTAAAACTAAATCTTCATTGCTGTATAAGCCACCATACGGGTCATAGTTATCTACACGGAAAGGTAAGCCAAAGTCATAATCTGTTTCATTAGCAATCGCTGAACCAGAGATGGATAAGCCCGTTCCAGTGGTTTCTATTTTTACAATGTATTGTTGGTCTGTAACCAATGGAATGACTCTATCAAGTTGGAGAGTCAATGGATTACCACGCGGGTTGTTTGTTGAAGATGAATCTAATGTCGCCGAAGCATGAGCCAGCCCCACGTCAGGTTGTGAAGCGGAATAGACAGTGATGTCAATTGTGGAGGGTAATCCTGAAACATCAAGTGCATATCCAAAATTTATTTCGCGCAATACGCCTTCTTGACGGGGCGTGAAGTTTAATAAATATGGATTCCCGGAAGCGATAAATAATTGTGGCGAGATGGGAAGCGGTTGGTTAAATGCGTCGTCTTCGGTTTGAATGTTGAGATTTATGCCAGCAGGCGCATTTTCAAAAATCCAGCGCGATGCGGCCATGCGGGTTTCATCTCGCAAGTAAATACTTTGAAATGCAAAAGCCCAAATGGTGGTGAGGATGAGGACGGTTGCACCTATGATAAAAGTTGTAAAGCGTAATGCGTAATTCGTAATTGGTGATTTGTAATTGATTTTTGCTAACTCAAAGATTCCCCACGCCGCCATCATACAAAGCAATGGGTAAATTGGTAATTGATAACGCATGGTGGCATTGAATTGCAGTGATTGCCATGTGAAATAGAAAGCAGTCCAACCCCATAGCAAAAGATGTTGATATTCACCTTTTAAGATACGCCAACCCATGAGCAGGAAACCTGTCCATGCCAATATGCCGAGCGGCAGACCTAAACCCCAAACGGTTAAGTTTTGAAATGA
>JAEURG010000036.1 GCA_016789345.1 Anaerolineales bacterium | reverse complement strand
GTCATAATCTACACCAAAGTAAAAGTGAATTAACTTGTCCCTCATGCCAGCCATTTCTTTCCAAGGGATTTGAGAGTACTCTTGACGCATCTCATCAGGTATTTGCTTTACAGCCTCTCCAATGATTTCAAGTTTTCGCATGACTGCGCTGTTTGTCTTATCGTCAATTTGGAAAGTGTCTAAGTTCATTCCCACAATAAAACTTTCAATGCTTTCTATTGCCGCCAGAATATCTTTCAAATAAAGGCTGTAATCCCTCATATAGTAACAACCTGTTGTAAAACAGTTTCTCGTAATTCTTCACGAAGGGATTTCTTAGGGACTATATCTACTGAACGCTTGAAAGTATCTTCCAAATATAATCCTAGTCCAATTAAGTCGAATAGGTCAGCGTTATCATCAAACTCTGTCAATAAATCAATATCGCTGTTTTCTAGTTGTTCTCCACGAGCGAAAGAACCAAACAGGCTGATTTCCCTTACTTTATAACGGGCTGTGATGATGGGTTTTAATTCTTGTAACTTGGCTATTACATCTTGCTTATTCATAAGTACACTCTCTTAACTTTTTGACCGTAGTAAACAATTGTACCATCTACTTGCAGGCAGAAAACCAAAGGTTATTTTTATCAAGAAAGGTGCTGCACGCTTTGTTAGCCCCGTTTTTGCTCAAAGGCATTAACGGTTTTAGAAATATTCTTGCTTTCCAGACTTTTGTTTTGGGAAAGCATAAGTGCGACAAATAAAATTATAGCCGTTGCAGGGAAAATAAACCAGCGACTCCAATGTATCGCGAAGGAAGAAATAGGAAGCCCAAGAAGATAATCATTGAACTGTGGTAGCCATGCAAGCGGCATAATCATTCCTGAAACAATCTCAAAAGTTTTAGCAATGAGCAAAACAATCAATAGAGTTTCAATTAATTTTGCTACCAGATGCTGCTTTTGAAAAAATAACTGATTTGACACCAAGAAAACCAACCAAATCAGGAAACCTAAAAATAGAATACTGAGTGATGTCGGTATTAGAATCTCTGACAAGGACGCAAGCGGAAGATTGGGATTCGATGGTTGATAAGTTCCGCTTAAGAATTGTAGAAATCCGTGCGTTCCAATCTCTTGCTGTATTGCTATGGCATTAATGATAAGCGGCAATGTTAGTGCTGAGAAAAGAATTATCCACTGGTGTTTTTGTATTCCCAATTTCATGATTGAGCACCATTTTTATATATCAAAGGCAAGGGGCAACTAGGAGTTATACAGCCACTAGTTGTATAAGCCCCAAATAAGGGTGTTATACAGATCAGTTCTGTAAAGTCCCTTGTGGGATAAGCGTTTATATCCAACATTATACAACTCATCCCAACCAAGAACAAGAACCTCGATAACTAGGTGCGTCACGCCTTGTTATAACAAAAATTTATAAACCACAAAGCGCGACGCACTCCGGGCTTACGCCATAATTTTACTGTTATCTCGTTAATCTACACGCAAATTAGACCCCATATATGGCAATCATGCCTAGCATCTTCCTTCGCTCTTCCTTCGACCATCCTTCGCTCATCCTATACTCTAGCCTTATATATCCCCCGTACCCATATATGGGGGTCAAAGAGCATTTCATGAGACTGTTCTCTAATCATCTAATCTCTAGTCTCCACTTAGAAGTATAATCACCCCGTATGCCCAACCTCACCAACAAACAAATTCTGCTTGGGGTCACTGGGTCTATTGCATCCTATAAAGCCGCAGACCTTGCATCCAAACTCACACAGGTAGGCGCAAAAGTAGATGTGGTCTTAACCAAGTCGGCAGAAAAATTTATCACGCCGTTAACCTTTCAATCCGTCACTGGGCGCAAAGCCTATACCGATAACGATTTATGGGGCGATGAAGGTCATGTATTGCATGTGCAACTTGGCAAACAAGCCGATTTAATTGTCATTGCGCCCTGCACTGCCAACACCATGGCAAAACTCGCGCACGGTTTTTCGGATGATTTATTAACTGTCACCTATCTTGCTTCCACAGCAGATGTTTTAATTGCACCTGCTATGGATGGTGGTATGTTTGATAACCCCGCCACTCAACAAAACTTATCCACGCTTCTTTCTCGCGGAGTCATGGTCGCTGGACCCGCCACAGGGCATCTCGCTTCGGGCATCTCTGGCAAAGGACGAATGCTTGAACCAATTGAAATACTTGGTCATATCAGAATTGCATTGGGGAAAAATGGAAAACTAAAGAATAAAAAAGTTATCGTCACTGCTGGCGGAACACAAGAATCTATTGACCCCGTTCGTATCATCACCAATCACTCCAGTGGAAAGCAAGGCTATGCTTTAGCACAAGCCGCGATTGATTTGGGTGCTGATGTAACGTTAATCACAACACCCACAGCATTGACTCCGCCAGTAGGAGCAAAAGTTGTTAACGTAAAAAGTGTGCAGGATATGTTAGACGCTTTGCTAAAAGAATCCGCCGATGCACTAATCATGACCGCCGCAGTCGCAGATTTTAGACCGAAGCATGTTGCCAAAGATAAAATAAAAAAACGAGATGGGATTCCGCAGATAGAACTCGAAGTAGCACCCGATATCTTGAAAACAGTATCAAGCATCAAGTCAGAGAAGAAGCGTTATAAAGTCGTAGTCGGCTTCGCGGCAGAGAGTCAAGACCTTTTAGAAAATGCATCTGACAAGTTAAAATCAAAAGGTTTAGATTTTATCGCCGCAAATGATATATCATCAAAAGATGCAGGCTTTGCAGTGGATACAAATCGAATTACGTTATTGTTTGCAAATGGAAGTAAAGAATCATTGCCGTTGATGAGCAAGACCGAAGCGGCTGAAAAAATTATAGAACACGTTGCAAGATTGTTGGAGTGATATGCGAATTTTGGTGATGTCTGATATTCATGGAAATTACACAGC
>JAEURG010000285.1 GCA_016789345.1 Anaerolineales bacterium | reverse complement strand
GTCGTTCATCTGATGCAAGTGGTTTCATGTGGACTCCGTTGTGCCTATTATAGTTTATACTCACGAAGTTATGACAATTGAAATGACCAAAGACAAACGCTGGATTATCCCGCCTCAGATTACGGGGGAAGCGGATTCTGCTCTTGAAAAATTTCCTCCTATCTTGCGACAGATTCTTTTTAATCGCGGATTTGCCACATACGAAGAATCGAAAAATTTCTTAAACGGAAGACCAAACATTGATACCAATCCATTCCAAATGACTGGAATGGAAAAAGCAATAGATAGAATTCAATTTGCAATTAAAAATAATGAACCGATTGCTATTTATGGTGACTATGATGTAGATGGAGTCACTGCCACTGCTTTGCTTGTGGATGCGTTACGAAAATTAGATGCAAATGTTGAAGGCTACATTCCCAACCGTTTTGAAGAAGGTTATGGATTAAATCCCAACGCATTAGATGATTTGAAATCACGCGGTGTGAAGTTAGTTATCAGTGTAGATTGTGGCATTCGTTCTCCGAGTGAAGCACTTCATGCAAAAAATATTGGTCTCGATTTAATTATCAGTGACCATCATCATCCAGATGGCGAAAATTTACCGGAAGCCTTTGCAGTCATTAATCCCAAACAACACGGGGATGTTTACCCCGATAAAGATTTAGCAGGCGTGGGCATTTCCTACAAAATTGCTGAGGCTTTATTCAGCGTGCAAGACCCAATGATTAATGATTTAGATTGGTTGCTGGACTTGGTCGCCTTAGGCACAGTTGCTGACTTAGCTCCATTAGTTGGTGAAAATCGTGTTTTGGTAAAAAGAGGTTTGCGTCAAATGCGGCAGACAACAAGACAAGGTTTATTTTCATTGGCTGGAGTTTCTGAATTAGCCATTCAAAAAGTGACTGCAATGGATATTGGCTTTCGGCTTGGTCCACGCTTGAATGCATCAGGCAGATTAAAAGAAGCACTCGCCTCTTTTGAGTTATTGACGACAACCGATGTTATGCGTGCTGGTGACTTGGCTCAACAATTAGAAATGCAAAATAGAGAACGTCAACGCATTACGCGTGAAATGCAAACTCGCGCCGAAGAAATTGCAATCAGTCAAGATAAAGACTCGCATTTACTGTTTGCAGTAGATGAAAGTTTTAATTCAGGTGTGATTGGTCTCGCCGCTTCACGTTTGACAGAAAAATATTATCGTCCTGCGGTGGTCGCGTCCAAAGGTGAAGAAGAGACTCGTGGCTCATGCCGTTCGATTCCAGAATTTCATATTACTGATGCGCTTGACCAATGTGCGGATTTATTAGTCCGTCATGGAGGTCACGCCGCGGCGGCGGGCTTTACCGTTAAGAATGAAAATTTAGCAGAATTGGTTTTGCGTTTGAAATCTGTCGCCGAAGAAAAATTATCAGGAACAGAACTCAAGCCAACCCTTACGGCTGATGCGGAAGTGTCACTGGTAGATTTTCGTCCAGAGTTATATGAAAAGTGTCTGCGTTATCTTGAGCCAACAGGGTATGGAAATCGTGAAGCAACTTTTGTAGCGCGAAATGTCAAAGTGAAAAATTCGCGTACCGTCGGCGCGGAAGGCAAGCATTTAAAGTTGACTGTGGAAGATGAAAAAGGATATGCCCACGATGCGATTGGTTTTCGTTTGGGCGATTGGAATAAAAACATGCCCGCGCGCGTGGATATTTTATTCACATACGAAGTGAATGAATATAATGGGCGTGTGAGTTATCAGTTGAATTTGAAGGATTTGAAGAAAAGTTAATGTCATTGCGAGGAGTGCTTTAGCACGACGAAGCAATCTTTTGATAAAGTTGGAGATTGCTTCGCCGCAAAGAGCAAGTACGCGGCTCGCAATGACATATTCATTTTGCTTTCAACTCATCTTCCCTTTCAGGAATCGTAAAGCGATTAATCGTCGTGCTATCCACGAGCCCGGGCAAAAAGCGATTCATAAAGACTGTAAAACTCCACATCCAAGGAATAATCCACATTCGTCTCGGCTTGCGGACTAATTTAACAATGGCTTGAGCCACTTGTTCAGCAGTTAACAACATAAAGTTTGGGGTTTTTGCATTTGTTTTTCTTTTAATACCAGCGTGTTGTGTAAATTCTGTCACCACACCACCCGGATAAACAAGCGAAACATCAATGCCCCATGGTTTTACTTCACGACGCAAGGCTTCAGAAAATCCATGCACAGCATGTTTAGATGCAGCATAAATTGTATATGTTGGTGTCGCCACCAAACCAGCCATCGAGCACATGTTGATAATACTTCCACTGCGTTGTTTCATCATCACAGGCAAAACTTGCCGTGTAGTTTGAATCACACCCATTACATTCACATCAATTTGGGCTTGAATATCTTTCACAGGGTCTAAATTTTCTAACCAATCTAAACGTCCAAAACCAGCATTGTTAACTAAAATATCAATGCGATTAAATTTTTCGAGTGTTTGTTTTACCAACGATTGAATATCTTCGAGTTTAGATAAATCTGCTTGCACAACCAACGATTCAGTTCCCATCTTATTAATTTCTTCTGCCACCGTTTGTAATTTATCAACACGCCGTGCGGCGAGAACAACTTTTGCACCTTCACGTCCAAATTCACGCGCAGTCGCTTCACCAATTCCAGATGAAGCACCAGTAACAATCACAACTTTTCCTTTAACTTCCATGGTGTTCTCCTTTTGGGCGAGATGACCTCGCCCTTACGAAATTATGGACCCCAACGGGGTTGATAATCACAATAATCATTATTTGTTAAGCGACGCACATCTGTGCCATCTGTTCTCATTATATAGATTTCGCAACCATTGTCTACACGGTATTGGTCAAAATAGGAAGTAAAGGCTACCCACCCGCCATCTGGTGAAATACTTGGTCCTTGTGAATTGCCGCCAGTCGGACTCAACATCCTTGCATTTGAACCATCCGCATTCATGATGTAAACATCGCGATTCCATGGTTGACCTGAATACGTGACAATAAAACTGCTATCCGGTGACCAATCGCTTCTTCCTCTGATTGCTGGTAGGTTGCTGATTTTCAGCAGTTCGATTCCGTCAAGTTTGACTCTGAATAATTGAATCGCGCCTTGCATATCAGATGCAAATAAAATGTTATTTCCATCGGGTGACCAAGTCGGATCCCAACCTGTGACGTTTGGAATTTGTCTTGGATTCGTACCATCGCGATTCATTAACCATAATTGATTTGCACTAGGCGTTGAAAGTTTGAAAACTATTGTGCTTCCGTCAGGAGAAATTTCAGGGCTGTTTAAGTTGCCAAGTCTATCTGTTAATTGAGTAATGATTCCGCTAGCGATATTCACTTCATAAATTTCATAAATATTTGGCTCACGAAATGCGGCGTAAATAACACTTAATCCATCAGGTGCAACAGATGGGTAATAATGTTGTTTTGTATTGTCAACGGTTAATCTTCTAAAGCCTGTTCCATCAGCATTGATGATACAAATCTGGTTGCTAGCTTGTGCTTTGAAAATTTGACAAGTGTATGCAATTTTCCCAATCGGTTCGCCATTTGAGGAAACAGGAAGCGTCGGCAGTGAATTCGAATCCGCTGGTAGTGGAGTGGATGCTGAAAGTGTAGCAAGCAGGTCTGGGGTAGGAGAAGAGGCGGGTAAATTGCAAGCACAAAGAATGAAGGTTGAAAAAATCAAAAAGATTTTATTTTTCTTCAAGATAAAATTCCTCGCCAGAAATTATTTTTGCACCTACACTTTTGCATTGCGGGCAAGCCGTTTCTTTTTGCTTGGGATGATATTTGAGAAAACACACCATACATTGTTGTTCAGCAGGGATGATGCGAATGGTTAATGATTTTTTTTCAAGTGGCGTATTTTTTACAAGTTCATGCCATTGTGCGCGGAGATTTGATTCATCTAATGAGATAAGTTCACCCAGCGCAATTGAAATATTTTTTACAGGCTTGTGTAGCACTTGCTGATAAATTGCAACTAGGCGTGGATGAATTTGCATTGGTTATGTTTATAAATTTTACAAATTCACGGTTTCATGTAATGCTGGGTAATGCACTTTATCCAATTTCTGTTGATTCAATAAATCTTTCAAAGTTCGGGCTTGTTTTTCTTCGCCATGAACAAGAAAAACTTGTTTGAGAGATTTTTTCATATTGGTTGCATATTGCACTAACAAATCTTGACCCGCATGACCAGACAAACCACCAATCGTAGCAATTTCACATTTGCGTTTATACGTTTCGCCATAAATGCGGACTTCCGGTTCACGGTCTGCGAGGCGACGACCTAATGTATCTGGTGCTTGCCATGAGACAATACAAATCGTATTTTGTGGATTTTCAATATTATTTTTGATGTGATGCAAAATTCGTCCGTTTTCAGCCATGCCCGAAGCAGAAATAATAATCATCGGGTCAGTGCGTTCATTCAAGGCTTTGGATTCATCTACAGAACGAATATAAGTTAGCATATTAAAGTCCAAAGCCGGATGGCGGGCTTCTTGTACAAACTTTCGTGTTTCTTCATCAAAACACTCAGGGTGGCGTTTGAACACGTCAGTGGCATTCACTGCTAACGGACTATCCACATATACAGGTACACGTTTCACATCGCCATTGCTCATCATCCGATTCAAATCATAGACTAATTCTTGCGTACGCCCCACAGCAAAAGCAGGCACAATTACTTTACCACCGCGATTAATAGTCTTTTTGACTACATCTCGAAATTCGAGAAAAGCAATTTCAGGGTTATCGTGTTTTTTATCCCCATACGTTGATTCCATAATTAAATAATCTGCTTGTTCAGGTAGAACGGGGTCTGGTAAAAGTGGAATGTTATATCTACCAATATCACCAGAAAAAATTAAGTGAGTCTTCTTCCCGTTTTCTTCAATTTGAAGCGAAACACCTGCCGCACCTAAAATATGACCCGCTTCAAAAAAACGAGCTGTCACGCTAGCAATCGGCTGAAATGGAGTATTAAAGTCTACCCCTTGCAATGAAGCGATAGCATCTTCTGCATCTTCTTTCGTATATAAAGGTTCAATTGGTATTTCGCCACGTTCAGCGCGTTTTTTATTAACAAACTCTGCATCCGATTCTTGAATGTGTGCCGAGTCAGCAACCATCAAACTTGCTAAATCAGCAGTGGCGCGCGTTGCATAAATTGGACCTTCAAAACCTTGCTTCACTAAATTGGGCAAATTACCAGAATGGTCAATATGCGCGTGCGAAAGAATGACAGCATCCACATCACGAGGGTTATATCGAAAATTCAAATTGCGTTCATAGCTATCAGCACGCTTGCCCTGATACATGCCGCAATCCAATAGCAAACGCGAGCCGTTCACTTCAATCAAATGTTGACTTCCCGTCACTGTATGTGCCGCGCCATGAAAACTAATTCGCATGTTTTACTCCTAAGGCTTTCAAAATTTGTTCACCAAATTTTTCAAATCGTGCTGGGCTATCTTTCATCAACAAACTTAAATCTTCCAAATTTTTTGGCGGATTTTCAGATAACAACGATAAATATGGTTTTGGCAAAATGATGTCTGATTCGACCTTCATTTCTAATCCAAGATTTTTTCTCCATGCTTTGATTTTTTCCAAGCGACGAAGAACCGCATCTTGCTTACGTTCAGCCTGTTTGCGCACAACCAATGGGCTTTCACTCCCATGCTTGATGGCTCCTAAAATCACATCCCCCCACAAACGAATTTGTTTTTCACTCAAGCCTGCGGCTGATAAATCTACTTTTTTCTCAGGCGGATTTTTTGCTAAAGCAATAAACACATCATCCATCACCACTTTATATGGCGGGCGATTTAATCTCTCGGCTTCTTTATCTCGCCATTTGCATAGTTGAGCAACAACTGTCAACTCTCGCAAAGATAAATCTTTTCTACCCGAAAAACGCTCCCAGGATGCTCCATTAACCCGCATTTTGGATTCTTCTGCACAAGCCCGCTTAAAATCTTCTAATGCAAAGCCAAGCCGTTCTTTTTCAATCAATTCTTTTTCAAGTGCATCGCGCAAATCAAAAAGATAATGTGTATCTAACATGGCATATTGAATTTGTTCTTTGGGTAATGGTCTTGCTGCCCAATTTGCTTTTTGATGTTTTTTATCCATTTTGATATCGAATTTATCGCCAAGTAATTTATCTAACCCAACAGCGGGGTAACCCAACACACGCGCGGCGTGCATCGTATCAAAAATATTGGCAAAGGAAAAGCCAAAATCTCGCCGTAAACAAATCAAATCATATTCGGCGGCATGGAAAACTTTTTCAATATTCGGATTTGAGAAAATGGGAGCAAGTAGACTCATATCTGTCAGAGCTAAGGGGTCTACTAAATAATCTGCTTTTGGGGTTGAAAATTGTAATAAGCAAACCTGTTCACGAAAGGCATGTAAACTATTCGATTCCGTATCCACTGCCACGCGCGGTTGAGCGGCAATGTCTTCTATCATGTTATGTAAAGATTGTTTTGTATGGACCCAAACGGGCGATGGGAGTGCGTCAAGCATATTGGCTGATTATAAACCCCAGTTTGGTTTTAAGAATATCTCTTTCGTACTAATTCAATGATACGGTCATACATCATTTGAAAGACATAACAAAGCAAAATAGCAGTGACAGAACCCACTGTCAAACGAAACAGTACTTCATTTCGCCAAGTTTCTTGGGGGGAAAATTTCAACAATACATACCAAATTGGGCGATGATACAGATATACAAAAAAAGAAGCGTAAGAAAGAAAAGCCCATATTTTCCATGTGCCGATACGAGTGCGGAATAATGTCAGAAAAATCAAAATACTGCCCAAAATATATATGTTAACAACAATAAGGTATATTGGGTTTTGATATGAAAGAGCCTTTTCTTGCACAATCCATAATAAATAACAACCTACAAACCAGAATATCAACTTCAAATAAAAAGGCGTTTGATTTATCTTCTGCATCCATTCTGGCTTTCGTGCTAGCCAACCACCGATGAAAAAGATAAAAAAGTATTCAAAAAATCGAATGTCAAATAAAGTTGTTTTGAGATGAAAAAAATAGAAACTCAAAAAAATAATACTTAATGCTGATAGCAGTTCCCATTCTGATTTAATGAATTGGCGCAATGTTATAAAAATGACATAATAAGCCACCAACACACTGATAAACCATAATGTAAGCAATTGCTTTACAAAACCTGGCGAGAAAATAAATTGCAAGTTCAGGATGTATGTCCATTGGTCTAGCGGTTTTTTTAATGAATATCCCATGACAAACACAAATAAAATTAATGCTACCCAATAAGGCGGATATATACGTATGAATTTTGTTTTGATAAATACCAGCCAATTGTTATTATATTTTTTTTGCGAGATCTCTTCAAAATAGCCCGCCATAAAAAAGAATGAGCCTAGCAAAAATGCGCCTGTGAATAAGGCAAATGGGTTCAGGTCAATGCCAAGCACGTTATCTAAGGCAAATACTTCACTATGCAGCAAGAGCAAGAGCAATGTAGCTAAAGCCCGTAGTGCATCAAATTCGTATAAACGTGATTGAGAAGTCATAAAACTTTCTCCATCACCATTGCAGGTTCGCCATCGTTGTAATAATTTTGCCAAATATCAATCGTTTGGTAGCCTTCTTTTTCATACATCGTAATTGCCCCTTGATTCGATGTCCGCACGGTTAATCTAACACGCGGAACGCCGAGTTCTTTTTCGCAAGCGCGGAGCAATGCCCGCCCGATTCCACGAAGCCGAAAGCGAGGGTCAACTGCGATGGTAGCAACCCAGCCCCACCCGTCGTTTGGACGCGGGTCGCCAGCGATAAAGCCGACCATTTGATTATCATCCATTGCTTTAAAACGTATCACATTTGGAAATGTCAACACGGCGATTAAATCTAAAAGGGGCCAAGCATCTTTGGCAAAGCTTTCTTTTTCTAGTTTGCGCAGTGCATTCAAATCTAAAATGGTTGCTTTGGTAATTTCCATAAATAAAGCCTCTCGTAAGAGAGGCTTTATTTTATTCGATTATTGAATGATGGTCTAACCCTTTGAACCTTTGTTGATGAAGTTATCTAACATGCTGGTAAATTCCATCGGGAAGATGTATTTGGTGGATGGACTCATACCAATGGATTTCAAAGTTTCAAAATATTGAAGAGTCATGGTTTTTTGGTCAACTGCTTTTGCTGAATTAAAGATTGCATCAAGGGCTGTAGCAAAACCTTGAGCACGTAGCAATTGAGCTTCTTTATCACCTTCAGCACGCAAAATATTCGATTGTCTTTCACCTTGTGCAGAAAGAATCGCGGCTTGCTTGGTACCTTCAGCACGATTGATAGCGGCTTCTTGGTCGCCCATAGATTCGGTCACCAAAGCACGGCGAACACGTTCTGCCGACATTTGACGATTCATTGCGTCTTGAACATCACGTGGCGGAACGATTTCACGAATTTCAACGTTGGTAACTTTGACACCCCAACGTTCAGTGACTTCATCCAAACGAGTGCGTAACATGGTGTTGATGTGTTCACGTTGTGAAAGCACATCATCCAATGGAATACCACCAATAACAGCGCGCAATGTGGTTGCGGCAATACCTGCGGCGGCGGCTTCAAAGTTGGTCACTTGCAACACAGACATGCTAGGTTCAAGGACTTTGAAGTACCACAAGAAGTCAATCGAAATCGGTGCGTTATCCTTTGTAATGGATGTTTGTTGTGGAACTTCACGAACTTGTTCGCGCAAATCTACGCGGACGGGTCGGTCAACGCCAGGGATGAGTAAAACTAAACCTGGTCCCTGCGGCTTTGACATCACACGCCCTAAACGAAATACAACCAAACGTTGATATTCCGGCACGATGCGAATCATATTGAATAGGACAATCACACCAATGATGAGAAATGCGCCGACAATACAAACTAAACTACCACCTAATGCTTCAAACATTGTTAACTCCTTTTTATGGTTATGAAGATTTTTCTTTTTCTACAATTAATACAAACCCTTCACGGCTGACCACACGAACTGGACTGCCCGAAGGAATTTTCACATCACTACGTGCCGACCACATTTCGCCATTCAAATGCACAGAGCCTTCGTGATGAATAGCAGATGTGGCTGTGCCAATTTCGCCAAGCAAACCATCTAAATCATGCGTTGGGCGCCCCGAAGTAATTTCAATAAACTTACTCAAAACATACCACAAAATGACAGACATGATGACGGAAACAAAGAAAGCCAATATTGGGTTTACAGAAATCAAACCTTCAGTAGCAGGGAACAGAAATACTGAACCAATCACAAGCAGAAAAATACAAACTGCCAGATACAAGACCCACCGTTTTGGATTACGAACTGCAAGAATGAAGGGAATTACACCCACAATTAATAACCCCAACGCCCACCAATTGATAGAAAGGTTGTAAGTGGCATATCCAGCCAGAACGAGACAAAACAAGGCTATCACTTCCCCCACGCCTGTGCCCGGAGTAGAAGCAGAAAAGAAAGCTAACACTACACCAGCCACTAAAAATACATAAGCAACATTCGGGTCAAGTAAAAAATCCATAGTTCCTCCAATTCATTATACAACGGTTTATGATAAGTCTATACGATTTCATCAACAAGTTGTTGCAAAAAATAATTTCCTCAACCGTTTATAATGGGAACGTATGTGCGTCGCGCACACATTGAAAATATATCAAAATCAATAAAGCACTTGCTTTATGAGTCAAGTAAGTTCATAAAGCGCGACGCACCCGTTTAGGAGACCTAGTGAAATTCAATAAAATTTGTGTCATCGGTTTGGGATACATCGGCTTACCCACTGCCACCACATTTGCAAAACATGGTGTGGAAGTTTTAGGTGTAGATATTAACGAAAACATTGTTCAAACCCTCAACGAAGGAAATGTTCACATCCACGAACCAGATTTACCCGAAGCATTAAGCGAAGCGATTAAGTCAAAAAAATTTAGAGCCAGCACAAAAGTCGAAGAGGCAGATGTTTTCATCATTGCCGTTCCAACGCCGTTCAAAGAAAATGAAGTTGGCACATACAATGGCATTGAATACAAACTTGCAGATATGCGTGCTGTGACTTCTGCCGCGGAATCAATTGTGCCGTTTTTGAAAAAAGGAAATTTGGTGATTCTCGAATCAACATCACCGCCTCAAACCACCGTCAAGTTGGTTACTGACATTTTACAAAAGTCTGGGCTGACGGCTGGTTCTGACTTTTACTTATGCTATTCACCAGAACGAGTGTTACCCGGGCAAATCATGAAAGAACTCATTGAAAACGCCCGTGTCATCGGCGGCGTGACAAAAGAATCAGCCCAAGCAGGCGCAGATTTATACTCAATTTTCGTCAAAGGAAAAATTTTACAAACCGATGCCACCACTGCCGAAATGGTCAAGTTGATGGAAAATACTTATCGTGATGTCAACATTGCGATTGCAAATGAATTTTCTCGTTTAGCAGATAAATTCGGCGTAGATGTATGGGAAGCGATTTCATTAGCAAGTTTACATCCGCGTGTGAAAATATTATCGCCAGGTCCCGGCGTTGGTGGTCATTGCATCAGCGTTGACCCATGGTTCTTCGTTGAAGCCGCACCTGAATTGACTCCGTTAATTTATCACTCACGCCAAGTGAACGATGCTCAACCAAGTTTTGTGGTTGAAAAAGTTAAATCTGCACTTGGTGACTTGAAAAATAAAAATATTGCCGCTTTAGGTTTAGCCTATAAACCTGATGTTGATGATTTACGCGAAAGCCCTGCCAATGAAGTGGTGCATTTTTTACAAAATGCAGGTGCAAATGTCTTAGCATGGGAACCGTTCAAGCCTGATGCAAAACTTGCAGGAATCAACATGGCAAGTTCATTTGAAGATGCTATCAAAGATGCTGATTCAATTTTGCTTTTGGTCAAGCATACTGAATTTGTAAAACTTAATCCTAAAGAAATTGCTAAGAAAACCAAAGCAAAAGTTATCGTGGATACAGTCAATGCTTGGAAAGTAGAAGAATGGCAATCTGCTGGGTTTGAAGTTTTTAGATTGGGTGTAGGAAAATAATTTAATGAAGGTTTTATCCGTTTTTGGCACTAGACCCGAAGCCGTGAAAATGGCTCCCGTTGTAAAACTGCTTAAAGAAACAGCAGGGATTGAATCACGGGTGTGTGTGACTGCGCAACACCGCCAGATGTTAGACCAAGTTTTAGAATTGTTTAACATCATGCCAGATTATGATTTGGATTTGATGCGTGAGAATCAATCGCTCTCACAGTTAAGTGCTTCAATTTTTACAAATTTAGAACCTGTGCTTGTAGATTTCAAACCTGATTGGGTCTTAGCACAAGGTGATACCACCACAGTCGCAATTACATCTTTGCTTTGTTATTATCACAAAATTAAGTTCGGGCATGTAGAAGCGGGTTTGAGAACACATGATAAATGGCAGCCATTTCCCGAAGAGATTAATCGCCGCATTGCTGGCACAGTTGGAGATTTACATTTTGCTCCAACAGAATGGTCTAAAAATAATTTACTGAAAGAAGGCGTTGACCCAAACATTATTAAAGTGACTGGAAATACAGTCATTGATGCGTTGCAATTTGTCAGCAAGCAAGAAGAACCAAAAGAAATTACCAAATTAACTAGCAAACTAGCAACTAGCAAACTAATTCTCGTCACCGCTCACAGACGCGAGAACTTCGGCTTAGGTATGGAAAATATTTGCAAGGCATTGCTAGAATTATCCAAAGAAAAGAATTTTCAAATTGTGTATCCCGTTCACTTAAATCCAAATGTGCAAGAACCAGTGAATAGATTATTGAAAAATGTAGACAATATAACTTTATTACCGCCATTAGATTATCTTCCACTGGTGCATTTGATGAAACATGCTACATTGATACTAACAGACTCAGGTGGTATTCAAGAAGAAGCACCTGCATTTGGAATCCCAACTTTGGTATTGAGAGAAGTGACCGAACGCCCGGAGGGAGTCGAAGCGGGGACGCTTAGGCTGGTTGGAACAGAACCAACTAAAATCACGTCAGAGGCGAAAAAGTTGTTAAGCGATGAATCTGAATATCAGAAAATGTCGAAGGCGGCAAATCCGTATGGGGATGGTCATGCTTCAGAGAGAATCATCCAAGCCTTGTTGAATTATTAAAGTAGTGTTTTCCCTATTCCCTTTTAGGCGTATTTGTGCTATCAATATATTAACTAAAGCCCTCATAGACCACATGGTTTTATGAGTATAATGAAAGCAGTGAATTATGTTAAGAAAGTTTTTATCGCTTCTAATTGCCATCACCTTACTAACAGCGAGTTGGGGAATTGTCTCTGCACAAACGCCAGATATTAAATATTTTAGTGAGACGGGACATAACGTAACTGGAGAATTTCTCACTTTTTATAATAGCAACCCGAACGCTACATTTTTATACGGCTATCCTATCACTGAACAATTCTTAAGCAAAGACGGCAAAACCGTGCAGTATTTTCAACGCGCGCGGTTTGAATATGTTGCTGAAAATCCAGCAGGTCAACGTGTGCAATTGACATTGCTTGGGCGTCAAACATACATATCGGCTGGGGCATTGAATGTTGATAATCCGTTTGCGTGCAGGTTGTATGCAGAAACTGGTTTTTCAGTTTGCTTTGCATTTCTCGAATTTTTTGACCAATACGGCGGAGTAACGCAATTCGGTTATCCGATTTCTGGGTTTGAATATCACGAAAATAAATTAGTGCAATATTTTGAGAAAGCCCGCCTCGAATGGCAACCATGGATGTTGGAAGGTCAACGTGTTGCTGTTTCAGATTTAGGTAGAATTTATTTCGATAGACTAGGTGAAGACCCTGCTTTGCTTGCGCCTGCTAGCCCTCTTGATAATGCACCCATCATCGTCACTTCTTTGCAAGTGCGTGCCTTTGCTTGGAAAGCCGTTACGCTTGCAAGTGATAATCAATTATTTTTTGTGATTGTGCAAGACCAAAACGGCGCACCTGTTGCTAATGCAAATTGCACAGCCGTTGTGCATTGGCCCAATGGTGTGAATGACTCAACCATTATTGCAACCAACACAACTGGCATTGGCATTATTTCTTTACAATTTCAAAACCAACCCTACGGCAGTTTGATTTATGTAGATGTCAACTGTTCGTTAAATTCTTTGAGCGGCACAACAACAACTTCGTTTAGGATTTGGTATTAGCCCTCACCCCTGCCCCTCTCCCAAAGGGAGAGGAAATTAAAAACTGGACCTTCTTTACAAATCATTTTCCATTCGTGATTCAAAGTTAATGCGCACACGCCACATTCGGCGATTCCGCCACAGGGCATAGAGGTGTGGATTAAAATCTGCGCTTCAATCTTGTTTATAGTTGGTTGTTGTTCCCCAAACTTTTCTTTTAACTGATTCAGATTCTGGCGAGCGATATCAATGGCAAGATAGTCTGCCCATTTCAAAACGTCAGATAATGCTTGTAATGGTTGCACCTCAACGGCTTCGGGTAAATCTTGTGAAGTTGAATCACAAACTAAAACCACTTCCCTATTTTGTTTAAGTGATAATGAAATTAATCCGTACAAACGAGCAATTGATTCATCTAATGCAATGAGTGCAATCTTTTTTGCAGAAGATGGAATATGAAAGCCATGCCCAAGCGGACCGCGAAGGTTAATCAAATCGCCGGGGTGCCAGTCAAGTGGTGTGGGTGGCGCGGAGCGGAATCCGTTGGGGGAAGAATCCATTTGGAAAAGAGAAACAGGCAGAGACAAGTCAGAGGCGGGTTTGTGAGCATGAAGATATTGCCCGGGTGATGGAATCAAATCGGGTGAGCATTCAATCCGCATTGAACCATCTAATAAAATTTCTGCTATTTTGCCTTGTCCAGTTTTCATCGGAAAAATGTTAACATGCTTCGTGGTGCATAGCAAGCGGTTATAATTCTAAAAATTAACTCGGAGGAACAATGAATATTTCAAGTTTGCTTCAATTTGTTGCATCGTTTGCATGGATTGGTTTGATTGGCGTAGTTGCCGCGATGTTTATTCGCACCAGCCGCAACCAACCATCGAAAGGGTTAGCAACTGTCGCAGTCGTTTTATTGGTACTTGCTATTTTAATGACCACAGTGGGGGCTGGGTTGGTTTTCATCGAACCAGATGATTTAGCAATTGTAGTGACTGTATTCGGCGGCGATGGTATTCGACCTGAGCCATTAACCGCTGGCTTGCATTGGATTATTCCTTTTGCAGAACGTGTAGAAAGGTTTTCGATTCTAAATCAGACGTACACCATGTCATCTTCGGCAGATGAAATTGCAGGCGCGACTGATGACTCGATTCAGGTGCGCACAAAAGATGGGCAACAAGTTTATATTGACGCTTCAGTCATTTATGCCATTGACCCACTTCGTGCTGTAGATTTGTACCGCACTTGGCGATTCAATTATGAAGATGGTTTGGTGCGTCCGCAAGCACGTGGCGTGATACGTGATGTGGCTTCACAATATGGTGTGGAAGAAATTGTCAGCACGAAACGCGCTGAAATGGAGCAATTAATCACTGAAGCACTTGAAAGAATTTTTACAAGCAATAACTTAGTCTTGCGTGATTTTGTGCTTCGCAATATTCGCTTTAGTGATGAATACGCCGCCGCAGTTGAGCAAAAACAAATTGCTGAACAACAAGCCCAACAAGCCGCGTTTGTTGTTGAACAAAAGAGACAAGAAGCCGAACAAGCCCGTCAAGTTGCGCAAGGTCAAGCAGATGCGGCAGTGATTGCGGCACAAGGTGCGGCTGAAGCGCGGCTTATTCAAGCGCAAGCCGAAGCCGAAGCGAATCGGTTGTTGGCGGCTTCTTTAACGCCAGAGTTGATTCAATATCAATACATTTTGAATCTCGCGCCCGGGGTGACAACTATTTTCGTGCCGACGGATAATCAGTTTATTTTGCCGTTGCCAGCACCGTAATAATTTAGTATGTAGAAACATCCCGCAGGTTTGAATCAATTTTATAGGTTCAAATAAAAACCTGCGGGATGATTATTTGTAATGCCCATTCCTCAGAATGGACGTGAAATCCGCCTGACGACATTGTCAACGTGTGCGGGTTGAGCGTCTAAATTAAGTGCTGATGCACTGACTCAAGTTTTGAGTCCCATCAAAAACATTTTCGACCCCGCTTCATTTCCTGACTTGTTAGTTGGTTTGGAATCCCCAGATGATGCGGCTGTTTGGCGTTTAAGTGATGAGCAAGCCATCGTCATCACCACAGATTTTTTCACACCTGTTGTAGATACACCTTATGAATACGGCGCAATTGCGGCGGCAAATTCTATGTCTGATGTGTGGGCGATGGGCGGAAAGCCTTTCTTCGCATTGAACATTGCGGCATTGCCAGATAATTTGCCAACAGAAATTTTGAGTGAAATTATGCGTGGTGGTGCAGAGAAAGCAAAAGAAGCGGGCGTTGTGATTGCTGGCGGGCACACTGTCAAAGACAAAGAGCCAAAATATGGCTTGGTTGTGATTGGATTTGTGCATCCGCAAAAGATTATCAGCAAAAGCGGACTCAAAGTTGGCGATGTGCTAGTTTTGACAAAACCACTTGGCGCAGGAGTCACTACGACTGCTTTGAAGCAAGAAAAAGTAGAAGAGGCGCATATTCAAGAAGCAATTGAGTGGATGTCTAGGTTAAATAAAAAAGCAGGCAAGTTGGCTGTAGAATTTAATCTAAAAGGTGGAACGGATGTAACTGGGTTTGGATTAATCGGTCATGGCGTAGAAATGGCTGAATCGTCCAATGTGCAGTTGCAAATTGAATTTGAGAAATTGCCTTTCTTAAGTGGTGCAAAAGGCTATGCTGAAAAAGGAATCTTCCCCGGTGGTGCGTTTGATAATAAAAAACATTTTGAAAGTTTTGTGACTTTCGATAAAACATTAGACGAACCATCTCAAATGCTGTTATTTGACCCGCAAACAAGTGGAGGTTTATTACTTGGTGTACCGAAAGAGCAATTGGCTGACTTTAAGAAAAAGGCTGAGGAATCAAATCAACAGGTATGGGTGATTGGTGAAGCGGTTACAGGAAAAGGTATCAAGGTAAAATAAATCTATGCTTCGTATCAGTTTTCTTGAGTTAGGCATCACTTGCGGATTAATCGCTTTGGTCATCATCATTCCGATTGTGATTAAACGTGGTTATGCCAGCATAAATAAGAGATTGAAAAAAATTGAGGATGAAGTTTCAAAAAAGTAAAACTTTCAGGTACAATAGGGCAGTTAGTTGCAATAAACATCATGTCTGAAATTCCGATAGAACCAGACCCTAGTCTTTTCCCCATTCGTTCGATTAAATTCACGAAATCCGCAACCGCGAATCAACTTGCGCGGATATTTTTATTTAACCTAAAAGGAACTCATGAGTATAGGTAATGAAATTGTTGTTATCTTAATTTTGGTTTTAATTAACGGTATTTTGGCAATGTCTGAGGCGGCTTTGGTGGCTTCACGCAAGGCACGTTTGCAACAAAAAGTAAGCGAGGGAAATAAATCCGCTTCATTGGCAATCAAATTGCTCGAAGACCCTAATATTTTTCTTTCTGCCGTGCAGATTGGGATTACGTTAATCGGCATCTTAGCGGGTGCGGTTGGTGGTGCAACAATTTCTAAAACATTAGCGGCGGCATTGTTAAATGTTCCATATATTGGTGATTACAGTGACTCGATTGCATTAGGTATTGTAGTTGTGACAATTACAATCCTTAGCCTATGGTTAGGTGAGTTGGTTCCAAAACGCTTGGGGATTAATAGCCCAGAACGAATCGCGATTGTGGTAGCGGGACCTGTACTCTTCATCTCCAAAGTTTTTTCACCGTTTATTAAGTTGATGAGCAATGCTACAAATTTTGTGTTGAGATTAATCGGGGTGAATCCATCTAACGAGCCACCGATTACAGAAGAAGAATTGCAGATGTTGATTATGCAAGGCACACAGGCTGGCGTATTTGAAGAAGCAGAACAAGATATGGTGGAAGGTGTGTTCAGTCTCGGCGACCAACGAGTCTATTCGTTGATGACTCCACGCACTGAAATTGTATGGCTGGACGTGAATGACACAACGGAAGAAATTTTAGAAAAGATTGCCAATAGTCCTTATTCGCGTTTTCCCATCAGGCAAGATTCTTTAGAGACCATTTTAGGAATTGTTAAGTCTAGGGATTTGTTGGTGGTTAGTTTATCTGGAAAAAACATTAACCTCAAAGAGTTGGCAAAACCTGCTTTTTTTATTCCTGAAACCACTTTGGCTTCGCGTGCATTAGAAGTTCTGAAAAAAAGTGATACAGAAATTTTATTGGTTGTAGATGAATTTGGCGGCGTTCAAGGCTTGTTGACAATTAACGATATTTTGGAAGAAATTGTGGGGCAAATGGATTTGGAAGAACCGCAAGCCACGCAACGGCAAGATGGCTCTTGGCTTTTAGATGGCATGTTGGAAGTGGATGAGTTCAAAGAAATTTTTCACTTAACCACACTTCCACATGAAGGCGAATATGAAACATTGAGCGGGTTTGTGATGGCTTCCTTAGGGCGTATTCCACAAACAGCAGACCATTTTGAATGGCATAATTTACGCTTTGAAGTGATTGACATGGACGGACGACGGGTAGATAAAGTGTTGGTCACAACCAAACAAAAAGTGGTAGCAGCAGAAGATTAGTTTTCTGGTGTTAAAAAACCCTAATCTCCATCAAAATTCCTATCATCGTTAAATGATATAATCCCTTCCTATGAGTATCGAATCTTCATCTAGTAATAAAACAAAAATTTGCCCCACATGCGGAACACGCTTGAGCGAAAATGCAGTGCGTTGTTTGGTATGTGGCACAGAGTTTAACGTTTCACCTCAGCAACCAAAATCGGTTCAAAAAGCTACGCAAAAAGCAGAAAAACCAGTGCAAGCCACGCGCTTGCCGCAAGTGACATTAAGTTTGCCAGCCGCAGTTGGCATACTTGCAGTGGTGATTATCGTTGCCGCATCCATTGTTTATTTTTCAGTGCGTGCTAGCGCACCAGAAGGCACATTTGACCCAGTAGAAACTCCTACACCAACTGAAACACCGACCATCACACCTTCTCCAACCGTAACCCTCCCTGCAACAGACATTCCAACTGCCACACCACAACCACCCTTTGAATATACGGTTGGACCTGGCGAAACTTGTTCATTAATCGCCTTCAACTTTAATGTATCTGTTCAAAGCATTATTATTCAAAATAATTTGCCTTCCACTTGTCCAATTAGTCAGGGACAAAGGCTATTAATTCCTTACCCGACGCCCACTATCCCACCTCCAGCAACCAACACACCCCCACCAGCAGATGCGACACGTCAATCTTGTCAAACTGTGCAAGTCACTGTGCAAGAAGGCGACACATTATTCAGCATTGCATTAAATTATGCTGTGCCAGCCGAAGCGATTAAAGAATGGAACGGCTTAACCACAGATAATGTATTCCTCGGCTCTACGTTGGTCATTCCGCTGTGTATGCGTGCCGCGACTCCCGGACCAACTCCCACCGCGACGCTTCCGCCTCCATACCCTGCGGCAAACTTGTTACTGCCTGCGGATGGAGCCGCCTTCACCCTAGCCAATGACGTGGTCACATTGCAGTGGGCATCTGTCGGCGTGTTAAGAGACGGCGAAGCCTATCAAGTAATTATTGAAGATGTCACCGCAACACAAACGCGTCGCATCACAGATTATGTGACTGATACAAAATACATTGTGCCGACATCCTTCCGACCAAATGATAACGTAGCCCATGTGATGCGTTGGTGGGTTATTCCGGTGCGCCAATCAGGAGTAGATGACCAAGGTCAGCCCGTATGGGTTGCCTCTGGTGCTATCAGCGAAAAACGAGTCTTTACTTGGGTCGGCATTGCCGTACAAGGCACACCGAATCCATAATACAAAGACCCTAAAGGTTTTAAAAACCTTTAGGGTCTAATAATAAAAGGATGCTTGATGTTAAAAAACATTATCAAATTTTTTGCAGTGCTATTTATACTTGCTGGCTTAGTTTGGGTTTTACAAGGCTTAAGCATTTTGCCAGGCAGTTACATGAGCGGCAACCCGCAATGGGCAATTAATGGAACAATTACGATTGTCATTGCCGCAGTAATATTTTGGTTTGCAAATCGTAAGGCATGAGCAACAAAATCAAAATCGGTGACCATGTTCGCATCCAATTAGATGCGAAGTTTGGCGAGCAAGCGAGTTGGTACGAAGGCAAAGTTATCAAAATAGACCCGTATTCTGAACACCGTAGTTTTTATTGGGTGGAATTAAATCAAGAAGCACAAGCAGTTTTGAAAATAAAACAAATCTCAATCTTTAATCCAAAAAATATTCAAAAAATAGATTAAGATTTTGATATGGATTTTGACTCTCTCAAACCTTTGCTTGCCCAA
Source organism: Anaerolineales bacterium (assembly GCA_016789345.1). Taxonomy (GTDB): domain Bacteria; phylum Chloroflexota; class Anaerolineae; order Anaerolineales; family Villigracilaceae; genus Villigracilis. The sequence goes on along the minus strand of JAEURG010000285.1, from coordinate 5,763 downwards.
GCCCTCGCTTCACGCTTGCGGATAATTGATTCTGACCATCAAACCTCTTTTCGCCTCTTCAACGGATTTTACGAAGGCTATCCATCACTGGCTTTAGATGTGTATGCAACTACATTATTGATTCATGATTATAGTGATGAACCAAATCAAGAATTGATACATCAACTTGTTGATTATCTCAGTAATACTCTAGTTTGGCTACGCGCAGGCATCCTCAAAACAAGAAACGGAAAAACGCAAGAAAACAAACGCGGACAAATCCTATTCGGCGAGCCAGATAAAAAAATAAAAGAACATCATGTCTGGTACGCCATTGACTTGACCATGAATCGCGATGCTAGTTTTTATTTAGATACAAGCAACTTACGAAAATGGTTAATTGAAAACTCAAAAGATAAAACGGTATTGAATACGTTTGCATACACTGGCAGTTTAGGAGTCGCCGCAATGGCTGGCGGAGCAAGCAAAGTCGTCCAAACCGATAGAAACAAAAATTTTCTCAGCCTTGCCAAAGATTCGTATTCATTAAATCATTTCCCCATTCAAAAACAAAATTTCATCGCCCAAGATTTTTTCCCCGCCATTTCGAGATTCAAAACAGGCAGACAAACCTTTGATTGCGTCATCATAGACCCACCCATTTTTTCATCCACCTCCAAAGGCAAAGTGGATTTGGAACATGAAAGCGTGCGCTTGATTAACAAAGTCCGCCCGTTGATTAATGATGGTGGCTATCTGATTTCAATTAATAACGGCGTGTATATCAGCGGAAAAGAATATATGCAAGTTCTTGAAACCATTTGCAAAGATGGCTATTTGAGCATTCGAGAATTAATCCCCGTGCCAGAAGACTTCATTGGGTATCAAAAAATTGGTAATCCGATTACAGATTCCAGCCCGTTTAATCATTCAACAAAAATTGCGATTTTGGATGTAAAAAGAAAATAATATAGGAGGTTAAATGATATGAAAAAACTCAAAGAAAATAAACCTCTTCGATACACACTTGGTATTGTCTTTTTTATATTTTTATGTTGCAATTTGCCATCATTGGCATTGTGTCTTGCACAAGATGTTTTTCGCCCTCCCAATACAGAAGTGCTCGTCTCTGCCTGTACAAGACCTGGAGCGCGTGGCGTACCAGATGGCGAGACGCTATTTGTGCGTGAAGTACGAACTGGTAGGATGTATTTGTTAGATTTACTCACAGGAGAAAAAAGAAAACTTCCTAATGACCCGCTTTTACTAGATAAAGGAATTTTTCTAAGTTCGGATATGGTCTGGTTGAGAGGTAGTTATGGTAGCCCAGATAGGAATGGCTATCGTCCTCATTACGTTCTTGATTTACCAAATGGCATACGCTATGAATTGCTCGATTTAAATGAACTCCCACTAAAAGACGGAAGATTTGATCCTAAATATTATGAATATATTAAGTCCGCGGATCACGTTTTCATCAATCACAGATGGCAAAGTGTAATTGGCTTATCTTCTGACCTTGATGAGGATAGAAATGTTATCTTCCGTAAATCCTCTCTTGATACAGAAGAATGGGGAGAACGGCTTGAAAACTTATTGAAAGAATTAGATGTTAAGTATGAAATCATAGATTTCTCTCTTTACCATACCGATGTTCCTTCTCCAAGAAATAAATATTATGCTAGCTTTAATGGCATTTATATTACTGAAACAAATCAAAGAATCACAAGTGGAATGTTTAATTATTTTAGGGGTTGGTATTACGATGACAGCGCGATTATAGTACAAGGTGCGGGAGATTATTTGCTTACTTTTCCTGGTACGAGTTCAATTTTTTATGTGCCAAGCCCGATATTAAAACTAAATTTGCCGTAATAAAAGAAATGACTCACCACACGATGAGTCATTTCTTTCTTCTTTCCTTCTCAAGGTCTCCATGAAGGGGCATACCAATCATAATCAGTGGATAAACCCGGCGCTCCCAACATCTTTTGTTCAAGCGTTGCTAAATTGATTAAAAACAAATGACCGCCTGAAATTGATGTCGTTTCTTCTACCAATAAATATTTTCCATTCGGTGAAAACAACAAACGCCCAATCGTTGTGCCTTTATACACCAAAGATAAATTTTCACCCGTTCTGCGAATCACATACACTTCGGCAGTCGGTTCATTGGTCAAGCCATAATAATTGAAAGCCAACAAACTACTGTCTGGCGACCATATCAACGGATAAATTGAACCGCCAGTAAATTGTGCAATTGTGATCGCATTTGCGCCATCAGGCTCCATCACTTTTAATGAATGTAAATTGGCACTTTGGTCAAAATCATCATACGCCAAAAAACCTGCATCGGGCGAAGCAACAAATTGCGCTTTGGTTAATAATGTTTCAAACATCGGGCGTGCTTGGCCATTTTCCGCACGCACTAAATAAATATTTCCAGAACTTCCTAACAACGCCGAACGCATCATCACATTTTCTGTATACCAACCATCCATAATGTATGGTCTGCCTTCGGCTGGCAAACTTGTTGAAATACTTTTCAATTCAGAGCCATCGGGTCTAACAACATACACATCTTCGCCACCCAAACCATCTTGTGTGCGGAATGCAATCCACGAACCATCTGGCGACCAAAATGGAGGGTCAATGTATGGAAACTGCGCAATCGAAGTCCATGTTTTTGCATTGGCGTCAAATATCCATAACTTTGTCGGCGTGCCGTTTGCATTATCAGAATATGCAAACGCGGCATACTTTCCATCCGGCGACCAACTCAAAGCGTTGATTGTAAAATTAAATTGAAACGGAACTTTGATTTTTTCTAAAGGCGGGCATTTGGATGAATCAAAAACACACAAGCCTGATACTTTGACTAACTCAATCGATTGACCTGCTGTACGCGGTTGCAAAAAGAAATACAACTCCCCCGCCTCTTCTTCGGATGTTGAACTTGATTCTGTCACCACAGGCATTGACCCAACCTGAGTCGGAGTCGCCGCTTGTTGAAAATTTGCTGGCGTTACAAAAAGATTCACATCCAAAGTTTGGTCAAAGGCAATCGTTTGAACAATTCGTTCACTTTGTAAAACGCCACTTCCATCTTTGCCAAATTCTTGTAACTTCAACATGATTCCTTTTTGGGTATCAATCCACATCCTCCATGAAGGTTGACTGTTTGCACTAAAACGCCATTCAACAACTAACGTCTCACGCCCTGCAATTGATTCAATGGTTATTGGAGTAAAGACTCCAGTATTTTGTGAATAATCTGATGTGAAAGCGAGTTGAGATAAAGGTGTGCCGATTTGTCCCCAAATTGGGTTTGGATTTACTTGACCTTCCACAAGTGGCGGAATGTATTGACCTACTTTTGCAAAATCAGGGTAAGCATATTGTTCAAGTTGATTGCTATTCAAGTTGATGTTGGAAATCATAAAGCCATCGCTGATTTTCAAAAGATTATCCACATTACTTTGCAATTCAACTCGATAACGACTATTGATAGGGTCTAACCAAACTTTTTCTTGAGATGTTTGTAAAACAGAACCGTCCACGCCGTACCAAGTGGTGACTCCACTCATTTGCAGATTTGTCCAGTGGGAAGCAGATTCCCATAAGGCTTTTTGAATCTGCTCGGAGGTAGAACCCATGTTGAGGTTGAAAGGAACAGGCGTCACGTTAAAAAAAGAAGCGGGGTTTGATGAAGAGCAAGCGGTCAAAAACATTAAAATCAAAATGATGAATCGTTTCATATCTTCTCCTATCAAAGAAAACGCTTTAGAAATTAAAAAGTTCCCGTCATTGTGCATGACGGGAACTTTTTATGTAAGTGTATTAAGGTGTTGCAGTTGGTGTGACTGTGGGTGTTTCGGTAGCAGTGGCTGGCGCAGTTGTATTTGTAATTGTAGGTGTTGCACTTGGTGCGGCAGTCGTGTTTGTGGGTGTTGCAGTGGCTGGCACACCAGATGAAGCATTGAAGATATGAGGCGCAGTCCACAAGGCGCGGTCACCTGCTGGTGAACCTGTGGATAAAACTGTCAAAATAAATTTGATGTTTTGACCAGCAAGCGCTGAGAGGTCAATATCCGCGTTATACACTTGACCTTCATATTTTTCTACGAACGCCCAAAAAGTTTGAATAGATGTACTGCCTGAAACAGAATAATCTAAGCGGAAGACGACATAACAAGAGGTTGCATTGATTTCGCATCCAATGGTGGCGCGGAATTTATCTCCAGACTTGACAAGATAACTTGGGTAAATGCCTTGAATGTACCCATTGTTTATGTTTTGCGGAAAGGTAAGCAAACCTGTGCGACTATCATTCGTTCCATTTTCTAATTTAGAAGGGTTAGCAATTAAGATGAAACCTTTTGCATCACCATCTGTTCCGGGACATGGCAGTTGACCTGCTCCGCTGTACCAAGTGGCGGCACACACATTAGCGGCAAAGTCATAACTTGTACCAGCCGCTGGCGTGGCAGGAGTGACTGGCGTGCCGGGTGTGTTTGTTTTTGTGGCTGTGCCGGGATTAATACCTGTGCCAGTCACTTTAATTTCAACCCAGAATGATTTTATGCCACCCGTGCCAATTCCAAATGGAATGCCAGTATTGTTTCGTAACTTCCAATAGCCGCGATAAGTTCCAGCAGTTGTCGGTGAAGTTAATGGAATAGTAATATCCACTGTTTGACCGGGCGCAACGGTATTTGAAATCAGATATGAGTCGTTGCCACCCATCTTTTCGCCAGAGTCAAAGATAAGGCTGTAATTCGTCCAAGTGCATGTGCCGATGTTCTTCAATCGCCAAGTTTTGTTAAAGCCAATGCCGGGCGCAAGTCCAGTGCCATCTGGGATGGTCACATCCGCGACAAATTGAGCGCGGTCACAAGCATTGGGTTGCACTGTGCCTGTTTTTGTCGGTGTGGCAGTTGGAGGCGTACCTGTTACTGTTGGCGGAGGAGGTGGAGGTGAGCCACCTGCACGCGCAATCACTGGGTTCACCCATAATGCACGGTCACCTGTTGGTGAGCCATAGGCATTCACAACCAAAATAAATTTCACATCTTGATTCGCTAATGAACTCAAATCAAGGTTGACGTTATACGTCCAGCCTTCGTATTTTTCGCGGAAGGTCCAAAAGGTTTTTACGGGTCCAGTTCCAATTTGATAATTCAAACTGTAAGCCACATAACATTGCGTAGCACCTTGTTCACAACCAATCGTGGCTTGGAAGCGGTCACCACTTTGCACGCGGAAAGCAGGATAAGACGCTTGCACATAACCGTTGGTGACATTGTTAGGAGCAAATAACAAACCAGCCTGAGCCGATGTGACTCCGCTTTCAAGTTTGGGATTCGCTTGACTGATTCCAAACCCATTCGCGCTTCCATCTGTGCCGGGGAAGGTTAATGCACCCGCGCCACTTGACCATGCCGCCGAAGCCGCATTTGCTGTGAAGTCGTAGCCTGTGCCAGCAGAAGAGCCAACACGAATCTCAACCCAGAATGTTTTGTTGGCGGTTGAGCCAATGCCAAAATTACCGCCGCTGTTGCTCTTGAATTTCCAGTAGCCAAAATAACGCCCTGCCGCACTCGGCGCGGTCATATCTACTGTAATATCTACAGTTTGCCCGGGTGCAACCGTTGTTGGAATAGCAAGCGAAGCTGGTGCGCCCATGCGTTCACCGCTATCAAAAATTAATGAAACATCGTTGCTGTTCCAAGTACAAGTGCCGATATTTTTCAATCGCCAAGTTTTCTTAAAGGCTGTGCCGGG
>JAEURG010000269.1 GCA_016789345.1 Anaerolineales bacterium | reverse complement strand
CATCATACACCCCGTCGACCCCAAGCGAGATGTCAGTCGTAAGTTTCCGTTTTTAGGAAAAGTATTAAACGAAAAACAAATAGACTTTTTCTCCACCTTCTTCCCGCCGGTGTACATTTCAGAAATAGAAGGTATCACATCACAAGCCACAGGCAAACAAATCAAAGGTTGGTTTATTGCATGTCCATACACACCACGCCGCATGATGCAGTTGCCTGAGCGCACGGTCTATAATAAAATTATTCAAACTGGGCGCATGGCTGAAAAACTTGGCGCAAATATTCTTGGGCTAGGCGCGTTTACATCAGTCGTTGGTGATGCTGGTAAAACGATTGCTGATAAGTTAGATATACCCGTCACCACTGGTGATTCATACACGGTGATGATTGCCGTACAAGCCATTCGCGATGCGGCAAAAGTGATGGATATAAAAATGGAAGATGCGACAGTTGCGGTTGTGGGAGCCACTGGCTCGATTGGGCGCGTCTGTGCGGAACTGATTGCTGGTGAGTGCGCCCGAACCTTTCTCATTGCCCGGGATGAGAAAAAACTTGCAGGTCTGCGAGACAGGTTGCAGGTCAGTGCAAGAAGCGAGTTATGTATCAGTACGAAAATGGATGTCTTAAAGGAAGCGCAGTTAATTTTGACAGTCACAAGTTCTATTCACGATATTATTTACCCAGAACATTTGCAAGCGGGTAGTGTGGTGTGCGATGTGGCGCGCCCCCGCGATGTTTCTGCAATGGTGGCGGCGGTGAGAGATGATATATTAGTGATTGACGGCGGCATGGTGGATGTGCCAGGTCCCGTAAATTTTCATTTTAATTTTGGCTTTCCAGAAGGCAAGGCTTATGCCTGTATGGCTGAGACGATTGCTTTGGCATTGGAAGGTCGTTTTGAAGATTATACAGTTGGCAAAGAAATTACATTGGAGCGCGTGCAAGACATTACTGCAATTGCAGAGAAACATGGGTTTCGTATGAGTGGTTTTCGGTCATTTGAAAAAGAAGTAACACAAGAACAAATTGAAGCGGTTCGTAAAAATGCAAAACGCAAAGGACGTGCTTCAGGAGGTTTACATGGCTAATGCTCGCCTTTTGGTGGTAGAAGATGATGTTGATATCGCCAACATGCTCAAGATTTATTTCTCGGGCTTGCAATTTGATGTAGATGTGGCGAATCGCGGAAAAGATGCTTTGGAAAAAACAAAGCAAGTTTTGCCGCATTTAATTGTGCTGGATATTATGTTGCCAGATATTGATGGGTATGAAGTTTGTCGTAATTTGCGAACCAGTACACGCACTAGTCATATTCCAGTTATCTTTTTAACGCAAAAAGATGAACGCAGTGACAAATTACAAGGTTTGGAATTGGGTGCGGATGATTACATCACCAAGCCGTTTGACATTGAAGAATTAAAACTTCGTGTGCAAGGCGCGATAAGACGTGCCGAGCGTGAAAGTTTAACAGACCCGCGTTCAGGTTTACCTGCAGGACGTTTAATCGAAGAACAATTGCGCAAAATTATCCGCGAAAAAAGTTGGGCATTGCTTGACGTGCGCGTGAATAATTTTGAAGCCTTCAAAGATGTGTATGGATTTGTGGCTGGCGATGATGTGCTTCGTTTCGCGGCTATGCTAATCGGCGAAGTGGTAGATGAACTCGGCACCGCCAGCGACTTTATCGGTCACGCAGGAGGCGATAACTTCATCATTATTACAACTAATGAAGCGGCTCCGCTCATTCGGCAAAAAGTCAAACAACGCTTTGCTGAAGAAGTGCAAAGTCACTATAACTTTATAGACCGCCAACAAGGATTCATTCAAGCACCCAAAGCAGAAGGCGGCGTTGAAAAGGTGGGTTTTATGACGTTTTCTGCGGGCTTGGTTTCACCCGAGTTACATAGTTTTGCTGATATTCGTGAAATTACCGAACTCGCGGCGGAAGCCCGCAGACAGGATGCGGCGGCGGCTTCGACTGCCTAAGCAATTGAGTTTGTGGCATCATGGATAATATTAGCCTCTTAGTGCCTGTTGTAGGGCTAATTGTAATTACAATTACTTTCGTAGCATTACGCATGATGTTACGCTCACAGACTGTGACACAGGCTAATTTTACTGCTCCAACTTTCCCAGAAGCTACACAATCGAATGATGCAGTTTTAATCCTCCAGCCCGGTGGGCGTGTGGAATATTTAAGCAATCGGGCTAGGTCATTTTTTGGTTTGCGCGAAAGCGAACCATATGACTTAGAACGCCTTGCTAGATATGTACGTCCATCAGATGACTTTTTAGACGTGTGCGCTTCTCCAAACTCAAAACGGGTTTCGATAAGTGGCAGGTTGGTAGAAATTACATCTTATGAAATTCCCGGCGTATATCCACTTATGTTGGTGGCTTTGCGCGGTAAAGAAGGCATTGCCACTGCGGAACAAAGCAACGGCGACTCAAGCGAAATTTTAGAAATCGCTACTGAGTTTAGTCAAAGCATTGCGGCTAGTTTAGATTTGAATACAACTGTCAATTCTATTCTCAATAATGTTGGCAAACTTGTACCATCTGATGTGCTTGAATTAAAAATATGGGATGAAGATAGAAAAACACTCGCACCACATCGCAATCGCCTAAACACTGGCAGGTTGGGAGTTACTGGTTCATTATCCAAATCTCAATTTGGAAGCCTGACTGAACATGTCGCCACAAAAAAGAATCCTTTGATGATTGAAAACGTGCAAGAATCTGAACTCATCAACGGTGAATTAATTTCTGTGCAATCCTATTTAGGCATTCCATTAATAGCAGGTGGCGAATTGGTCGGCACGCTTGAAGCAGGTCAACTAAGCACAGGCGCGTTTGGTCAACATGATATGGACTTGCTGGTGTTAATTTCAGGTCAAGCCGCGGTTGCCATTCGCAATGCAAGATTATATGAAGATGAACAACGCCGCCGTTCAGAATTAATTGGGCTTGCTAACCTTAATCAATCTCTCGGCTCCGTGCGTGATATGCAAGATATGTTCACGCGTTTGGTTGAAAGCATTTTGCCATTATTCAAAACTGAAATTGTCGGCTTTCTTTTGTATGATGAAGATAAACGCACACTCGAAGGAAAAAATCCATTTCACGGCTTGCCCACTCAAGTAGTAGAAATTTATCGCGCCAGCATTGCTCCTGATAGTCCTGCTGAAAAAATCATTACCAGCCAACAACCCATTATCACCAAAAACGCCATGACAGATGAAAATTGGCGTAATTTAGGCTTAGCCGATGTAGCCACCGCCGCCAGCCTACGAGACAATGCCTTCATTCCGCTTCTTTCTTCGGGACGTATGCTCGGTTATCTACAAATTGGTCATCATATCCGAGGCTCTTCTTCTTTTAATCAAGAAGAGCTTCGCTTAATGAATATTGTTGCTAATCAAGCCGCCGCAATTATTGAAAATGTTTTGTTAGTACAACAAGCCCGCGCACGCGCCTTACGTGCCGATGCACTGCGCCGTATTGCCAGCCTTTCATCTTCTTCTGCTACGTTAGATGAAATTCTAAAATATTCCATGCAAGAAATTGCTCGTCTCTTCCAAGCCGACATGGGCGCCATCTTTTTGTTAGATGAAGCGCGCGGTGTATTAAGCCTCAACCGCGAATCAACCTATGGCGTTTCGGAAGAAATTAGCAATACCTTCATGCAAATTTTTGTAGATGACCCCAATTATCGGTTCAGCGTTTCAGGAAGCAAAAAACCATTTTTATCTGGCAGGCTTAGCACAGATAGAAGGGTATTACCTGCTTATCGCAATTTGAATAATGCACTCGGCATGGAATCAGCCATTGTAGCCCCACTGGTAGTGCGTGAACGCAGTGTTGGCGAGTTGATGATTGGAAGCAGTAAAGTCAATCAATTTAACCCGTTTGATTTACAAATTGTTTCCACAGCCGCAGGGCAAATTGCATCAGCGATTGAGTCCGCTGAATTGCTCTCACAAACTGACGATACGTTAAGGAAGCGGGTTGATAATCTCTCTGCAATTGCACACGTCAACAAAGAGTTAGGTGTTTCGTTAGATTTGAATCATCTGCTTCAAGTGATTCATGGCGAAGCCGTGCGTTTGGCTCATGCGGACTCTGGGACTGTGCTTTTGTTCAAATCAGGTAGTGATTCATCGAATCCGCAAGTTCAACTTTCTGTTGGTCAAGAACATCACCCTGGCTTGAGCTCTGCTGAGCGGACTGCTATTAAGGATAATGCACCGTTCATTGTTTCAGATTTTATTCAAGATGGCATTTACCCACCTTATGAAGGGGCGCGTTCTGGCATTATTTTACCGATTGTGCATCATTCACAGGTACTTGGTTTGATGAGTATATATTCCAATCGTGGAAAATTTTTCTCTGCCGATACTGCTGAATTAATGCAAATGTTAGCAGTGCAAGCAGGCATTGCCATTAGCAATGCACAACGCTATCAAGCCGAAAAACAACGCAGTGAATTGATTGGACGCAGGTCTGAGACGTTGGTTCGCCTGACAGATGTCAGCTACGGTTTAGGTCACGACCAGCCCTTAGACCAAGCCTTGCAAATTATCGCACGTGGCATTCGTGATGCTACGCCATTCCGCGTGGTGTTGGTGAGTATTTTAGATGCAGATGCAAATCAATTACGCCGTGTCACTGGGGTTGGGCTTCCTCAAGAAACTTTAAATGAATTACTTTCGCGCAAGCAACCATTAGCCAGTTTGCAACAATTGATGCGCCCTGACTTCAAGACCAGCCGTTCTTACTTCATCCCCGCAGACCAAACACCCGTTATGTCGCCTGACTTGCATAAAGTGACATTAGATGTTAATGTGCCACAAAGTAAAACTGCAAATTCATGGAATGCAGAAGATATTTTCCTTGTGCCATTAGAAAATGCAGAAGGTCAAATTGTCGGCTTAATTAGTTTGGATGACCCATCCAATGGGTTACGCCCCGATATTGCCACGATTGAATCAGTAGAAGTGTTTGCCGCACAAGCGGCATTGTTGATTAGCAATGTCTTGCGTCAAAATGATTTACGCACCAAGATGGAATCGCTTTCATCGGCTTTGAATCGTCAGCAAAAATTATTAGATATTGCCAAAAACGATTTGCCCATTTTGCTTCGCAAAGATTTAGAGCAAACTATTTCATTACATAATTTAGACCGCCGCGCCCAACGTGTGCGTGCAGGCTTAGCCATTACTGAATCAGTCAGTCGTCAATTGGATGAAAATTCTGCGCTATTGGCTTTAGGGCGCGAAACGTTAACTCAATTGGGCATGTCTGTTGCGTTGATAGCACAAAATCATGCTGAAGGTCCGCGTTTGGTTCACATTTTAGGAAGCCCGCCACGTTCTATCAATATAGATGCGTTATTTGGTCAACGCAACCCATTGCGCGCCGTGCTACAAAGCGGGCATTCTATTTTGATTCCGAATTTAGATGAAGATGATGAATGGCGCGACTCGGCTTTACTCACTTCGCTTCGTGCTAAAGGGGTTATCTGTTTACCTGTTATTGTAGAGAATAAACCTGCAGCGGCAATGCTAGCCACTAGCCCAGAGCCGATGCAATCTTTCACTGATGAAGACCGCCAAGTATATTCACAAATCTCACAGCAAACTTCTTTAATTCTGCAAAACATCAAATACCTTGACCAAACGCGCCGTAGATTAGACGAGGTAAACCTGCTGCTTGATTTCAGTCGCCAACTATCAGGCATGGAATCTGATGCGATTGTTAAGTCATTGTTAGATAGTGCTAGAAAAGTCATCCAAACTGCACATGCGGGCGCAGTGCTGGTTTGGAATCAGAAAAATGAAATGCTCACGCCGCGTGCTGTTTCAGGCTATGCGGATAATGAAAGCATGTTGAAAATTAATTATCGGTTAGGCGAGGCTTTGCCCGGTAACGCCTTTATGAATAAACGTGCTCGCCGTGTAGATGAAATTAACTTCGCGCGTGATTACAACTTATCTGCTGAAAATATTTCTTATTACCGTCAAGCTACCGGCGGACGTTTACCTGTTTCTTCTTTGCTCGTTCCGATTATTGCTAACGAGCAAAATCTCGGTTTGTTGGTGTTGGATAATTTCAATGCTACCGGGGCATTCCGTGATGAAGATGAAGCCTTACTAATTTCATTGGCGCAACAAGTTGCTTTATCAATGGATAACTTGCGCCTCGTGCGTGATACCCAAGAACGTGCCGGACAATTACAAGCCCTCAACGACGCTTCTGCCGCACTGACCTCCAGCCTGAGTAGTGACCAATTAATTAATACACTCCTCGACCAACTGCGCCCAGTTCTCCCGTATGATACTGCCACGCTTTGGTTGCGTGAAAAAGAACGCCTTACAGTTGCATCTACACGCGGCTTTTCAGATATTGAGCAACGGTTGGGTTTAGCAGTAGCTGTGGCAGATAGTGCACTGTTCAAAGAAATGGCGCAAACTGGGCAACCGATTCTCATCAAAGATGTACGTGAAGACCCACGCTTCCCACCTGTTGAAACGCCGCGTTTATCGTGGTTGGGTATTCCATTGGTTTCAAAAGGTGAAATGGTCGGTGTGCTAGCGGTAGAAAAATGGCAAGCCAATTATTTCACCCGTGAACAAGTACAAGTTGGCTTGACTTTCGCAAGCCAATCGGCTGTTTCTTTGGATAATGCTCGTTTGTATGAAGATAGCGTTAGCCGTGCTACCGAACTTGACCAACGCTCACAACGCCTTACAACACTTAATCGCTTTACTTCCGCTTTAACTCGCTCTTTAGATACAGACCAAATTTTGAATTTGACGGCTGAAGAATTGTATAAAGGCTTAAATGCTAAACGCGTATCTGTTGTGACCTTTGAGCGGGGGCAGGCACTTTGGAAAATTGCCACGCCTCGAATTCGTGCCAAACTGCCGCGTATTCTTCCAGATGCGCCGATATTTAGCCGTTTACGCGAGTCGCTTGGCATTTTCAATACGGATGACGTGCGTAATGAGCCTGACTTACATTCAATTATTGATATGTTCGGCGACCATGCCACGGCTTTATTAATCCTGCCACTTGCCCCAAGCCAGCATTTGACTGCTTTGCTTTTTGTGCAAATGGTCGGTGATGTGCGCTTTGGCGTAAACGAATTAGAAATCGCTCGCACCATTACCAACCAAGCCACTATTGCACTTGAGAATGCACGTTTGTATCAATCCTCTGTGCGCACTGCTGAACGTTTTGCAGTACTTAATGAAACTAGTTCATTGGTGAGTACTAGTTTAGATGCTGAAGAAATTTATCATTCTGTGCATAAAGCCGCAGAGCGCCTCATGCCGTTGGATACGTTTGTTATTACTTTGCATGATGAAGTCAATAATCAAATTAACCCTGTTTATTTGTATGAACGGGGCAAACGCTATTTTGGTGAGCCTGTACCGTTTGGTAAAGGTATGAGTAGTGAAATCATTCAAACAGGCGAACCTCAATTGATTTCAAGTGTGCCTTCGGCTGTCTCTGCTGATTCAACCCATTTTGGTGATGAAGAGAAACAAGTGCTTTCTATTGTGGCTGTGCCAATGAGTTTGGGTGGTAAAACACTCGGTATGCTCTCTGCCCAAAGTTATTTGCCAGATATGTACAGTGAAGAAGATATGCAAATTCTCGGCACATTAGCAAATCAAGCCATTGTTGCTATCCAAAACGGAAACCTATTTGCTGAGACGCAAAAACTTGCATCTGAACAAGAAGCCCGCGTGCAAGAACGCACGGCGCAATTAAATCAAGAAAAACAAAATACCGATACATTGCTTCGAATTCTTACCGAAGTTTCTTCAAGTTTAGATTTAGACCGTACACTGAATCGTACATTGTCATTGCTAAACGACACGTTAGGTGCAGAACAAGGTACGATATTGCTCGTCAACCCAGAAGATAATTTATTGCATTACCGCGCAGGGTATGGATATTTATCGGACCGGGTAAGCCAAAGCGCACGCTCTTTTACCTTGAAAATAGGAGAAGGGTTGGCAGGTTGGGTGGTTAAGCATCGGGATGCAGTTTTGGTTGAGGATTTGTACCAAGATTCACGTTGGGTGCGAAGCGATGCTTCAGGTCAAGACCATAGAAGCGCAATCGTTGTTCCGATGTTAGTCGGTGAAGATGCTATTGGCGTGTTGATGGTATTTCATCGTCAAGTTAATTTCTTCAATACCGAAATGTTGAACTTGGTGAAAGCGATTGCCACGCAAGTTTCGGTGGCGATTAACAACGCAAACTTATATGAATTGATTCGTGACCAAGCAGAACGGCTTGGCTCAATGCTTCGTAAAGAACAAGTGGAAGCCAGTCGCTCACAAGCCATTCTTGAAGCGGTTGCCGATGGTGTTTTGGTCACAGGTCCGGATAATCGCATTACATTTGTGAACACATCATCTGTGAGAATTTTAGGTGTAGATGAAGCACGCTTGCTCGGCAGTTCATTAGATTCGTTTACAGGCTTAGCAGGCGCGTGGACGGAGACGATTGCCCGTTGGTCGTCTGACCCATCTTCTTATCAACAAGGCGAAATGTATGCCGAACAACTCACGTTAGAAAATGGTCGTATTATTCTCGTTCACCTTGCGCCGGTTATTTTGCAAAATGACTTTTTAGGTACAGTGTCTATCTTCCGTGATATTACCCGCGAAGTAGAAGTTGACCGTTTGAAAT
>JAEURG010000266.1 GCA_016789345.1 Anaerolineales bacterium | reverse complement strand
GCAAGAGAATCTTTCGCATTTGCGCCCGATACGTATGGAAAAAGTAAACATTGCTGTTTGTATGAAAGATGCCATTCATGCTACCCAAATTCCAGCAGATGTGAAAATTGAAATCAATTCATTAAATGATTTACCAATGGTGACTGCTGGCAAACAAAGTTTAACTTTTGTGTTTAGAAACTTAATTGAAAATGCGATTGTTGCTATGAAAGGAAATGGCTCAATCGTAATTCACGGTATGTCTGCATCTGATTGGGTAGAAGTTTCATTAACCGATAGTGGTCCAGGCATTGCGCCCGAATTACATAATCAAATTTTTGAATTAAATTTTTCGCGCACTGGGTCACATCCCGGCAAGTTAGGATTTGGTTTATGGTGGGTAAAAACTTTAATGACACGCTTGGGTGGTTCTGTGCATGTTGAAAGTGATGGCGAACATGGCACAACTTTTCGATTGCGTTTGCCAATTGTGGAGCGCGTATGAATCAAGTAATGCGTGCATTGGTTGTTGAAGATGACCACTCATGGCAACAAATCATCAGTGAAATTTTAAGAGATTGTGGTTTAGAAGTTGACCTCGCTACAAATTTGGATGATGCTACCCTCGCTTTAAAATCTAATACACATCGTGTTGCAGTCATTGACCTTTCGTTATCTCCAAACGACCACAATAATATTGATGGCTTGCGCGTGTTAGATACAGTTCGCAAACTCGACCCGAATTGTCGTGCCATTTTATTAACAGGATTTGCTACTGTTGAATTGGCTGTGACTGCGTTAACTGATTATGGTGCATTTACATTTTTACGAAAAGAAAGTTTTCATCGCAGTCAATTTCGAGATATTGTCTATCGGATTCTGGTCAGCCCGCCGCTTCAAGCCCCGCCTGTACCTGCTCCTGTTTCTTCTACATCTGCTTTACCTCAAAAATTTCAACCACCTGTTACAAAACTCCAAAGTGAAAAAGCACTTGTAGTTGAAGATGATGCTGGTTGGCGAAGCATTATCGAAGAATTATTAAATGATATAGGCTTTCAAGTATTAACCTGTGCTAGCTTTGGAGATGCACTCGGTTCATTGCGCCGTGAAAAATTTTCATTAGCAGTTATTGATTTATCTTTGCAAGGCATCAATAACATCATGTGGGATAAAAATTCTCAAGATGCTGAATTGGAAGGTTATCAATTATTGACCACGACTCAAAGCAAAAATATCCCCACCATTGTTGTCAGTGGCATTACTGAAACTGATGAAATTCAACGAGTGTATTCACAATATCAAGTCTCTGCCTATGTTGAAAAACAAGCTTTCGACCGTGCTACCTTTCGTCGTATTGTAGAAGAAACTCGTAAAACACATCAATCATTCAGTGAATTAAGTACACTCACTGACCGCGAACGTGAAGTATTGGAATTACTGGCAAAAGGTTTAACCAACAAAGAAATTGCTGAACAACTTGTAATTACCACCAATACAGTCAAACGACATCTCAAAGCCATCTTTGAAAAATTAGATGTGCACACTCGTTCCGCCGCTACTGCCAAAATTGCAGGGAAGTAGTTTAACTTAACATCAATTTCGGACGATATTGTAACGCCTCTGCCAAATGTGGGGATTGAATCTCTTCACTGTTTGCTAAATCTGCAATGGTGCGTGCGAGTTTAAGAATGCGATGATAAGCACGAGCAGATAAATTCATTTGACTCATCGCCGCCCGCATCAAACTCTGACCTTCATCTTTTAACTGACAAAATTGCCTTATCTCTCCGACGCGCATATCTGAATTGCAGACGATATTAGAGCTTTGGGAATCGGGATTCGTGAATCGGGCTTGTTGAATATTTCTCGCGGCTTGTACTCGCTGGCGAATTGTTTCGGATGTTTCACCTAATTTGTTTCCACTTAACTTTTCGTAATCCACTCTGGGTACTTCGATGTGAATATCAATTCGGTCTAGCATTGGACCTGAAATTCGTTTTTGATATTTGGTCACAACAGCAGGGGCACATGTGCAAGGTTTTTGACTATCACCATAATATCCACATGGGCAAGGATTCATTGCCGCAATCAATTGAAAGTTTGCAGAAAAAGTTAATGAACCTTTTGCTCTACTTATGGTCACAACTTTATCTTCCATTGGCTGACGCATTACTTCAAGTACACGACTTCCGAATTCAGGGAATTCATCTAAAAACAAAACGCCACGATGAGCAAGTGAAATTTCTCCGGGCTTGGGGATATTTCCGCCACCGACTAAGCCTGCATGGGATATTGTATGATGCGGTGAACGAAATGGGCGATATTTGATTAATGGTGTTCCAGCGGGGAGTTGGTCTGCGACTGAAAAGATTCTGGTTACATCTAATGATTCTTCAATAGACATTTCTGGCAAGATGCCGGGTAATGCTCGTGCTAATAATGTTTTGCCACTGCCAGGCGAGCCAACCATAAGTACATTATGCCCACCAGCGGCGGCGACTTCTAATGCACGTTTGACGTGTTCTTGCCCTTTGATTTCGGAAAAATCGGTTGGGGTGAATAATGGCTCTATCGAATCAGTTGTCGGGAGATAGGGTTCGATGAAACGGCGACCAGCAAGATGGTCGTATAGATGCGCAAGTGTTTGAACAGGATAAACTTCCAAATCAGGAATCAAAGCCGCTTCACCCGCATCTGATTCGGCGACGAATATCCGCTTGAATCCATTGGCACGAGCGGCGGCAGCCATCGGTAAAACGCCGCGTGTGTGACGAACAACGCCATCGAGTGAAAGTTCACCAACGAACAATGCACCTTCAATTGAATCTTGTGGAAGAAAACCTGCGAGAATAATTACGCCTAATGCAATTGGAAGATCATACGCGGGACCTTCTTTTCGAATGGCGGCAGGGGATAAGTTGACAACGATGCGATGACGGGGAAAATGCAAGCCTGCATTTTTTACAGCAGTTTGCACGCGCTCACGACTTTCTTGCACGGCGGCATCTGGCAAACCGACGATGGTAACGCCGGGTAAACCGTTGGTGTAATCTACTTCAACTTCGACGATGACACCTTCAAGACCCACTACGGCACAGGAGTAAACTCGTGAGAGCATGACGAGATTTTATCAGAATTAAAAGAAAAGACCTGACGGGTTTCTAAAACCTGTCAGGTCTTTGTTGTAAAAATTAATTTTTAGTCTAAAAGTTCTTTTGGAATGTTGCCACCGTTTGCGGCAATTTTTCTGAGAACTTCTTTGTGAAGCCAGACATTCAAACGAGCGGAATCGCCTGTTACGTCTGCTGGAGCATTCAATTCTTTTGCTAATTCTTCGCGGGCTTCGCGGCTGGAGTCAAGTTCAAGCAATTTGAGCAAGTCCACAATCGAAACTTTCCAATTGAGGTCTTTGCCTTTTGCTAAACCTTCTAATTTTGCAACTACGTCCACGACAGAAACAGGGGCTGGATTAATAACGCCTGCTTGTTGAGGAACAGTGCGGGCTGGCGCATTAGTGCCAACTTGTGGTTTGCTAGCAACATCATCTTTTGCTTTCATACCACCTTTGGCTTCGCCGCCAATTTCTTTTTCCTCT
>JAEURG010000060.1 GCA_016789345.1 Anaerolineales bacterium | reverse complement strand
ACACAACACAGCAGAGCAAGGATGCCAATGATTACGCCTAACGTGGTAGAGCCAGATTTATTTTCTTGGTTATCCATGAATGTAATTCCTTTATATTTTAAAAGATTGCCTGATGATACCCGTTAGAGGTAAATTATGGATTAGGAAATTAGTCCGCCGCTATCTTCGGGGATGCTTGATTCTGCTTCGGATTCAAAAACTCCGAGTTCTTTAAGAACTCGGAGTTTTATTTCTACGCTTCTACTTCTTGCTTGCTTTTCTTTTTCTTCGTCGGTGCAGAGGTTTGGAAGATGATTTTATTTTCTTTCGAATCTACATCTACAACCACTTCGGCACCATCTTTGAATTTGCCACTCAGCAATTCTTTTGAAAGCGGACTTTCAACATATTTCTGAATCGCGCGGCGTAATGGACGGGCTCCAAAGGTTGGGTCATAACCTTCTTTTGCCAACCAAGCGCGTGCGGCATCTGTAATTTGAACGGCGATGTTGTGGTCGTTTAATCTATCTTGCACTTCTTTCATTTGTAAAACCACAATCTCTTCCATTTGTTCCACAGACAATGGCGAGAACATGATGATTTCATCAATGCGATTCAAGAACTCAGGTCTAAACGAGGCTTTGAGTGCTTTCTCAATTTTGTCATGTGCTTCTCGTTCAGCATCATCAGACTTGTGTGGTAAAAAGCCTAAAGTGCCACCTTTTTTCACATATTCAGTACCCAAGTTTGAGGTCATGATAAGAACCGTGTTTCTAAAATCCACAACATTGCCTTGACCATCCGTCAAACGTCCATCATCTAAAATTTGTAATAAAGCATTCCAAACTTCGGGATGTGCTTTTTCAATTTCATCAAACAGAACAACACGATATGGTCTGCGACGAACGGCTTCAGTGAGTTGACCACCTTCTTCATAACCGACATATCCAGGAGGCGCGCCAAATAAACGACTAACTGTATGTTGCTCGCGATATTCAGACATATCAATGCGAACCATGGCATCTTCATCATCAAACATAAACCAAGCCAACGCTTTTGCTAATTCTGTTTTACCAACACCAGAAGGTCCGATGAAAACAAACGAACCAATTGGGCGGCTGGGGTCTTTGAGACCAGAACGCGCACGACGAATTGCATCAGAGATAGCGTGAATGGCTTCGTCTTGACCGATGATGCGTTCATGTAAACGTGCTTCCATTTGTAATAATTTTTCCGATTCAGTTTCTAACATCTGTGTAACAGGAATACCCGTCCATTGATGAACCACAGAAGCAATATCATCTACATCAACCACTTCATCCAATTGATGTTCTGCTTCCCATTTATCACGTTGGGCGTTGTAATCTTGTTCGAGTCTTAATCGTTCGGCTTTCTTTTGTGCCGCACGTTCATAATCACGATTCAAACCCGCTTGTTCTTCTTCGGCTAATAATTTATCAACTTCAGTTTTCATCGCTTTCAAATCAGGCGGCATGGAATACAGCGCCACACGAAGTTTTGCGGCGGCTTCATCCATCAAATCAATCGCTTTATCAGGTAAATGTCTATCAGTTACATATCTATCAGCCAAACGTGCGGCGGCTTCTAAAGCATCATCTGCATAACGAACTTTATGATGCGCTTCGTAACGGTCACGCAATCCATACATCATCTTGATAGTATCTTCAACACTTGGCTCTTCCACATAAATCGGAGCAAAACGTCTTTCAAGCGCAGCATCTTTTTCAATATGTTTATGAAATTCATCCAAAGTGGTTGCGCCAATACATTGCAGTTCACCTCTTGCGAGTGCAGGTTTGAGCATATTACTCGCATCCATTGCACCTTGAGCGGCTCCAGCGCCAACCACTGTATGCAATTCGTCAATCATCAAGATGACATCACCTTTTGCACGTTGGACTTCTTCCATCACGGCTTTGAGTCTTTCTTCAAACTCGCCTCTGAATCTTGACCCAGCAATCATCGCGCCTAAGTCAAGCGCCACCACTCTTTTGCCTGATAAGATTTCGGGGACATCATTGCTGGCAATCTTTTGAGCCAAGCCTTCGACGATGGCAGTTTTACCAACACCCGCTTCGCCAATTAATACCGGGTTGTTCTTCGTGCGTCGAGATAGGATTTGTATCAAACGTAGAATTTCATTATCACGCCCAATGACGGGGTCAAGTTTGCCTTCGCGCGCAAGTTGAGTTAAATCACGTGAATATTTTTCAAGTGTTCGATATTTTGTTTCTGCTTGCGGGTCTGTGACTCGTTGTCCACCGCGTAAATCTTGCACGGCATCATAAACACGGTCACGTGATAAACCAGCCGATTCTAAAATTCTTGCGGCAGGTGTATTGCGCTCGGTGAGAATTGCTAAAAAGATATGTTCTGTAGAAATGTATTCATCTTTCAGACGGTTGGCTTCTTCATTAGCAAGGTCAATTATCCGCTTGACTCGAGGTGTGATGAAAATTTGCCCAGCGCCACCACCAAAAATATTCGCTTTTGGGCTGGCGCGCAGAGTCGCATCTAATCTATCGGTGAGTGCTTGGGCACTGACATTTAATTTTTCAAGGATTTGGGGAATCACACCGCCGGGCTGTTCTATCAATGCCAGCAAAATGTGTTCAGTATCAATTTGGTTATGCCCATAGCGTTGGATAATCTCCGCGGCACGTTGGGCGGCTTCTTGGGCTCGTTCTGTAAATCTGTCAAATCGCATCATGGGGAAAATCTCCTGTAGAGGCGATATATATCGTCCCTACCAATGTATCCGAGCATTATAACAAAACCTGTGTTTGTAATTTATCAATGTGGCGTAAGAGGAGTGTTAGATTTTAATTGAATGGTGTTTAGTATAAACTAAAGATTAACAATTACTGAAACATGTGATTTTTCAATTTGTTCAAGTTTATTCGGTATAATTCAATTCTTCCTTAACTAATAAATAACGGAGGCACAATGGTTGACCAACAACCTGAAACCCAAGGGGATGTAAAAAATATTCGTCGTTTTGTAGCATTTGTGGGGATATTTCTTTTGTTGCTTAGTCAGTTTTTAGTTTTTTCGCAACCAATCACAGAAGATATTTTTCTACCTCCTTATTTGGGGTATGCGTTTTTTGGGGTGGTTGTTATGATTTCGAGCCAATTTATCCCATCCAACGCTTTTTGGATTAAGTTATCTTCTCGCCCTATTTTTCGAGATAGAGTATTTTGGATTTTTGTGGCGGTCTTGTTAGCAATAGTAACAGTGGTTGCTTTGAATGCGTTTATGATATTCCGACGGCTCAATTTTATTCCGTTGGTGACGATTTGGTTGTTAGGCGGGGCTTGTTATGTATATGCGTTTGCAAATTTCAGTTTGGATTTTGTGAAAGTTAAGGAATGGTTTAAGACTCATCGTAATGAAGTTTTGACTGTACTTTTTGTAATAATAGTGGCGGCAATTCCCCGTTTTTATCTGCTTGGACAACTTCCTCGCGTGTTGGATGGGGATGAAGGGTCAGTTGGCAACTTTGCGCGTGCTACAGTTAATGGTGTCTTAATGAATCCATTTGCTCTGTGGGAAAATTTTGGGGCATTATATTTACAGTTGATTAATATTTCTATGCGGATATTTGGATACAATGCTTTTGGATTACGGTTGCTCCCTGCTATTGGTGGTGTGTTGGCTGTACCTGCTGTCTATCTTTTTGCACGTTGGGTAGGTGGGAAAAGAATTGCGCTCATTGCCGCTGTAATGATTGCCATTTCACATTCGCATTTGCACTTTAGCCGAATCTCTTCAGTGGCATATATTCAAGATGCTTGGTTAATTCCACTAGAATTGTATTTCTTAATCAGCGGTTTAGAAAAACGTCAATCATGGCGCACGGCTTTAAGTGGCGTTTTGTTAGCCATCCATTATTCTGTATATTTAACTTCGCAAATTATCACCGGGCTTGTATTGATATACATGCTGATTTTGTTTATTTTTTATCGTTCGTGGTTTACCCAAAGGCTTTCACAAGCGTTTGCCTTTTGGGGCGGATTCTTACTCTCGATTCTTCCATCCGCTTTATTTGCTTATTACAACCCAAATGAATTTATGAATCGTTTAGGAAGTAGCGGTACCTTTCAAACTGGGTATGTTGAAAATGTTATGTCAACCACTGGGCAAAGTGCGTTTGAAGTATTAGTGGGACGAGTTGTTCACGCCTTTTTATCTTTGTTTTATTATCCTGCTCTCGATTTTTATGGTTCACCTTCTCCAATGATGAGTATGATTTCCGGTGTGATGCTGATTGCTGGTTTAGGCATTATCTTATGGCAAATTCGTAACCCCGCCTATTTACTTTTGAATGGATACATTTGGGGTTCAGCGGTAGCCATTGGTGTGTTTGCTACACCACCATCTGCAGATTCGTATCGCATGTTAATGGCATTGCCTGCCGCAGTTATCATTGCCGCAATCGGTATAGATAAAATTCTTGAAATCATTGGCTTAAGTTGGGCAAATGCACGTCAGGCATACACATTTACAGTTACTGCTTTATTAACCAGTTTATTATTTTTCAATTTATGGACGTACTATGCCGAGTTTGCAGGTCAATGCCGTTTCGCCGCAGATTTAGCCGGTCGCTTTGCAACATATCTTGGGGTTCAATTACAAGAAATTGACAATGAAAATAGAGTCTACATGTTGAGTGATGATTATTATTTTCACGGCAGTCACCCTTCAACTTTGTTTTTAAGTTTGCGACCAGTTATTAATTTCAGCGACCCTGCTGATACGCTCGATGCAGTTTCTGGCGAAACCATTATTGCGCCACCGAGTCGCATCGAAGAACTAGAAGCGTGGGCGCGCGCACATCCAGGTGGCCAACTGCATTACGAATATGATTGCACCACTACAATATTGCTTTCATATCAAGTGCCATAACGAGGCACATTGGACCCGCGTGAATATGAAATCATGTACCATGTCGAAGACCATCACTGGTGGTATCGCGGCATGGAAACCATCACGCGAAAATTAATCAATCAACATATCCAACCAAAAACAAAAATAAAAATTTTAGATGCGGGCTGTGGTACAGGCAGAGCAATGACAACCTATCTAAAAGAATATGGTGAAGTAACAGGCATAGATTTATATCCGCAAGCCCTAGATTATTGCCGCAAACGTAACGCCAAACTTCTAGCATGCGCCTCAGTCCTTGACCTGCCACTTGCTACTGCTTCGTTTGACCTGGTCACATCCTTCGACGTTTTATACGAAAAAGGTGTTTTGCACGAAATTAAAGCCTTAAGAGAATTTTTTCGCATGTTGACTCCGAATGGAAAACTACTTCTTCGTTTACCTGCTTATGACTGGCTTCGTGGCGAACATGATGAACGAGTCCATACCAATCGCAGATACACAAAAAGTCTTGTAAAAGAATTACTACAAGAAAGCGGATTTATCCTTGAGCATATTTCTTATGCCAATACATTTCTTTTCCCATTGGCAGTGATGAAAAGACTCAGCGAAAAATTATTTCCATCCAAAACACAATCTGACCTAACTTTAGAAACAGGTATCTTTAACGAAATCTTCAAACACATCTTATCAAGTGAGGCGGGAATTATTTCTAAGTTTGGAATGCCTTATGGATTAAGCATCATCGCGGTTGCAAGAAAATGAAAGATGTAAAAAAGATTCCTAGTTTAAGCGTGATTTTCCCAGCCTATAATGATGGTGGAACAATTGCTAGCATGGTTGCCACTGCAAAAATTGCCGCCGAACAAGTGACCGATGATTTTGAAATCATCGTTGTCAACGATGCTAGTATTGATTACACTGCCGAAGTATTAGAAGAAATGCAAAAAAGATATGTTGAATTAAGAGTCATTCAACATGAAACCAATCGCGGATATGGAGGCGCACTCATCAGCGGATTTTCCGCCGCAAAAAAAGATTGGATTTTTTATACCGATGGTGACGCACAATACAATCCATTGGAGTTGACCAAACTCGTAGAAGCATTAAGCGTAGGCGTAGATGCTGTCAACGGTTATAAAGCAGGTCGAAGCGATAGTCTGATGCGGATTTTTATCGGCAGGCTATATCATCACTTCGTCAAATTGTTATTCGGTATTCGCATCCGCGATGTAGATTGTGATTTTCGTTTAATCCCCACGAAGGTTATGCAAGAGATTCAATTGAAAAGTTTTAGCGGTTCGATTTGTTTGGAAATGGTTAAAAAAATTGAATCGGCTGGATACGTATTTGCTGAAGTGCCTGTTAATCATTATGCAAGAAAATATGGCGTGTCACAATTTTTTAATTTCAAAAGAATTTTGCAAACATTAAATCAATTGGCTCATTTATATTGGACGCTCATCATTAAGAAAGAACATCTTAACAAACCTCATGGACATTGAAAAAGAATATTCGGGTCAACAAGTTTTAATCACAGGCGGGCTAGGATTTATAGGCAGTAACCTCGCGCGCAAATTGGTTGAAATTGGTTCACGAGTAACCATTATTGATAACCTTGATTCTGATTCAGGTGCGAATTTGTGTAATGTTGAAGAGATAAAAAATCAAATTGAAATTATCCAAAGTGATATTAGTAATGAAAAAGAATTAACTTCTGTTCTGAAAGATAAAAAATATTTATTTAATTTAGCGGGGCAAAACAGTCATGTGGGAAGTATGCAAGACCCATATAAAGACTTAATTGTGAATGCAGATAGTCAATTAAAAATTTTAGAAATTTGTCGTTTATATAACCCTGAAATCAAAATTGTGTTTGCAGGTACGCGCCAAGTATATGGACGTGCAAAATATTTGCCAGTGGATGAAAAACATTTAATCACGCCGTTGGATAATAACGGTGTCAGCAAACGTGCCGGCGAGATGTATCACATTGTTTATAACCGTGTGTATGATATGCACACTTGCGTTCTGCGAATGACAAATGTATATGGTCCGCGTATGAGAATTAAAGATGATAAGTTAACCTTTGTCGGTTGGTGGATACGGCAATTGTTAGAAGGACAAGCGATTCAAATTTATGGCGATGGCAGTCAAATCCGCGATTTCAATTATGTAGATGATGTTATTGACGCTATGCTTTTATGTGTCAGTAATCCGTTTGCCTATGGAAAAATTTATAATCTCGGCGGCGAGCCAATCACTTTGCTTGAATTGGCGCGTTTGATGATTGAAATATTTGACGATGGAAATTATGAGTTAATACCATATCCTTCTGCCCGCAAGCGCATTGATATTGGCGATTATCACGGTGATTATAGTTTTATCAACTTAGAATTAGGTTGGCAACCGCAAATCTCTTTGCAAGAAGGTATGAAAAAAACAATTGAGTTTTATCAGCAACACAAACAAAATTATTTTTAAGATGAATGAAATCCCAATTATTGATTTGAAAAAGCAATACGAGTCCATTCAAGCGGAATTGGATGAAGCATTAAAACGTGTTTTTACAAAAGGGATTTATATTCTTGGTGATGAAGTCTCTGCATTTGAAGATGAATTTGCAAAGTATTGCAACGCCTCTTACGGGGTGGGAGTTGCTTCTGGAACCGATGCATTATTTTTATCTTTATTAAGTTGTGACGTGAAAGCAGGTGATGAAGTCATTGCTCCATCTCACACAGCCGTAGCCACTATCGCCGCAATTGAAATGACAGGTGCAAAACCTGTTTTAGTAGATATTGATATTCACAGATATACGCTTGACCCAAATCAAGTAGAGAAAGCAATTACAGATAAAACACGCGCGATTATTCCTGTACATTTATACGGTTGCCCAGCAGATTTAAAACCTATCCTTGAAATTGCACACCAGAAGAAAATATATGTAATAGAAGACTGTGCTCAGGCACATGGCGCAAAGTTTCAGGGTCAGCGAGCAGGCACAGGCGGAGATATTGCGGCGTTTAGTTTTTATCCCACAAAAAATTTAGGTGCCTTTGGTGATGGCGGAATGGTCATCACGAATAATTTATCATTAGCAGAAAAATGTAAACGCTTGCGTCAATATGGTTGGAAGAATCGCTATGTCAGTGAAATCAAAGGCATGAATAGCAGGTTGGATGAATTGCACGCCGCGATGTTGCGTGTGAAGTTGAAATATTTAGATGCATGGAATCAACGCCGTAGAGACCTTGCAAATCTTTATATTGCGTTGTTACGAAATACAGAAATCATTTTGCCGATGCAACCAAAAGATTGTGAACATGTTTTTCATCAATTTGTGATTCGCGGCACGGAACGTGATGCCTTGAAAGATTTTTTATATCAAAAAGGAATTCATACTTTGATTCATTATCCCGTGCCAGTGCATTTGCAACCTGCGTACAAAAACTTAGGATATGTTAAAGGCTCTTTACCAAACACAGAAAAAGTTGCAGATGAAGTTTTATCTTTGCCGATGTATCCTGAATTGACCGAAGAGCAAGTGAAGTTTGTTTGTGAATGTATTGTTGATTTTTTAGAGTAAAGCAGTAAGATTTGTGCTTCCAATTTATCAACAGCATAAGAGAATAGTTAGGCTTTGTATATCACTTACTAAATACAATATTACCTATTCCCAATTCCCTCTTTCACTCCTATAATTCCCAAAATGGCATCCATCACCTTGCCCACACGGACACAGCATGAAAATCTGCGACCTCTTAACATTTTAAGAGACCTGCCCGCCGTTGCCGATTTAATTGAGCAATGTTTTTCTGATACGATGGACAGTGAAGGTAGGCGTTACGTGCAAGACATGCGTCGCGCAGGCAATGACAATTCATTTATCAAATGGGCAAATCGCGTCGCCGATTCAACATCACTTCCGCTCACAGGTTACATCTGGGAAGAGAACAATCAAATCGTTGGCAACATCAGCGTTGTACCATTTCGTCATCGCGGAAAAAAGTTATATCTCATCGCTAATGTTGCTGTACATCCAAACTATCGTCGCAAAGGAATTGCAGGCGCATTAACCGAGCGTGCTTTGCAACACATCCGCGAAAAAAAAATCAAAGATGTTTGGCTTCACGTCCGCGCTGATAACCCCGAAGCGATTCATATCTATTCCAAACTCGGATTTACTGAATATACCCGCCGCACTTCATGGCAAACCATCGCTGGTCATTTTGAGATGAATAACCCGCAGATTCAAATTACAAAACGACATCCACACTTTTGGCAGACTCAACGCCTGTGGCTGACCCGCTTCTACCCTGACTTGTTGGCTTGGCACCAGCACTGGGACATTTCCTCTCTTCGACCTGGTTTTTTGAATTGGTTGTATTTATTGATTACAGATGTAAATATCCGTCAATGGGTTGCGACGAAAAATAATCAACTGCACGCCACGCTCTCGTTCATTCCGCATGGGCTAGGAAAAGGTCTCTATGCAGGAGCAGGTGACAGGTCAGACCCTGAAGCGTTAACAGTATTATTAATCCACGCTAGAAGAGAGCTACTTCATTACTATCCAAAACTCACGCTTGATTTTCCAGTCAGCGATTTTGATGAAGCGATTCAAAATGCAGGCTTTCAAAAAATTCGCACATTGATTTGGATGCATGCAACTTTGTAAACAAAGTCTCGTATGTCATTGCGAGGAGCAAAGTGACGAAGCAATCTTAAATTAAGTTGGGGATTGCTTCGCAAAAAACGCTTGCAATGACAGAAACAAAAAGGAGTATGAAATGACAAGATTTATTATCCGTTGGGCAATTAACGCAATTGCGTTGTATGTAGCAGTTTTGATTGTGCCGGGCATTCAGTTCCGCGGCGATTGGACGGGCGTGTTGTGGCTGGCTTTGATTTCAGGTTTGTTGAATGCTTTGGTAAGACCCATCCTAAAGTTCTTAACCTGCCCGTTGATTCTTCTCACACTTGGGCTTTTCACAATTGTTATCAACACGGCATTGCTGTTGCTAACTACTAGAATTGGTCAGGCACTGAGCATTGGCATCAGCGTGGATGGATTCTGGTCTGCTTTGTTGGGCAGTTTGGTGATTAGTATTGTTAGCGTGATTATGAGTTTGTTCTTGCGGGATGAATTGAAGAAGAAATAAATAACAAAAAGCGGATGTTTGAAACATCCGCTTTTTTTATTTAATATGCAAAGCCGATGTGCTGAGCATGGTCAATATCAATTGTGAATTATTGATAAATAATAAAATAATGAATGCTAACAAAGAAATTTGAAACCAGCGTGTATCTGAAAATTCTTTCCATGCTAAGGCGAGGAATAGAATCAGAGCATACGTCCAGTTGACAGAGTATAGAAATACATCTTTGCCATAGCGCATGTGAAGCGCGAAATTGAAAAGCAAGATAATGATAAAAGTAATGTGGTAACGATTATCTTGTTTGCGGATATTTTTTAGGAATAGAAACCCACCGAGTAAAACAAACCCGACCCAAGTATATGCTGTAATGTTTTGTAATAAAGTTTCATAATTTGCAAGCCGCATGGGGTCTTTTTTGATAGATGCGCGGAACATCCACACTTTACGAAACGGAATTTCTTCCTGCAAAATTAATGGTTCAGGAGCGGCTATGCTATTTAGAATCATTACTCGCGCTAAAAAGTTTGCACGTTGCACAGTTGGTGGAAATTGATTATGACCTTCGCCATCAAATGATGAGAGATTCCAAAAGTAAGGTTGTGAATCGGGATATACAAAATTATGTAATAAAGTTAAGGGGACAATGAATGCAGTGACGAGTAATCCATAGATGATAATTTGTTTAATATTGCGTTTGATAAAAAAATGTGCGATGACAGTTTGACCAAAATTTGAAATGGTGATTCCAAATGCCACCAAGCCTGTGATGACTAAAACAAAAAGTGGTTTGTCTTTGATAAGGAAAACAATAAACAATAAAGCAACTGCGGCTAAAAAAATATAAGTTTCAATCAACGAACTAAATACAAGTTGGGCAGTAGATGCGCCAAATAAAGATGCAATCAATAAGGTATATAAACGGTTGGTTACAAAATGTTTAATGAAATACCAAACTAAAAAAACACACAACGCGCCAGCAAAGGCAGTGAGTACAAAAGTTGCATATACTGTATTGCCCTGTAGAAAAATAGAAATCAGCCACACCAGCGGGCGGATGATAATTAACACAAAGGGATGGACTGGGCGAAAGTAATAATCACGCACGAGTTCGGTAGCAAAACGCCGTCGCCACAGAAAAGCATCTGAGTCGAAAAAAATATCATCTACGTCAAATTCAGGTTGGTTGAAAATAGAAACGAATAAAAAATAAATAGAAAAGAAAATACAAGCAAGCAGTAAACCACTCCAATTTTCTTCGATAAATTTAATTTGTAGTTTTTCTGATTGCTTGCGTAAAAAAAAGAAGACCAAAATGACAATGGATAACAATACCCATTGACCGATGACAAATGTTTTTGCTTGCGCTTCAAACAGACTGGGAAATTGATTCGCCAGCTGAAACAGACTCAACGCCCAAACGATGAGTACTGCAAACAGAAGAACTGTTAGAGTAAATTCAGTTTTGTTCTTTTCAAACAAAGATTTGAGGTTCATAAATAATTAAAGAGATAACCAACCCCAATGGTTTGAGCAACCTGATGCTTTTATTTTAAATTTTGTACGAGTTGTAGAAATTCTTTCCATTCCTCTTCAAAGAAGTGAACGGTCACGTTGTTCATTTCAACGTGGTAGGTGGTTTCGCCATCTGGCTCTTCGGCTCTCCATGCGAGGAAGTTTTCGGTTTCGGCGAGAGTTTCGGTTTTCGGTTCGTTATGGTTGCTCATGATTGCTCCTGTTTGTTTTAGAATGTTGAGGCGTAGACTAAGGTTTCTTTTTAAATCTCAGGCGTAGGTCACGAAAGAAGCGGCGAATCCAAACTAAGAATCGTGAACCGGGCGACGGAGGTGGTTGATGAATCTCTTTTTCAGGGAAGGGGTCTAAATCCAACATTTTGCGGATGGTGTAATTCCACAATAGCATGGTGGTGGCAAGGATAGGTGCGGCAATCACAACACCAAGTAAGCCAAATAAATTGGCGGCGATGATAGCGGCGACGAGGACTGCGGCGGGGTGAACTTTGAGTGCATCTGAAAGGATGCGCGGGGAAACGATGTTATCGAAGATTTGGTCTATGAAGAGGGCGACGAGTAAAACGATTAAGGTGTAGTAAAGTGGGGGTAAATCAAATAATTTGAAGGCTTGAAAGTAAGCCACAATGACGAGTAACGTCCAGTTGATAGCAGGACCGACATAAGGAACGAAACGCGCCAAGCCTGCTAAAAATGCCAGCCCAATGGCATATTGAACACCTAGAACACTAAGGGCGATGAAATAAACTGTGATAGCCAATATGAAAAGGATAATTTGCCCACGTAAAAAAGCATTCCAAATACGACCGAGTTCACGGCTCAGGCGAGCAATATCGTGAGTGTAACCTGGCACATCTACATTGATGATGCCGTTGCGAAGCCCTTTGCTTTCTGCTAATACGAAATAAGAAACGATAAGTACAAATAAAGTCCAGCCGAGAAAACCTGCCGCACTACCAGCCACTGTGCCAAGCACTGTGCCAGTGCGGCTGAGTAACGGTTGTACCATGCCTAGTACTTGACTGCTCAAGTCGGATAAATCTAATTCGCTAAAATCAAGTTTGAAGGGACCAAATTGATACACTTGACCAGAAATGGTTTCAATTAATTCAGGAAGCCTGCGTAATGCATCTTGTACAATGACGACCAAACTTTGAATCTGTTGCACTAAGCCAACGCCGCCCACAGCCAGTACGCCAATCAATAACAATAAAATAATGATGTAAATGAATGCTACAGCCAGCCCCCAAGAAAAACGAAGTTTTCGTTGAAGAAAATCTGCTACGGGGTGAAACAGATAAGAAAGCGTTAACGCAATCACCAAGGGTGTGATGATGAATTGAAATTTAACCAGCAAAGCGCCCACAATGACAATGATGGTAAGTGCAACAACAAGTTTGGTGTTGGTTCCCCAAGTAGGGGAATTTGAAGGTGTTTGTTCCATAGTTTGATTCTATCAAAGAAAGTAGAGA
>JAEURG010000225.1 GCA_016789345.1 Anaerolineales bacterium | reverse complement strand
AGCTCGCTTCGTTTGAGGGTGGCATTCCTAGTACAGCACATGTACCAACAAGGGGAGTATAAATTTCAAAAAACATTACACTCTCATACGCTTTACTATAATTATTGTAATATTTGATTGTATCTCCGTTATTTGCTTCATCATCTTGACAATGCTGTCCAAAATTAGTCCATTTAGGAGCCCCAGGAGGAATTAACCAATCCCAAATGTTATAACAATAATTAGCTTCTGGTACATAGGTCCAAAAGCGGGCATTGCCAAAACCAATTACTACATTGTGTCCTCCCGCCTTTTTTGTAGTATGGCATGTAACTCTATCTCCCTGTTTTTGGCCACAATGAAGTGTGTAAAGTTCTCCACCGCTTACATTCACAAAGCCAGTGTTGAGTTCCTCTTTTGTGAACTCTCCTGTAACACGGAAAACAAAAGTAGGACCACTGTCTTTGTTACGCACTTCTATCAATTCGAGTGCCTGACCAGCAAAGGCTGTACTTGTAGTGAGTGCTAACAAGACAATTAAAACCACTACAGAATTCAGAATTTTTCTCATAAAACAGTCCTCTCAAAAAACGAAACCGGTAAGAACAGTAAAATTATACATTAAAACGCTTGGTCAAAACGAGATGAATTTTCAGCAAAATGTGTAGTGTATAATTTTAGAAATTTTAGATTAAAGATTATACAAGAGGCGAAATTCAATGAAAATAAAGTTATATCGTTTATTTGCTTTGACTATGCTTCATTTAATGTTGATAGCATGTGCTTCAACATCAACAGAAAATAGTAGCACACCAACTCCTCTTACTTCCACTGAACAAATTTCGACACCAGTACCAACTTTAACAATCATTCCAACAGAGGCGGGTGTTATATCACAACCTGAAGTTATTGAAAATTCAAATGGCTGGGTGGTTTATGATGATACGAATAACATTGTGAGTGTAAATCTTGATACAGGTGAAACCAAAGTATTAATTTCAAGAAAAGAAGTAGAAGCCATCCTGATAGAGGATAAATCCGCCCTTTCTTATACATACGGCTATGAAAAGCCAATAAAAATTATCCTTTCACCTGATTTCACCAAAGCATTGATATCGATTTGCGCCTCTTTAGATAGCAATTTCAGATGCGTGTTTGAAGATTACATATACACAATCAGGTCTAAATCTGCGATTCGGTTACAGCCAGCACCGGGGGCGTATGGAGTATATTGGCAATGGTCACCGGATAGTTCAAAACTAGCAGGCGCGGCATGGACTTATGTTGGAGCAGAATATCGGCTAGAAAGGTTTTACTCCATTAGTAGCAGTGGTACAGACTTAAAATCTCTAGCATTGATTACTGATAATCATTGGCAAATGGCTTGGCATCCGGGCAATACGGCTATCTTACCTTTGACATTTGTTCAAAATTTTCGTTCCATTTTGACAGACGGCACTAGTGAACCGAGTATTGTGATGCCGGGGTTAGCACAACGTGACAAGCTAATGTGTATCAATTTTTCACCAGACTATAGCAAAATTGCTTTTGTCCTACGGCATGAATCGCCTGGCAACCAAGACTCACTTTATACAGCCCGTTCTGATTTTCAAGAAATTGCATTGATTAACAGTTTTGCTATTGACCCGCGCTATTCATGTCAAGTGAATTGGTCTGCAGACCAAAACTTTATTCATATAGATTATCAATACATTCAACGAGAAGAAACAGGCTTTGAAGATTTAAGTATTCCAGTATCAGGCATAGACAAAGTAATCAACATCGCAAACAAAGCAGAAGTTACGCTTCTTGCCAACGCCCAAATTTGTGGATTTAAACCAGAACAATTGATTTATATCAATAATGAAAACTCAAGTATAAATTTTTTCAACCCCGCAAACTCTGAAGTTATTAGCCTAGCAGAAAACGTAAATGATGTTATACAAGGTTGCCCAATTCAGTGGTTTGCAGAAGAGCCTGAACCAGAAGTTTCGGAAGGCATTGCGACAGAAAATGCTTGTTACCCTAATAATACTTATACAGATGATATAGATACAGAAGACATCCCCGCCGTATTTGACTTGGTTGAAGCATCCTCCTCACTGAATGGTGAGACATTAAGTGTAGTATTGAAATCAAGTACTTTCACAGAATACTTAGTAGAGTATCTCACTCCGAATGTGACCGACTTCTTAAATGGCTGGGATGTATTTATAGATGTGGATAACAATATATTAACAGGTGATTCCATTGGCATTGAATATCGTTTTTCGGTTGCTATTCGCGCAGGGAATGAACCTCAAATTGGAAGCGTCATCCTTGCTTATGACCCAGTGACAGATACATATATAAGATCTGGAACTGTAGATGTTCGTTTTGATACGCTTAACCAAACCCTAAATCTTAGCGGAAACATCTCTGGCATATCACCAAATTCACGTTTGGTCTTTTTATCACGCTTCAAAGACTTTACAACCAGAGAAATATCTGGAGACCGTATTTGTGAGTAACTGTATTACGAATAACCTTATTTTCCATGGCAACCGAGGAGAGGTATCTGATAATTAGAAAATTCTTTCTATGGATTTATCAGAATTAGTATTATATACTCACAAAAATTAGAGTGGTTCTAATTGTAAAAGTTATATAAGGAGGCAAATAATGACTCAATCAAAAATCCAATTCAAAATAGGCAATCTCGAATTTTTAGGTGAAGGTGATGAAAAGTGGCTTTCAGAGCAATTAGATAAACTAATTGATAAATTGCCAAATCTTGTTAAGATCGCACCACCTCCTCCAACTCCAGCAGGTGGAAAACCTGTCATAGAAGACGATCAGGAAGTAAATACTAAAGATATCCCCCTCGCTACATTTCTCAGAAATAAAAACGTAGGGGATAGTCAAGTAAATCGTTTCTTAGCTACTGCTATCTGGCTTTATGGTAGAGGAACAAAAACACTTTCAACAAATGATGTTACCAAGGCTCTTAAGGAAAATCAGCAGCCTAGATTGGGTAATGCTACTGATTGCCTTAATCTGAACGTTAGTAAAGGTTATTGTGAAAAACAAGGCAAGCAGTTTTTTATAACCCCCACAGGTTTTGAGAGCATGAAATAATGCCTTCATCTATAGTTGCACTTGGGCTAATTCCTAATGGGCTTCGTGATCCTCTTTTAGAAGAATACAGATTAATTGCCCAAAACTTTATGGAACGAAAGTGGCTTCCATCGGAATTAAGTGGTGGTAGGTTTTGTGAAATCGTTTACACCATTTTAGATGGTTATGCTAAAAGTGCATATGAATCATCACCAATTAAGCCGAATAATTTTGTCCAAGCATGTAGAAACTTGGAAAATAATACTAATGTTCCAAGAAGTTTTCAGATCCTTATTCCAAGATTTTTACCTGCTTTATACGAGATTCGTAATAATAGAGGAGTAGGGCATGTTGGAGGAGATGTAGATCCTAATTTTATGGATTCTACGGCTGTATTTGCAACGGTAAACTGGATAATGGCTGAATTAGTTAGGGTGTTTCACCAAATGACTACAGATGAAGCACAAAAAGTTGTAAATCAATTTGCAGAGAGAAGGATACCTTTAGTATGGCAAATTGGCGATGTTAAGCGAGTCTTAGATCCATCTATAAGTTTAAAAGATCAAATATTATTGCTGATTTTTTCATCTTCTTCTGCTACTTTGTATAATGATTTATTAAATTGGACTGAATATAAAGATAAAAAATACTTCAAAAGATTATTAAAAGATTTGCATAAAAAACGATTTATTGAATTGTCTGCCGATGAAACATCTGCTTTAATTCTTCCACCAGGTGCGTCTTATGTAGAAGAAAAATTATTGCCAACACTTATTTAAATTAACTTTCCTCTTTCTTCTTTCCTCCACTTTCCACTCACCACTTTCTACTTTCTACATCAATTCCCTATCTTTCCTCTTTCTTCTTTCACTTCCCAAATCCCTATTCACCATTCCCAATTCCCTTGCTCTTGCAACTTTTTCCCATCCACTCCTGTATTACACTCTAGCCATGAATGCGCCTACCGACCGCGACCTGATTCTGCGAGCCAAGCGCGGTGATGCCGAGGCTTACAGTGAAATCGTCACACGGCATCAAACGGGCGTGTTCAACGTCTGCTATCGTATTTTGCACAACCGCAACGATGCCGAAGATTTGACACAAGAAACTTTTATGCGTGCTTACAATCGCCTCAACACTTTTGATATTGAAAGAGAATTCGCTCCATGGATTAAACGTGTGGCGGCAAATTTATGTTTGAATCATATCGAGTCACAAAAAGTTACATTAGAACTCGACGATGAAAGGGATGAAGATAAAAGCGCAAACCCGAGTCAACAGGTTGAGGTTAAAGAAAGAAGCGAACAAATTCGTCAAGCATTATCATCACTGCCAGCAAATTATCGCCTTGTAGTTGAACTGCGTCATTATCAAGAAATGTCTTATGATGAAATTGCAAACGAATTAAAAATTCCATTGAGCGATGTGAAGAGTCATCTCTTTCGCGCGCGCAAATTGTTAGCGGAGAAACTCTATGCACCTGACTGACGAGCAACTCAACGAATATTTAGATAACGAAACAAACGAACGCGAACAAATCGAACTGCATTTGCATTCGTGCAATGAATGTAACGCGCGATTTTCTGATTTACAAAATTTATTTTTGGAATTGGATTCATTACCTGATTTGCAACTGACTCGTGACCTATCAACACGCTTCGCAACTAAGGGACAATTGACTCTGCAACTTCCACATTGGCTTACACTGACAGTTTTTGCACAAGCCGCACTCGCCTTGATTGCATTGATAATTTCAATTCCATTCATCACAACCTATATTCCACAAATTGATGTAGCTTCATTAACATCACCATTATTTGAAATTCAATCGCTATGGAACACATGGCTTGATTCACTTTCTACTTTGCAACTACCAACAATTCCCGAATTACCAATTCCCGTTTTAGAAATGTCAAGTTTATTACTTGCTCTCGCAGGTATTTTTGTGATTTGGATTTTTGGAAATGGACTTTTGTTGAGAAATCAAATTCGATAATATTATCCCTCACCCTAGCCCTCTCCCGTTGGAGAGGGGACTCGACTCCCTTCTCCCATTGGGAGAAGGGTTGGGGATGAGGGCAAAAACAGGAGACCACATGAACGAACTCTTCACCAACTTTTTTAGAGTATTGTTATTGACCATTTCACTCACATCATACTTTCTCGTTATCAATGCTTTATTCACAAATCGTGTTAGCAAAACGCAAAACATCATTCATCAAACTGCTGGACGTTCTTTCGGGCTGGGATTGGTCAATGCTTTATTTTTTGGCGCGATTGGACTTTTTCTATTGATGCTACTAGATGGCAATCGCGTGCCAGATTTGTTAAGAGTGATTTTGATTTTCCCAACCTTTATTGTATGGGCGTTTTTATTTTCATTAATGTCCATTGGCTTAACAAGCATGGTTAAAAACTTAAGCGAAAAAATTTTTCCAGACTTAACTTCATGGAAGCAAATCGTCTGGGGTTCAGTCGTTTTATGTTTTGCATGTGCATTGCCATTTGTTGGTTGGTTTTTGTTAATTCCATTTATTTTATTCATCAGCATCGGCGCGGCAATTTTGGGGATTGTGCAAAAGAGTTAAATCTTTCCTCTTTCTTCTTTCATCAATTCAGCATCAGACCTCCAAGTTCTTTAAGAACTCGGAGGTCTTTTTATTTGCAACTTTTCTTCATTCAACCCTGTATCCCTTACATCAAACAAACGAAAGGATAAATCCTATGGCAGACATATCCGCCATCTTTTTCATCTTATTAATTATCGGAGTTGCATTTCCAGCCATGCTCACGGCTTGGTGGTTGTTATTCCCATCTTTGATTTCACGCGCACAAACTCGCATTGAGAAAACACCTTGGGCTACATTTTGGATGGGACTCATCACATTGATTGCTTTTGTAATCCCCATCATTATTCTCTTCGCGCTTCCCTTTGGACCTGCGAAATTTTTCGGCTGGATTTTGCTTGGGGCTTCGCTGACAATTTCTTCCATCGGTTCAGCAGGCATTGCTGCACACTTAGGCAAACGACTTTCACTCAAAAGCAATTTCTCTGCATTGAGCAGTTTCATTCGCGGAGCAGTGATTTTAGAACTCGCCGCATTCTTTCCACTCATCGGCTGGCTGTTTGTGTGGATTCCAATGTTAATAATGGCTTTTGGTGCAACTGCATTTGCTTTGCTGAATTGGAATCCGCGTGAGAAAAGTGCAAACACGAAAACAAGTAGACAAATAAACGCGAACCCAATTACCAATAACTAATTACTATTCACTATCAACTATTCACCATGACCCTTTCACGAAGAGACTTCCTCAAACTCGGCGCACTCATCACTGCTAGTACAGCACTTGCATCATGTGCACCATTCTATCGAAAAATCACAGGCGATTTACCAGCCACTGCATGGGCTTCGTTAAATCCGCTTGATTTCATGATGTTGAATCGCATCACCTTTGGCGCAAGAGTTGAAGAACGAAATCGTTTAGCAGAGATTGGCTTACAAAATTACATTGAAGAACAACTTGATTTTGAATCAATAGATGATTTTTCTTGCGACCTGCAACTTTCATCTTTCAAAACATTAGATAAAGATGCCAACGAACTCGAAGGAATCAGCAACCAACTCTTCGATGGTTATGATAGAGAAACCGTTCCAAATGAATTACGTCAAGCCAAATTGATTCGTCAACTGTATAGCAAACGTCAACTCTACGAAGTGATGGTTGATTTTTGGTCTGACCATTTCAACATCTTCATTGAAAAAGGTGAATGCTTTTATCTCAAAACAGTGGATGACCGCGAAGTGATTCGCAAACATGCCCTCGGCTCATTTCATGATTTAGTTTTCGCATCTGCTCATTCGCCAGCCATGCTCACGTATTTGGATAATCAAGCTAACGAGAAAAGTCACCCCAACGAAAATTATGCCCGCGAGTTAATGGAACTTCATACATTAGGCGTGGATGGTGGTTACAGTCAACAAGATGTGATGGAACTTGCGCGTTGTCTCACAGGTTGGTCTGTCAAAAAACATTTTTGGTTGGGAGAGTTTGTTTTCAGAGAAGAGCAACATGATTCGGGTATAAAAAAAGTTTTGGGTCACACGATTCAACCCGAAGGTCAGAAAGAAGCGGAAAGAGTGATTGAGATGTTAGTCAAACATCCAAGCACCGCAAAATTTATTGCTACAAAATTATGTCGTCGTTTTCTTGCTGATAATCCATCACAAGAAATTATTGAAAAAGTTGCAAAAACTTTTTTACAAACGGATGGCGATATCAAATCTGTTTTGCGTGTTGTCTTGCTTGATGGGCTTGCATACTTGCAACCAAAATATAAACGTCCATCAAATTTTGTTTTGTCTGCATCTCGCATGTTGAATGTCGAAACGGATGGTGTTGCAATTAATCAACATCTGCTTCG
Source organism: Anaerolineales bacterium (assembly GCA_016789345.1). Taxonomy (GTDB): domain Bacteria; phylum Chloroflexota; class Anaerolineae; order Anaerolineales; family Villigracilaceae; genus Villigracilis. Next base: position 6,802 of record JAEURG010000225.1, on the reverse strand, counting down.
TATGGGTCAGCAATATTTTAAGTTTCCAACGCCTGATGGATATTCTGATCATAGCCAAACATGGCAAGGGAATTTAATGCCGCGTTGGCAATTTGCATTTGATTTGATTCGCAATGAAATGGAAAATACAAAACATAATTTACAAAATTTATTAAATGTTTTGTTGACTGAAAATTTAGAAGAAGATATTGATGCGATTTCATCTTTATTATTAGGCTCACCAATAGAACGCCTCATTCGTGACCAGTTAATTGATTCTGTTACCTCAGCAGGTGCCAACGCTGACGAAGCCTTGCAAGTCATCACCGCAAGTTTAATCGCCTCACCTGCTTTTCAATGGAGATGACCCTCGGTGGTCGAGTAGCCCGAATGAAATGAGGGCGTATCGAGACCACAAATTAAAAGTGAAAATAAAATTGAAGGATGTGGTCTCGATACTTTGCTCGTTACACTCGCAAATACTCGACCACCGTTTGAAATGGAGATTACTATGTTACACACCCTACCAATGATTAATAAAACATGGATGCCACGACTCGCCTTTGCACCACAAAATACAGCACCGCGCGGAGATACATTAATGGTTGTCTTTCTTCGCGGCGCGGCAGATGTATTAAACATGGTTGTACCACATGGCGAAGATGCCTATTATCAATTACGTCCATCATTGGGAATCGCAAGACCTGATGATTCACGCACAAAGAAAGAAGAACGTGCTGTTGATTTAGATGGATTCTTTGGTTTGCATCCAAACATGTATCCATTGATTGATGCATGGTCTGATGAACAACTTGCAATCATTCATGCTTGCGGTGCACCTGATGAATCGCGCAGTCATTTCAAAGCCATGGAATTAATGGAACGCGGTGTAGAAGATGAACGTGGACCTGCATCTGGTTGGATTGGAAGGCATTTAGCAACATTAAACACAGGTAATTCATCGCCATTGCGTGCAGTTGGAATGGGCACAAGTCCACAAAGAAGTTTGAGTGGTTCAGTGCCAGTTTCGGCATTGCGTTCGATTGTAGATTTTCATTTGGGTGGCGACCAAGGAGCATTGGCTCAAATGCGCGCGGCATTAAATATTGTCTATCAAGATGATGTGATGGGACAAGATACGTTGTCTATTATGGATACATTAGAAAAACTTGACCCTCTCACGTATCAATCAAAAATTTCATATCCAGATACTGAATTTGGGCTCGCACTTAAACAAACAGCCATGTTAATCAAAGCAGAAGTTGGACTCGAAGTCTCTGCAATTGACTTAGGTGGTTGGGATACACATTTCGCACAAGGTTCAGTTAATGGTCTCATGCCTAATTTGATGAAAGATTTAGCAGACAGTCTCGCCGCGTTTCATGCTGATATGCAAGACCACATGAATCAACTTACCACAGTTACTATGTCTGAGTTTGGACGACGTGCTTCTGAAAACGGAAGCCTGGGTACAGATCATGGTCACGGAAGTATGATGATGGTGTTAGGTGGTAACGTAAATGGTGGCAAAGTGCATGGCGAATGGCCTGGACTTGAAGATGGTCAAATGATTGGACCTGGTGATTTAGCAGTCACAACCGATTATCGAGATGTGTTATCTGAAATTTTAAACAAACGATTAAATAATTCCGCCACGAATGAAATTTTCCCTGAATATCAACCAGTGATGAGGAATGTCTTGAAATAAATTGTAGGGGCGACTCGCGAGTCGCCCCTACAAAATCATTAATCTCCAAAATCCACAGTGATATACCCACCGAAATTACTATCTGCATAATAGGCATATCCTACACCAATTTGTGTAATCGTTGGATTTAACACCACATCCCAATGCCCTGCATCCGCACGCCATTGGTCAATTGCATTTTGTGGGGTGCCAATAGCAATGATTTCATAATAATTGAATGAGGTATAGCCCGCATTGTTGAGTCTATTTCCAATCGATGAGCCATCTGAACCAACATGACCCAGAAAATTATTACAAGCCATATCTACGCTATGTTTTTGCGCGGCGGATGTCAGTTGTGCATTGACAGTTAATGTTTTTAATTTTGCTGCTGTGCGTGCTTGATTAATCAAAGAAATAATTTGCGAAACATAACTCCCATTTTGTGTGTAACTACAATTGCTATTTCCACCAGAAGGTACAAAGGGAGTTTTCGTTGTAGATGCACTTGGTGTTTGCGGGCTTGGATTCCCAACCACGATTCTCAACCAAAATATTTTTTCTGTGCCAATGAAAATAGGATTTCCGTTTGAATTATGTAATGTGAAATTTCCTTGATAGGTTCCATCGGCTGTGGGTGCGGTCAAAGTGACTGAGACTTGCACAATGCCTTTCGGAGCAGTATCAGGCACGGGCGCAGAAAGAGGCGCAGACATTTCTACACCAGAGTCAAATCGAATCGTATATCCAACCCAATTGCAATCTCCGATGTTTTGAAATTCCCACGTCTTTGTAAATTTTTCACCTGCATTGATTTTTGTATCATCGGGTATCGTCACATCACTCAACAAAATGGCACTGTCTTTGCAGTTTGCATTTTCTGTCACGGCTAATGTTGGGGCAAGTGTTGATTCAAATGTTGGCGTTAATGTTGCAGGCAAAAACCCCGCTTTTGTTGGAATCAAAGTTGCCGTAACAAACCCCGCTGGCGTTGGTGTTTGTGGCGCATCTACGCCGATTGAAATGCAGGAAGATAAAAATAAAATTGATAATAGAAATATTTTTTTCATGGCATCAAATGTAGAGGCATGCCTCGCCCTTACTAAAACATCATCATTTGCTTTGTAGATTTTTCCACAGGGTCACTGGCAATTTGTTCTTCAAATGTTTCGCGCGTCAATACACTTACTTCAAGCAGGCTTCTGATTAAGCGGTATTTAATTAACTTATACTTTTTCATTTTTTCTTTCAGGCTTGGATCGCGTTCTTGTTTATAAGTTAACAATTCAGCCCGTCCACCTGGAATGACCAAGACTGTTTGCTCATCCGCATTTTCTAAGGCTTTGTTGACCAAAGCAGAAGCGATTACATGAAATTTTCTGATGGGCCTTTTCTTTTCATTCCAAGTTAAAACTTTATCATCTAAAGATGAATCGTAGTTAAGTCGCGTGCCGATTTCTTGTAATGAATCGAAAACCTTTTTAACTTCCTCTCGCCGTACAGAAGCAATATCTTCATCACGTAATTTCCAACGTGCCCCTTCGATTCGTTCAGCATACGAATTTAGCACAGCATAAATCAAACCTTTGGATGGAGTCATTAAACCAGTAAATTGTTTATTTAATTCTTCTTCCACTTCCAAAAAAATCACATTTGGATTTTTCTGCAAATAATTCACAATCGCTTTTTCAATTTGGTCGGATAAAGTTTCAGTAGGGGCGAGGAAACCTCGCCCCTTTGCCCACATGCCTGTATCTACATTTTCACCTGTTGAATAGTGAACAAAATCTTTATCATCTTTCAAAACGGATTCAAATAAATGTTGAGTCTTTCTTAACGCTTCATCAAATTCATCTTCATCTTGTTTCAAGGTATTATTTTCTGCTAAAGCAATCAAACCTGCCGCATGAACATAAAAATATTTTGCAGGCTCACCACGTTCAGATAAAAAGTTTTGCAAAGCGTTCTTAAATTTTTCTTGATTCACTTTTTCAGGTTTTGGTTTCTTGGCACTTTTCCAAATCATTTGCACAGGGTCAAGTTCGGTTCGCAATGCAACGCTTTGCAAATCAAAACCTGCACACCAAGCCGCCGTCATTGCGGATGTTAAAAATGATGGTTCAGGTTCAGGTATTAATCCAAACATCGGCACATCATCTGCCAACAAATCATTCAAATAATTAAACATGGCAAACAATGCCGTTGCACTCCACGCCCAATCATATCGCCTGCGTCGCAATGCAACTTTATATGGCTCCACAAAATCTTTGCCCCACAACCAGCCTGCCCACAAAGCGGATAAAGTCCAAAATGCTTGATTGGGTCTTGGCACAGAACCAATCACCGCCGCAATTGGAATTTCTCTTTTAACTTGATTTGCTAAATCTTTCAAACGACCTTCATAGATTAATATCCCGCCTTCATCTGGAATTTTATTTGGCCACGCTTCACAAGCGACCGTCGAACTGGTTGCCGCAAACAAACCGACTCCACTCTCCAACATCATCCATACATTATTTTCCCGAAATTGATTCGGTGTCGAAAGTTGTTTGGGTCTTTTTCTTTCTTCAGGATATGACCATAATGTATTGCCACCATCACATGCTAATAAAACCAAAGCAGTCAATGCCCGTTTTCTTTCTTTTGATACATCTAAATTATCTAAACGATTAATAATCGTACTCAACGCATACAATGGACGTGGCAAATAATGTTCAATTGCTTCTTCAGCATAGACTCTATCTTCGTCATTTAATGCAACTACTCTTTCAAACAAACGTGAACGATGTAATGTATCTGTTTCAGCAACTTTTTTTGCACGTTCTTTATCTTCTTCATTGGCAGGTTTTTCACCTTTATCGTCACAATGTTTACATTCATAGATTTTTCCATAAGGCGTATCTTCACCTTTCTTCCATAGAAAAGCTTGTGCTTGGATTTGCCCATTACATTTTTCGCAAGTTGTTAGATACAGTGATTGAAGATGATTTTCAAGTCTTTCATCCCCTTTTTTAATTGCTCCCAAATCTGCAAGTGATGCAATAAATTCAGACTCAGGTGGTGGGTTGGCAAATATCTCCAACAAGAATCTAGTGATGGGATTGTTTGCTGTTACTAAAACACGATATCCACTTCTCGCGGCTTCCAAAACGAGCCGAGGTGAGAATCCGAATGGGTCGAGCAACCAATTTCCAGTCAGAGTTTGAAGCGAAAGCCATGATGAAATGACTCCCTCTTCAAGCGGGGGAAGAAATCTGGCAAGCGGACCTACATCTGCTCGTTCAAATCCAGTAATGTATGGTTGGGATTGCATTCATTAAGTATACCGCTGTACTTTTGGAGTGCAGACTTTAGTCTGCTATTATTCACGGACTGAAGTCCGCAATCCTATTTTGAAGCAGAAAAAATTTCAAACAATGGAATGGGTTGATACAAAGTTGCGATGTGATGAATGTGCGCTATTTTTTTTATCTCATCTTTGATTTCAGCAATGCCCCGTTCATGATATGCCCCTGAATATTCAGGACCTGCAATCTTTCGTCCGATTTGATACAAAATATTTTCAGTTGGACCTGAAACAATTAATTGACCATTCGGTTTGAGAAGCGAAAATAATTCAGTTAAAGTTTTTGGTAAATCTTGCACATGCTCTAAAACATCCAGAGCAATGATAAGGTCAAAAGAATTTTTTGATAAATCAGAAATATTTATTTTTGTCCCATCTTTTACTTCTATATTGTTTGCAAGCGGAATATATTTCTGCACACTTTGAATTGGAAGCAAATCTACATCTATTGCAGTAACTTGTTTTGAAATGTTTGAAAGAAACGGAAGCATGACTCCACTTCCACAACCAAAATCTAAAATATTTTCGTATTGACCCCTTTCAACATGCTCCATCACTTTTCGTAGGCGTTGCCAAAACAGCCAATTGATGATTGGATTTTTGTGTGAATAAGCGGGGAAGGCGGCTTCATCTAAACGACCTTTTTCGGTTTCACTTAATACATTTTGAATGGCAGTTCGGTAGCGAGTTTTGTAAGCATTAAATTCGGTTGAGTTCATAATAAGTTTGTAATTGGCTCTTTCGGAGTAGTTTTCATATCAATTTCAATGGCTGAGAGCATAATTTGAATACCGAGAATCACGCACAAAGTTGGTAGCATGACAGTTCCAGTGGGGGCAGGTACGCCAAGTTGGATGTATTGAATCCATTTAATACTGCCAAAGATTAAGCCAAATAATAAAAGTGGGGTGGCTGTGATGAGATATAAAGATAACATCGAAAAATCATAAATGTAATATTTCAACAAAACCCGTTTTAAGAATGTAATCAATAATTTGTATGGAAATTCAAATAATGTTCGATAAATAGAAAGATGTGATTTTTCATCTCCATATCGAGCAGGGATGGGTACATCTAAAACGAAGGCATTTAGCAAATATAAATTCGCTAGCATGGATGTTTCAAAGAAATATCGTTTGTCAATTTTTTCAAGCGGAAGTTGTGCTAACACCTCAGCACGAATGGCGAAAAACCCATTGGTTGGGTCAAAAATATTCCAATAACCTGTTGCGGCTTTGGTTAAGAAACTTAATCCTAAATTTCCAACACGGCGAATCAATGGCATTTTTTGTAATGAAACAAAATCTCGAAAACGGTTACCTTTTGTATAATCGGCTTTGCCTTGAATCAAAGGCGTAATCAATGCAGGAATATAAGAAGTATCCATTTGGCCATCACCATCAATTTTCACCACAATTTGTGCACCGAGTTCTAACGCTTTTTTGAAGCCAGAAATCATCGCTCCGCCTACGCCTTGATTTTGCACATGGCGGATGAAGATAAGCCGATGGTCTGTTGCACAGCGAGCAGTTATAAGGTCAGCGGTTGAATCGGGCGAAGCATCGTCAACAACAATGATGTGTTTTATATAATCGGGCAATCCGCTCAGCACTTGCTCTATATCTCGCTCCACCCGATAGGCGGGAATAATTATGACAATTTTATAACTTTCAAAATTCATAAGCGGGATTGTACTCGAAAGATGATAGAATCATAAAAGAGGACTCTATGGCTGGCGAACAAATTCTCATCGTTGAAAATGACCCAGATATTGCCGATTTGATTGGTAG
>JAEURG010000204.1 GCA_016789345.1 Anaerolineales bacterium | reverse complement strand
GTCAACGGACCGCCATCTACATATTGACCGAAGAATGTACCAGCAGGTGTGTGAATTGGGGTAAATTCAACACCAATCTTGGCAAGGTCGGCTTGGGCGGCAGTTGCAATGCTAATGCGAATTGGAGCAGTAGTGGTTTCAAAGTTAAAGGAAAGGCGAACTTGTTCACCATTACAATCACCAACGCGAATGCCATCATCACCAACAGTGTAGCCGGCTTCATCGAGTAAAGCAGCGGCGGCATCTGGGTCATAAGCATCAACGGTGAGGTTTGTGTTTGTCCAACTGCTATTGGGCCATTGGCTGACAGGTACTGTGGTGTAACCACTGAGCAAGGAATCTACTACTGCTTGGCGATTAATACCAAGTGTAATGGCTTTGCGTACGCGAACATCTTTGAATGGGCAGAAGCCTTCATTATCGGCTTTACCACGACCATCTACACCATCTACACGACCAAGATTGAAGAAGTAGTGTTCAAAATCTACACCTGGAATCACGGTCAGTTTGACGTTAGGTTCGAGAGCCTTGAGGGTTTCAATATCGCCTTCAGAGAAGTTTGGATACCAGTCCACGTCACCAGTTTGAAGCGCGGCGAGAGCAGCGGCAGAATCAGCCACAAAGCGAATTTGAACACGGTCAAGTTTGGCACGACCTTTGTAGAAATTCGGGTTGGGGAGCAAGGTCATATAATCGCCAGGTACCCATTCGGTAATCACAAACGGACCTGAACCAACCGTAGGCATACGAATGAATGGGTCACTTTCTAATGCGGTCTTGCCTTCGAGCATGTGTTTCGGCAAGATACCACCTGTATTATTTGGACCTTGTGTAAACAAGGTAGGCCAAGGTGGGTAGAGCGCAGAGAACTTGATGACAACGGTTGTATCATCAGGGGTTTCAATGCTTTCGATTTTGTCGTAACCAGTGCGGGATGTTACTGCATTACCTGGGTCCATTACAGCTTCCCAGGTAAACTTCACATCTGCTGAGGTCAGCGGTGTGCCATCAGACCATAACAAGCCTTCGCGCAATTTCCAAGTGATGGTTAAACCATCTTCAGAAACGCCACCGTTTTCAGCAGTTGGAACTTCAGCCGCTAATTCAGGCACGAAGTTGCCTTTATCATCCCATTCACCCAAACCAACTAATGTTAATTGGGTAACCCAAATAGCAAATGACATTTGGGTGAAGTAAGGCACAACAGCATCTGGTTCTTGGTCATAAGCCGCAGTAACTGATTTGCCTCCTTCTGGGAATGGAATCGGTCCTGATGCTGAGCCACCCCCGCCGCCACCACCACAAGCGGCAAGCACCATGCTTGCTAGCACCAGTAACGAAAGTAAAACAGATAACTTTTGTTTCATACGGTTCTCCTCCGATAGAAAATAGGTTTCACTTTGCCACGCAAAATGTTTTGGCATTATACACCCTAATTTACTGGAAAGATAATCTATCAAAACCATACTGCAGTAGGGTTTTTCCGTTTTCCCCATTTATAATACCCTCATGTTAACCATTGTCATTCAAGCCGGCGGGCAATCCTCCCGTATGGGTGAAGATAAAGCCCTCAAGCCATTTCTCGGCAAACCGTTGATTCAACGCGTGATGGAAAGACTCAACCCAATTGCTGATGAAATGATTATCACCACCAACCAACCTGACAGTTATTCATTTCTACAAACGCGCCTCGTACCTGACCTGATAACTGGTCGTGGTGCCTTAGGCGGACTTTTAACTGCTATCTCTTCGGCGAGTCATCCATTCGTGGGAGTCGTGGCATGTGATATGCCGTTTGCAAATCCAATTTTTTTTGAAACAGCACACAGGCTGATGGTCGAAGAAGAAGCGGATGTTGTCATTCCGAGAATCAAATCAGAAGAAACTCAAAAAAGTGGAGGCTATGAACCGCTTCATGCGTTATATCGCAAAGAAACTTGTTTACCCGCGATTGAAGATGCCATCCAAAAAGATTTATGGAAAGTGATTGCGTGGTTTGGAAAAGTAAAAGTTAGAGATGTTTCAGATGATGAAATGAAAATCATTGACCCATCGGGTTTATATTCTTGGAACGTGAATACACCTGATGAGTTTGTGAAAGCCGAAGAGATTGCAAAAAGTGATGGTCACCTTTAAGGTGACCATCACTTTTTATCGAACAATCAAAACCGGGCAAGGCGCGTGAGCCACCACTTTTTGACTCGTGCTACCTAATACCAAACCTGCTAACCTGCCTAAACCGCGTGAACCCATGATAATAAGGTCACTTTTTCTAGTGTTGGAAACTTCGATGATGGCTTCGGCTGGCTCGCCTTCGAGTATGCCACTTTGAACTTCGCATGGCACTTCACCAATTTCTGCAATTGCTTTTTCAAGGATACTTTCTGCTTCACCTTTGCGGCTGGTGATAGCAATTTGCATATTTGGCTCACCTAAATAAATTGGGATTGGGTCATAAACTACTACAACTCGCAACTCTTTTGGCTTCATCACCCGCGCTAATTCAGCCGCTTTTTTAGTTGCATGTAGAGCGTGTTCAGAGCCATCCACTGCCAAGAGGATTCTTTCAAACATGGTTTCTCCTTTCTCTACGGTAAAATCAATATAACATCTAAATATTAGATTTTTATTTGAGGAGTTTTTGTATGTCTTTGAATATTGATGCCATTCGTAAGCAATTCCCTGCGTTAAAAAAAGACGCCCTATTTTTTGATAACCCCGGCGGGACTCAAATTGTACAGCATAGCCTTGACCGAATCAACAAATATTTAATTGAAAGCAATGCCAATCACGAAGGCGCATTTGAAACGAGCATTAAGTCTGATGAAGTTTTACATGAAGCACACGAGGCAATGAAAGATTTTTATAATGCCTCTTCTGCTGAGGAAATTATCTTTGGCAACAACATGACCACATTGACCTTGTATCTCAGCCGTTCGATTTCGCGCGAATGGAAAGAAGGCGATGAAATTGTATTGACCAGACTCGACCACGATGCAAACGTCACTCCATGGGTGTTGGCGGCACAAGATAAAGGTGTAAAAGTCAATTGGGTGGATTTTGATGTGGAAGATGGAACTCTTAAACTCGATGATTTAGGTAAAGCATTAGAAAGAAAACCGAAATTATTAGCAGTGGGGTATGCCGCCAACTCTTTAGGGACAGTGAATCCTGTTTCTAAAATTATCAAAATGGCACATGATGTTGGCACACAAGTGTATGTGGATGCGGTTCAATATGCTCCGCATGGACCGATTGACGTACAAAAACTAGAACCTGATTATTTGGTTTCATCGGCGTATAAATTTTTTGGTCCGCATGTGGGCATTTTATATGGCAAAAAAGAATTGCTCGAAAAATTATTTGCGTATAAAGTTCGTCCTGCTACAAATTTATTACCCGGCAAGTTTGAAACGGGCACACAAAATCACGAAGGTATTGCAGGTGTGTTAGGTGTAATGGAATATTTCGAATGGATTTCAAAAGAGTTTGGCGCGAAATATGTTGAAGGCTTGGGAGAAGAAGGCTATACAGGTCGCGGCTTGGAATTAAAAAAAGCGATGACCGCTATCCGCGCGTATGAATTTGAATTGAGTCGTGCATTGCTTGCTACTTTAGAATCCGTTCCGGGCATTCAAATTTTTGGATTAACTGATAATCGCCGCCTAGATGACCGTGTAGCGACATTTTCTTTTAGATTAAAAGATATTCCTCCGCGTGAAGTTGCAGAAAAATTAGCCAAAGAAAACATCTATGTTTGGGACGGGCATTATTATGCCCTCAATGTTGTTGAAAGACTCGGCTTAGATAATAAAGGTGGCATGGTGCGAGTTGGTGCGGCTCATTACAACACGATTGAGGAAGTTGAGAGATTGGGTGAGGTGTTGAGGAAGATTGCGGGATAAAACAGTAAGGGCGACTTGTGAGTCGCCTTTACATAATTATTCAAACATTACAATCCCCAACGACTCAATCATCCTTTGACCTTCTCCATGCAAAACTTTTTTATCTTGAATCAAGTCTGAAGAAACCACTTGCGGACTTTCAGAAAAATTTGCAAACACAATCACTTCTTTATCTTTATACTTTCTCACAAACCCAAGCACATGTTCATTTTGGGTGTGGATAATTTCCAAGTCACCGCCTGCAAAGGCATCATATTTTTTTCTTAATTCAACTAACTTATGCAAACCTTGAAAGACTCTACCTTCAATGGTATGTGAGTCTTTTCTTTTTTCGTACTTCTCCCAATCCGCTTGTGGCCGATGCACCCAACGACTATCTCTAGCATGTGCAGGGTTTTCTAAATAGCTGTAATCGTTCAATGTGCCTATTTCATCACCCAAATAAATTAATGGAATGCCACCTGCAAATAAAATAATTCCATGAATCAATAAAATTCTGCGAATCGCAAGTTCAACTTCTGTTTCACCTTCTTCATGCAATGCTTTTTCCAAACCTGCTAACGATGCACATGTGCCACTGATTCTGCAATCGCCTGTAATTAAATTTTCTTGAAACGGCAAACCGCGTGCAAAACTTCCGTCAAAACGTCCGCGATAAAATTCATTTAAAAATTTACGATGGTCATAGCCATTGATTCCAAGCCCAGCGGCATCGTCATCTGAAAACGTCCAGCCAATATCATCATGCACGCGCACATAATTCACCCAAGCCGTTTCAGAATGAATCTTAAATCTTTTTTCTAACGCTTGTGAAAGCAAACGAACTTTTCTCGTCGCCAACGAATTCCACAACAATGCCATTAACAACGGATTATAAGAAGTTTGGCATTCATACGGCGAAATATATTTCACCACATCATCAGGGTGCACAATCGCTTCTGATTTAAGAATCAACGCAGGCGATGCGATTCTCGTCACGGCATTGAAGGCTTGAATCAATGTATGCGCTTTCGGTAAATTCTCACAACTTGTTCCTAACTCTTTCCAAATAAATGCAACTGCATCAAGTCGTAAAATTTCAACACCTTGATTTGCAAGAAATAACATCTCTTCTGCCATGCGATTGAAAACAGATGGATTGGCATAATTCAAATCCCATTGATAGGAATGGAAAGTCGTCCATACCCAATGCGGATTTTGTACGCCTCTTTTCTTAATTCGAGTTGGTGAAAAAGCCCCAGCATGGTCGCCATCTGGAAATATTTCTCTCAACGTTTTTTCGTAGGCATCAGGCATGGTTCTATCAGGGAAGATACGATAAAAATCCATAAATTCTTCATCACCTTGTTTTGCTTTCTGTGCCCATATATGCTCATCAGACGTGTGATTGAAAACCAAATCCACTGCCAAACTAATGTTTGCTTTTCGTAAATCGCTTGCTAATGAAGCCAATTCCTTCATCGTCCCCAAACTTGCTTGCACATCGCGATAACTACTGACTGCATAACCGCCATCATTTTCATCTTTTGGTGAATTAAAAAACGGCATGAGATGTAAATAGGTTAATCCCAATTCTTTGAAATATGGGATTTTTGATTTAATGCCTTTGAGATTTTTAGCATACAAATCCACATAACACACGCCGCCAATCATTTTGTTTGATTGAAACCACAGCGGGTTTTTTTCTCGCGTTTTGTCTAACTTTCTCAAGTCGTCATTTCTATTTAACCAAGATTTTGCAATGCTGACTATTAAATCCTCAAGATGATAAAAGAAATCATATTGGTCGCTATATAGTTCAGCATATAACTTAAATAATGCCATAAAGTTTTTTTGCAAGCGTTTCTTAAACTGTCCCCAGTTCTTTTCTTTTGCAATTTCCTTTTGTAAAGTATCTTCAAGGCGTGGCAAAATTCTTTTTAGAGTTTTTTGCGCCTCGTGTTCAAGTTCATTTGATTCAATCATATTTTTTCTGATATGCCATTTCAGCCAGAGCCATTCCACCTAATATTCCAGAACGATTACCTAAACCCGGGTGCACAATATATGATTCTATATTTTCAAGAATCATTGGAGATTGAATATATCCGTTGATAAGGGTTTTGGTCTTGGCTTGGATTTTAGATAAAAGATGATGGAGAGAACCAATTCCCCCCCCAAGAATGATGCGTTGGGGTGAAATCATATAAGAATAACTGGCTAGGGCTTGAGCGATGTAATCCGCTTCTAAATCCCATGCTGGATGATTTTCATCTAATGTGCCACCACGAGCACCCCATCTTTTTTCTATTGCTACACCGGAAGCCAAGCCTTCAAAGCAATCTTTATGAAACGGGCATACACCTTCAAACGAATCTTTTTCTAAATTATGTTTTACAGGGATGTGACCCATTTCAGGATGAAGCAAACCATGCAATAATTTTCCTTCGGCAACCACACCACCACCAATGCCTGTGCCAATGGTGAGATAAATAAACGTATGCAAGCCTTGCGCTTTGCCCCAACGCCATTCACCTAATGCGGCACCATTGACATCTGTATCAAAACCAATTGGAATGTTGAATTCATTTTTTAACATGCCAACCACATTTGCATTTGACCAATTTGGTTTTGGCGTTGGCAAAATGTAACCATACTGTTTGGAATTCATATCTGGATTTAATGGACCAAAACATGCGAATCCAATTGCAGAAAGTTTGCCTACATTTTTTTCTTGCTCTTTGAAAAAATCAATCACCTGACTCATTGTTTCGTCAGGTGTTGTGGTTGGGATGCGAGTTTCAGCAAGAATGTTATCGGAAGTGCCAATAGCACAAATAAATTTTGTGCCACCACCTTCAATGGCACCGTAAAGAGGGATGTTATTTTTCATTATGGTATTTTCGGGGAGAGGGTAATTTCATATTTTTGATTAAGATTTTCATTAACCCTGCATCCAGCATGGACGGTTCCCATAAGGGGATAATGTTTCATTCACAAACCCATCATGAATTGAAATACCTGGTCATGCCAGCCTGGCAATATCTCGTGTTCAAAGTCCGGATAAATTACCATTTTTTTGGGAGAAGTAATTTTGTTATAGACCGCAAATTGTGTTGAGGGAGGGCAGATGGTATCCATTAAACCAATTCCCCAGTGTACTTGTGCGCGAATGCGAGGAGCCAAAAATTGAATGTCGATATAACCTAATTTTTCAAAGATATCTGCTTCTTTTTGATGTGTGGGGTCGGCATGACGAAAAAATTCTTGAAGTTCTTTGTAAGCATCTTTTGCATAATCCATTTCCCAAACTCGAATGTAATCACTTAGGAAAGGATAGAGTGGTGCGGCAAGTTTGATGCGAGGTTCTAAGGCGGCGCAAGCAATGGTCAGTGCACCTCCTTGACTACCACCCATAACACCAACTCTGTTTTCATCAACATCGGGCATTTCCATAATAATCTTTGCAAGTTGAGCGGTATCAAGAAATATTTGACGAAAGAGCAATTTTTCTGGAGAACCTTGTAGTGCATCTGCTAAACCACGAATGATATGTCCGTGAAGAGTATTTCCAGTAACTGTTCCATTATCTTCTGATAATCCTGCCTGTCCGCGACAATCTAAAGCGGCAACTGTAAAACCAGCACTAACATAACTAAGTTTATCGACCCAATCACCAGCATCACCTGTATAACCGTGAAATAGCAAGACTGCAGGATGTGGAGTTGGGGCATTCGCAGGACGTAACAATTTAGCATGTACACGTGCACCTCCGACACCAGTAAAAAATAAATGAAAACACTCAACATTTGGAGACTGAAATTTAGCCTTTATCAATTCAACTTTTGGATCAATTGAACGCATTTCAGCGAGACCCTGTTCCCAAAAAGAATCAAAATTGGATGGTCGGGGATTTTTCCCAAGGTAAGTTTTAAGTTGTTCAAGGGGTAAATCAAAGGTCAAGGGCATTTTCGATTCCTACTCTGTTATGAAATTTAAAGAAAATAGTTTATTCAAACGAAAATATTGTTTTATGAACAAATAGGGCTAGCAAGCAAATTTAGTTATTGTTCATCCTTTGACTGAGCCTTGTAAAAGTGCTGTGATAATTTGGCGTTGGAATAATATAAAGACAACAAGAGTGGGGATTAGAATCAGTATTGTGCCAGCACATAACAAAGGAATATCAGTTGCATAATGTCCTTGGTATGCTCCTAAAGCACCTGCCATCGTTCGCTGGGTTGGGTCTTCAACAAGTACCAATGCAAGCAGAAACTGATTCCATGTCCATATAGACATGAGTATTCCAAGTGAAGCAATCGGCGCGCGAGCCAATGGGACATGGATGCTCCAAAACAAGTCCCAAGTAGTTGCGCCATCGACTCGGGCTGCTTCTGATATCTCAGCCGGCATATTGACGAAATGAGCACGCATCCAGAAGACCGCAAATGGCATATACAAGGCAATTAATGGTAGAACGATTGCTAGTCGAGTGTTGTAGATTCCCATTGCTCGCTCTAGGAAGTAGATAGGAATAATAATTCCTGAAAATGGAAGCGTCAGACCAAATACAAACAGCGCCAGAAGCACACGCGAGCCGGGGATTTTTAGAAGTCCAATAGCAAACCCAGCCATTGTTGAGATTACAAGAGATATGGGGACTACAGCAATGACTATAAAGGTGCTTGACATTAAAAGTTTGGGCATCTTTGCAACATTAAAAGCCTCTACAAAGTTGCCCCACTGTGGGTTTGTGGGCCATTCGAGACCACGAGGAACAGTTCCTGATGGATGTAACGCAGTGATAAAGATGCTTATGAAAGGCAATATTGTGATTACCATCAAGGCTAGTAAGAAAGTACGACCTGTCCAGAGTTCAGTGCGAGAAACTCTCATACTTTATTCT
The DNA here is from genome assembly GCA_016789345.1 of Anaerolineales bacterium. GTDB lineage: Bacteria > Chloroflexota > Anaerolineae > Anaerolineales > Villigracilaceae > Villigracilis. The sequence goes on along the minus strand of JAEURG010000204.1, from coordinate 3,687 downwards.
CCCTGTTTAACCACTGGATTGGCAAGATGACTATGATAACGAGAATCATTAACATGACAGCCAGTGCAGATGCCAAACCAATAGCTCGTTGGGTGAATGCTAGAATGTATATTTGTATTCCAGGAACTGCTGTTGAGTTACCAGGTCCGCCTGCTGTTGAAACGTAAACAATGTCAAATGCAGCGAGTGCAGCAATTACAGTGACAGTCAAACAGACGCCAACCTCATATCTAAGAAGCGGAATAGTAATCGTAACAAATTCCCTCAACCAACTAGCACCATCAATCCTTGCAGACTCATAGAGAGCTGGGTCAATCTTTGTTATGCCAGTTGATAAAAGGACGATACAAAATCCTAACAATACCCAAATTCCAATGAGGCCGACAGCTGGCAATGCCCAATCGAAGTCTCCGAGCCAGGCACGAGTGATTGTACCTAGACCAATAGCTTTGAGAACTTGATTTATCAAGCCAGGTAAGGATAGCAACCAACCCCAGATGATACCAGCAGCGACAAGTGCTATAACTTGAGGTAGGAACAAAACAGTACGAGCCACCGCTCCAAACTTACCTGTTGCCACGCGGTGCATCACGCTTGCAACGATAAGACCAAGTCCAACTGGAATAAAGCTGAACCATACAACAAGCAAAAATGCATTGATAATCGTTCCAATCAAATCAGGATCTTGGAATATTGTTATGTAATTATTCAATCCTACCCAAGTCTTTGGACCCACTCCATTCCATTTATAGAATGAGTATTGAACGGTGAGGACAAGAGGTTGTAGAACAAATAGTGTATATATTATGAGAGCTGGTAGGGCAAACAGCCAGCCAATGATGGTATTTCGTTGGATATTCCAGTGCTGGAATATCCAACGAAAACGAGAGGGAGTCGCATGGCGATGATTTGTAGTCATTGCATTACTTCCGTTGATTTAGAAAATATTGGTATCGTCATGCGGTCCTCATTCTTACTATTGAGATAATTCTCTTACATATTCAGATTGGACAGCTTGGAGCAGACCGGCTGCATCTTGCTGACCTCCAACCAACTTTTGGAGTTCAGGTGTCCAGCCTTGTGCAAAGATTGAACTGGTTGCATTAGCAATAAAGTCCATTGAGTTGCCTGCTTCACCAACAACGGGACCTGCAGCCAGTGTTTCATTTGTAACCGAACCTTCAGCGGCAGAAGGCATTGTAGCCCCTAATGGTCCGCCCGGGTTCGAACCACCAATATTAACATTGATTGTACGAGCCGCATCATCTGTAGCGACCCAATTTAAGAAGAATGCCGCACAGTCCGCATTTTTAGCATTTGCAGCGATACCGAATGTTAATGGAGCAGACATCGCAGCGGGTGCTCCACCAGCCTCAGCAGGTGGGAATAAGAAGAACCCGACATTGCCAGGCATACCAGCATCATAACCAGCATTCTGCCAGTCACCATTGAAAGTGAAAACACCTTCACCTTGTGTGAATCGCGCAGCCGCATCAGTGTATTCAATAGCATTGATGTCAGCAGGGAAGTAACCATTTTTAATCCACTCTTCGAGATGTTGAGCAGCAATTAGGTTAGACGGTGTATCAATTGTTGCGCCGGGTTTTTGGAATATCCAGTCGTTAATTGGTCCAACAGGTCCATAAGCAGCCATCAAATGTTGAAGCGGGAATGCAAGCCCCATACCACTCTTGGCACTGCCCCATTGCATAATTGGCAAAAGACCTGCATCTTTAGCCCTAGCGAGTAAATCTTCAAACTCAGCAACTGTCTTTGGTGCTTCTGTCATTCCAATTTGTTCGGCTAATTCTTTATTATAGAAGACACCAGTCAAACTGTAGTTAAGTCCCATTGCATAAAGGGCACCTGAACCACGTGTTCCATCTTCTGCAATGCGATTCTGGTTGAGTTGTGGTACGGGCCATTCGTTCCAACCATACTCATCAGCATACCCATCAAGATTCATCAGAAGTCCATCTTTTGCAAATGAGACCATTGTTGGCAGTCTAAGAAGGTCAGGTGGGTTGTCACTTGCAAGGACAAGTGGTGTAGTAGTGATGAGATTTGCGAACTGGTCTTGGCTAATATCCCAAGTGACGTTCGGATATTGTTTCGTGAACTCCTCAGCAAGTTTGAAGGGTATGTCAAAACCTGTTTCAAATGAGGCTTTCAATACAACAGGGTCTGGCCCGCAAGCAATATCTGTAGGCGTGGCGGCTTCAGTTGCAGCAGGAGCTTCTGTTTCACTCGCTTCAGTTGCAACGGGTGCTTCGGTGGTAGCTCCGCCACCACATGCCACGAGAAACATAGAGGCGATTATCAGCAACGCAAAAACTTTCAATAATATTTTTTTCATTCTTCTCTCCTTGAGAATCTAAAAATTTTACAGTTACGAGAATTGTAGGGAAAAGGGGGGACAGTCAATTTTGAAGGGGCACCTCCTTACGAAGTTGAAGTTTGCACGAATTGACCAAAACTTGAAAGCGTTTTTATGAAAGCACTTTCATAAATCAGTATAGCACAACTCTTTTTTAAGTCAATCATTTTTTAAGAGTAATTTTTATTTATTGAGAAAAAACGCACAAACTAAGCCGTTGCACGTTCAATTAAATTAAGCGGTAAGTTAACATGTTGTAATGGTCGCCCACCTTCATTAATTCGCGATAATAAAATCTCTGCCGCTAACCTACCTGATTCATCCAAGTGTTGGCTAATGGTAGTTAAATCTACATGCTCAGCCACGTCAATATCATCAAAGCCAACTACGGCGACATCATCTGGAATCTTAATTCCTAATTGACGCGCTATTTTCATCACCGCCAATGCTTGAAAATCAGACGCGGCAAAAATGGCAGTTGGCGGCTTAGACAGTTGAAGTAATTCAAGTGCGGCTTCTCTCGATTCTTTTTGCGTGTATGGCGCTGAGTGAATGTTAGATTTTGGCAAAGATAAACCAGCATCGTGTAATGTTTGCTTAAAACCTTTTAACCGTGAGCGGACAGGGTGAATTGAAAACTTTTCAGGCGGTTCAATATCGCCTAAGAAAGCAAATGCTTTATGCCCTTTTTTGATTAAGTATTCTGCTACCAAATTGCCACCATGTTCATCGTCAATGAGGATGCTATTCATGCCTCGGTGCTTATATTCAATAAGCACTGTTTCCATACCACTTGCAGATAAACGCTTCGCATCAATATCTTCAATTGCCAAAGACATGATAATTAACCCGTCTACATTTTTCATTAATGGAATGGAAGAAAGATGCCCTTGCAAATGGTCTAATGAATCAACAGGATAAATCACCAATTCATAATTTGCTTTGGATAAAGAAGAAGCAACGCCGCGTAAGCGTTGCACAAAAGAAGGTGCCGTAAAAAATGGAGTTAATACACCAATCCGCCCTGTGCCTTGCATGGCTCGTGCGCGTGCTTCAGCTTTTGGCACAAAGCCCAAACGGTCTATCGCGTTCATTACTTTTTTATGTGTTTCAGCATTGACTTTATCTGGCGAGTTTAATACGCGCGAAATGGTAGCAATGCTTACGCCTGATAATTTAGCAACATCGTAAATGGTGGGAGTTTTTTTAGTAGGGGTCATTTTCTGAAAGCCGTATGAAAGCACTTTCAGTTTAACATAAAAATATATTCGATACCAGCGAAAATTTTATTTTAGCGGGGTTTTCAAAGG
>JAEURG010000185.1 GCA_016789345.1 Anaerolineales bacterium | reverse complement strand
AAAGTAAAAATTCAATCGTGCTGATGTTTCCTGTAATCATCGTCCAGCCGAGAGTGAATAAACCTGTTGAGCATAGGATAATTCCGTATAGCCAATCTTTGCGAGTGAACCATAGAGATATGCCGATAAAAAATAATATTGTATATATCCAAGTGTAATTTTGTTCAAGGTTGAAAAGCGGACAGATAAAATAAAACCCGTATGCTAATGCCGATGGATAATTCCATGAAAGTTCGAGTCCGAGTTGTGAAGTTAAGTAAGGATTTCCTCCGTTTGCAATCACTTTGCCCGCTTGACAAAATACTTCAAGGTCTCTATTTGTTTGGAAACTTTGCATCGCAAGTTTGATTGCAAACAAAAACAATAATAGCGAAGCGGCAATCACAAAATAATAAAAAAAATCTGCAAGTAGTTTTTGAAAATTTATTTTCTGAATTTGATTAAGCATCTTCCTGCCGCTTTCTTGATTTTTGAAATTATAGTCTTAATCATCTCTGCAAACAAAAAGGTCTCGGTTTTTCATCCGAGACCTTTTTATTGATTACCTCGGTGTTTGAGGTGTCGATTTCTTTTTCTTCACGTCCATGCCTGGCACAGCATTCTTACGTGCTTCTTGCTTGACTTGGCGATTATGTCTGGCTTGCCCTTTGGAAGGACGCTTCTTCTTTACTTTAGCAGACGGTGTATTCATGTTTTCCTTTAATTACTATATTTTTATTTTTTCGATTCGGATTCCGCCCAAAGTTTTGCAATTTCTTCTTTTGCTCTCTGACGGGTGTATCCATACTTGACTTGTAACATGGTGGTGAATTTATCAAACTTCACTTCGGCTTTATCTACTTTGGCTAAATCATATTCCGCCATCAGACTCCACTTTGGCGTGATTCGTGAGCGAATCACTTTCCATTTTTCTTCAAATAATGCTTTGTTCATGTTCTTACTCCTTATATACCTTAAATCATTTAACGCACCTCACGGGGCGCGTTCCTCGAAAATAGAATTTAGACAAGGTATGGGTAGTGTTGCTTAGACGCAAACCGTACAATTCCCCGCATATAAACAAGAAACTATCTATTGACCTGATTTCATTGTACTATGATATTTGGATCCAATATTTGAATTGCATTATAGTTTTTCTTTAACATCCTTATTTATTCATAGTTGGTAAGAATGAAAATGATAAAAACATCCTTTCCTCCAAGGAGACAAAATGAGCAATTGGAATCAAAAAATCATTGACGAATTTCGCGCGAACGAAGGCAAAGTAGGTGGCAGGTTTGAAGGCAAGACATTATTACTTTTACATTCCAAAGGCGCAAAAAGTGGAGAAGAAAGAATTAACCCAACTGCTTATGTTCGTGACAATGAAAATTTAGTGATAATCGCTTCTAAAGGCGGCGCACCAACCAACCCTGATTGGTACTACAACTTAATCGCCAATCCGCTTGTGACAGTGGAAGTAGGCACAGAAAAGTTTCAGGCCCATGCAAAACTTGCCGAAGAACAAGAACGAACTCGTTTATATAACAAAATGATTGAGATGATGTCCAGCTTTGCGAATTATCAAAATAATACTACGCGCGAGATTCCTGTATTTGTGTTAACGCGAGTGAAATAAAATTTTTTGATCCCTCTCCCGTCTCCCCTTAAAGGGGAGATGCTGAAAGTTTGCACAACAAACTCCCTTCCCTTTAGGGAAGGGCTGGGGATGGGCCAGAACGGTCTCGCCTATATAACAAAATGATTGAGATGATGCCCCGCTTTGCGGATTATCGAAACAATACCACGCGTGAGATTCCAGTTTTTGTGTTAACGCCAGTGAAGTAGAGTTTTTTGATCCGTCCCATAATTCAGCAAGAAGAACTTGTTTATTTGTTGTTTTTTTTTCTTACTAAAGAGTCGGATTAAAGTAAAAGAAAGCCCAAAGAATAATACTTATAAGAATCATACCTGTATATAGAGGCCAGACCTCTGTACTTCTAATGGCCCTTATAAAAGTTTTCTTTTTCTTAAATTCTAGTGTATCTCGATAACTTATACCTAAAGGATCTAGAATGATTAACTCAGAGAGATTATGTGTTTTAAAAGCAATTTGAAGTTTTTCACTATTAACAAACTCTGATATCTTTATTTGTCTGTATGAAAAATGCCCAAGCCAATATCGCCAACGAGCATCTACAAATAAGAACATTAACGGGACAACCAAGGTGAAAATTATGAATTGCTTAGGCGTTCCTTGGCTAAATATTAAACTGATACTACCCGTCCAAATGAGAATCGCCCAATACTTAGTTGTCTGTGTTATTTGATCTATTCTTGAAATTGCCCTTTCGATATACCCCATTTCCAAAGTCAAAGTTTGCAGTTGAAATTCAAAAGCTTTTTCCTTAGCTATCTTGTTGCCTTGCTGTTTAGAGATTGGTTTCGAGGACATGGTCTTTTCCTTTTTGGACAACATTTTGATTTTGGGTTGATGATTGATTTTCATCTAAGACTTTTTTATGTATCCATGCAAATTGCCTTGCAAAATGAAAATAGCTATTCAGCATCACTCTCTTGGTTTAATATAACCTTTTTGAATTATCTCTTTCAACAAAATCCTCCAATCGTTAAGCGCAATGAAAAATGCAAGAAATGTAGGAAGGCTAGTATTAATTATAGAAAGCCCATTCAATAAACCAATTGGTATATTGGTTGTACTCATAAGGCTAGCAATTAATCCGTTAAAAAGCGGGCTTACAAAAGAAAGTAAGACATTTAGAAAATTTAACCAAACACCGAATGAAGCAAAAAATATTAAGGGCTTATGAAATCTAAAGACAGCGGCTTTTATATTTTCATTTGGAAATAATTGAACAGCCTCAAAAAAAGTTATGAGAAACTGCTTTAATAAAAAGGGTAATAAAAGCGAGTCTACAGGCCATGGAAGTAACATTAGAAAAATTATTAGTAGAGCACTTGTGAATAAAAATTCACGAGGAAATGTATAAGGCTTTTGTATTACAACACTAATCTCATTTCTAATGACCTCCTGACTTTCTTTTGGTAAATCTGGCAAATCACCTAAGTTATTATGTTGCTCCCTTAAACGTTGTACTTCTGAATAAGCATTTTCAATTAAGTCTAAGTTATATCCAATAGCTTGTGAAATAATCTCCTTTTGAGCAGTTTTTTGAAGAGATTGAATTCTTGAGGACAATTCAGTTGCTGTAGATGTTTTTTGTTGGATTTCAGATTTTAATCCTTCAATTTTGTCTTTATCTTCAACAGTTTCTTTAGCAATTTTTAATACGCTTTCGTAAGTGTCAACAAGTCGGGTTAATCTTTCTCGTTCTGCCTTTTCAAAGTTTTTATTTCTTCTTTCAGTAAGGAATGTACTTACCTGTATTACGTTAGCTAATAGGCTTAAAACAAAGCCTGCAATAACAATTGACGGGTTTTGATTTAAGAATTCTGCAAACTTAACCAAGATTTCTTGTATATCCATATTTTCCTCACTTGTTGGACTAAAATAATTTATTCTATATTATTTTTGGTTTGTTTGTAATAAATAATCTTGCAACTTAAATAAATCTATATATTCCTACTTTTCTTCCCACCAGCCCATCAACTCACTTAACGCCAAACTTGGAGTTGCATCGCCTTGCCTGCCTGAATTCCAAGTGACGATTAAATCTTTTTTCGCGCGCGTGATGCCCACATAAAACAAACGCAAACGTTCTTTGATATATCCAAGCCGCGATGCAAACGTGGCTTTGCCTTCTTCATACCAATCATATTCACTGTTTGATTCCAACGCGGTCAATTGTGCCAATGCTTCGGCTTCCATGTTTAATCCCTGGCGAATAAACCACTTCTCCGAAATGAATCGATCATTCGGCATGCCCGACGGAAAATCATAATTATTCATGCTCATCAAATACACGCGATCCCACTCCAAACCTTTCGCGCGATGCATCGTAGTCACCACCACTTTTCCGCGATGTCGTTCAGGATCAAAACCAGAATCATCTTCCGAAAAGCCAATGAAGCGTCGTTCATTTTTTGCAATCACCGCCAACTCCGAAGTCAACTCAGGCAAACGCCATTCATTATGGTCATCCGCAGCTTTGCGTAACACCAACGCCAACTTATGCGCCAACGCCAAATCCGATGCTTCTGTAAAAACATCTTGTGCCAACGTCAACACCAATTGATCAATTGGAAGTGTGACCGCATTCAACCATCTTTGAACATTGACTCGAAACTCTTTTAATTCTTCGATGACTTGCTCCGCCTCATCTTGACTTATAGTTGCCAGCCAATCTGATTCATTATCCTGGCTGACGTTTGGTGCAACAAAATTTTCAACCTGTCCAATTCTTTGAATCAAACTGCTGACCACTTTTACAAATTCCGCTTTTTCAACTTCTTCACGCCAATCACGTCTCCACACTTCATACGCTTTAGATAATTTCCTCGCAGATTGTGGGTCTGCTAAATAAGACAATAAATAATTCAACGAACCCGCCGCCGCACGTGTTGTCGATGTGGATGAAATTAACTCAATCACTTCCACATTTCTCTTTTTCAACGATTCAATCACTTCCACACCGCGTGTATTCCTTGGAACCAGAATTGCAACTGTCGGTTTAAGCTCATCTTCAGCAAAAGTATCCAAATAACTTTTGACAGATTTGGCTACATTCTCTAATTCTTCTTCAGGCGTAAATTTTTGGCTGATAAATTTAATGCCTTCAGGATTATCTGGTGGATTAACAGGTTCATATCCTTCAGGAACAGACTCAATATATGGAAGCGATAATGCTGTTTGTGCTTGTGGTTCAGGATGCGAAGTCATTACCCAATCTATTAAGTGATTCGCTAAGTTAATAATCGCAGGTTGTGACCTTCCCGACTCAGGCATATCTGCATTTGGGTTTGTGGCAATAAAATTTCTTAATAAATCTGGGTCAGCAGTGGTGAATGTTTCAAAGATGGCTTGGTTTGGATCACCAACACGAACCCAATTTCCTCCAACCCCGCTGGTTGAGTAGCCCGGAGCGTTTGTTGCGAAGGGCGTATCGAAACCAGAAGTTTCAAAATTACTTGTGGTCTCGAAACGGTCTTGGCTATCGCCTCGACCTACTCGACCACCGGATAACAATTCAAGAATCTTTTGTTGAGACAAACTCGAATCTTGTGCTTCATCTTCCAAAATAAATGGATAACGAAAACTTAAGCGTTCTAAAAATTCATCATCGCTTTGAAGCAAAGTTAATGCCAAACGAATCAAATCATCAAAGTCTACTGCACCACGATAAGCAAGCGCCCGTTGATAGTCCGCATAAATGCTGTAGCCAAGTTCAGCCAAAGGTAAAGGCGCAAATGAACTGTCGAGTTTGAGTCGCAGGCTTTCGGGAGTCAAGAGGCGGTCTTTTGCAGAACGGATAAATGCATTCGCCAGCGAGTCAACTAAATCAGGAAGTTGTGAACGTTTGACCCAATCCAGTTTTGACGAATCAAGTGCAGGGTCAAGATAATCATCCAACGAATTGGACGAGAGCCACGCATTGACCGATTCGCGCCGAATAAAATTTGCCTCGCGTTCATCAATGATGCTGAAGCGCTCATCCAAACCAACGCTGGCAGGTTTCTCACGCACGATATCATGCGCGAGCCCATGTAATGTGCGCACGCGATATTTATACAAGGCTTGAATTTTGTTATCAAAAAATCCCTTGATGCGATTTTCAAAATTATCAACCGCAGAATTAACGAGTGTGACAATTAAAATTTCTTGTCCATCTTGTAATTCATTATTTTGAATCAGTTGCGCCGCAAGCGCAGAGAGAATATGCGTTTTGCCAGCGCCGGGCACAGCGGCAATGCCAAGCCGACCTCCATTGTATTGAAGGATGTTTTGTTGCGAAGGGCGAGGGAAAAAATTGTTCATTACTTTTTAAATTTAGAGATAAAAGATTCGTACATTTTTGAATAATCTGTAATATCAAACTTCTTAATAACTTCTACGCCTAAAGATTCTAAAAGATTAATTTTAGCTCTATCAAAATCATTTTCACTTTTATCTGTCCAATGATAATAATAAATTCTCCCACAATTTACTTTCTTAAGTCTTTGAATTCGTGCCCTATAAGTTATTAAACCCCATAAATCAATTTCTGAATAATCAAAAGAAAATCCTATAACATGAACTTCATCTCTTAAGAATACATCTATCCATGAATATATTTTTTCTTTTTCAAAATCTCTAACCCCTTTTATAAATGGTGAAATTTTTGGGGTGGTCATGTATGTACGAATTTTTTGTAATTGTCCTCCATATTGTTCATAACCCAACATGATTGAGAGTGGGCTATTAATTTCACCATGAATATGCCAAACGTAAGAAGAAGAACTTTTTGTTCTTCGGAATACATTATACCGATTCTCTTTTCGCAAATTGTCATTAAGTATTGGTGCATTGTTTGTAATTGAATTTTCTAAACAATAATCATAGTTTGTTGTAATAATGTGTCTTACTCCTAAATTCATTATTTCAGAATGAAACGGATTGTATTCCATATTTTTTAATAAATTGGCAATATGATTTTTTAGGTTAATATCGCTCTTTTGAGCTTTTTGGAAATATTTTGAATAGAGAACTTCGTAGAATAAGGTGAAAGGTGTGTGATCTATTGTGTCCATTAACTGAGGATTTTTCACGACTCTTGACAACTCAGACAAAACATCTCGCCAAGATTTCGTATTTTTGTTTAACAAATTTATGCCATTACCTACAAATATAGTTTTTTGCATACATTCCTTAATTCTTTAGGGTCTTCAAACTTAGCGGTTAATAATTGCTTCTCCTGAATCAACATCCACCATCATCACCGAAGTATCCACTGCCTCAAAATCATTTCCAGTCAACACATCTAACAAGTGAAGCATATCATTATCCCAACGTTCATCAGGCGCGCCGCTCACATACCAATTTGAACCGTTATCTGCCAAAACAATTCCATACGTTTTCATGGCTTGCAAAAGAATTTGCATTTCAGGTGGAAAATTTGAAATATCATAATCCGCTTTCAAACGGAATCTTGCACCCATCGGCGGAATCCCATCTTGTGGGTCAGATGTTTGATGTCTGGCGGGCCAAATGTAGCCAGCAGTTTGCTCGGCAGTGAATCGCAAGGCATGTTTAATTTCACCTGCAACGATTTCATCATAACGGACGAGTCCGGGCAAAATAGGCAAACCCGCCGCATCAGCAGATGTCCATGTATCAGGACGTAAATAATTTGCATTCAAATCCCACATGGCTCCAGAACCACCAGACCATTCTGTGCCATCAAAACTGGCATCATAAATTTCATATAAATAACAAGTATCTGTGTCAACAATTAAGATGTGATGGTCACTGCCGTGTTCGATTAATGGATTGGGCGGAATCGGGTACGCACCAATATCTGATTCATCGCCATAATAAAATTCGGGTACAAAAAATCCAACATCTGTAATTGCTACAACATTATAAGGAATGCCAATCGGTCCACCATCCCATTCGCCAGAACCAAAGTCCATGTGAAAACTTTCAGATAAACCAATACTCGCAGTCCACGAATCAGACATCGGGTGAGTCGGAAGCGAATCAATTGGTGTGTTCCAAAAATTATTTGGTGGAAACATCGGGCAGTTTGCAATCATCGGGCTTGTGCCAACAATCTCAGGTTGAACCTCACTTGAACCTTTTGATAATGATATCTCGCCTAAATCCATGCCTGCTTGCGATGGAAACCCGCGTAGCATGTTGATTGCTTGATAGCCTTGCGCTTCAATGCGAATACCAATTAAATCTTCTTGATTGAATAAAATATTTTCAAAAATAAATTCTCCATTTTGATTTGTGGTTGTGGTGCGATTGCATGTTTCATTTGGATTAAATGAATTGGAATCATGTTGACAAATCACCACCGCTTCTGCTATCGGGACACCTGTTTCTGCATCTACAACTTTTCCTTTAATGGATGCAGTTCCCAAATCGCCGATGTTGCTTGGCTGAGGAATTGTTGTTGATGTTGGGCTGACTGTTGGTGTTGTGTTCGATAAACTGCAAGCAAACATCATTAACATCAAAATTGAAAACAAAAATTTGAATTTCATGGTCAACCTTCTTTAAGTGAATGAATTTGTTTTCGGAGTATCACAATGACCAATGCGGTATTAATCAATGAGCCGATTAAAACGACAATGGGTTGTGCGCCGAATAAAAATACCGAATATGCAATTGTAGAACTGATTTGAAACATAATTGGCACAAACCAAATTTCGGGGAATAAAATTGCAACCGCATACGAAAACACATCAGCAGGATAAAAATACCTATCGTGCATTTTTGGTAATAAAAACGGAATTAATGCTACGCTTGCCAATGCTGTGAATGCAATTTGTTTTTGAGTGACTTTATCTCCTGCTTTCCAATTAATCCAAGCCCAAATGAGCATGGAAATGAAAAATATTCCTAGCCCAATTTCAAAGATGGGATGATAAAACTCGTTTGGGATGACGAAGTATAAATTTGGTGCGTAGCGCGATAAATTTTCAAATTGGTCAACTTGACCTGCATATAATAAAATAATGCTTTCCCAACTTCTGCCGAGAAATATTGTGGGTAATGCAAGCACAATGTAAACAATTGGAATGATAAAAAAATAATACCAATTGATTTGTTTTCTCAAAAATAGTATCCCTAAAAATGGAAGCAAAAAGATAGATTGCGCTTTGAATGAAAATGCAATCCCAAATGCCAGCATGGCATACAAAGGTTTTTCTTTTAAGAGAAAATAAAAACAGACCAAAAGAAATGAAGCGTAAGCGCTATCAATTTGACCCCAGCCTGTGCTATTCAATGTGACTGTGGGTAGTAAAAGAAAAATAGCCGCAAACAAATATGGCTTGTCGTCATTAAACTTAATCCGCGCAATTTTGTAAACTGTAACTGCCGAAACAATATCAAATAAGGTTGGGATAAATTTTATTGCAGGAACTGAATCTAAAAATAAAGTTGAAAGCCAGAGCAAATATAAATATGCAGGCGGGTAATTTGAAAATTCCCCATCTGCTAAACCCATTACACCGTTTTGTTTAAGAAAATCGTACCAAGTTTGAATGAGTGCTAAATCTCCATTAGGTAATGACAAAACTTGGTAGCGAATAAAAATGACTATGCTCAACAGAAAAAAACTTAATATCAATAACGGGCGTTTGGTTAAGTTCTTCATTCTTATTCCTGACTTTGTAACACTTTTTGAAATGCTCTCAACAACGAACCTCTTTGCTCGCTTCCCGACTCGCCTAAATCTGATATGGCTAAGTAAATTTTTTCTCTGCATCGGCTTAATAAACCACCGACTAATCTAGCCAATGTTTGTTTCTCTGCTTCTACTTCGTCTGAATCTGTCCAAAATTTTCCATCTGTCCAGTGACGAGATAAAACATAAGGATGAGTAAGAGGCTGTGATGGGCGTTGACTCCAGCCTGAGGAACCGGGCTCAAGCCAAAATTGAATCGAGGCGGGGCGATTCATCATCAAGAATGAATAAGCAGGCGCGATTAAGACCGCCTCTTTATCTTCACTGCGCCATGATTCTAAATATTGGGCGGCAATGACTCCATCTTCAAGCATGGCGAAATATTCACGACCTAAATCAAATGAAGGTGTATCCATACCGATAATAGACGGCTCCATAGCATTGCGAAATTTTTTGATGGACTCAATTAAACTCGCCGCAACTCGCACTGCATCTAAATTGGTATGAAAACCAAAACCATTTTGTGAAATGACTTCGCCGAATAATTTTCGTAAAAAGAAATCCAGCGGAGTTGGGAATGATGAACGATATTCTTCAATCCAATTACGAAGCATTGTATATCTTTCGCCAAGTGAATAAGTGACTCGTTCTTGAATATCAGGTTTAATTTCATCAAAAGTGGAAAGCCGAAAATCCTTTTGGCGATATACAATTTCAGTTAATAATTGAGCACGGATTAAGTCTGTGTTGAGTGCAAACATGAGTGCTTGTGCTACATCAAACTTTGTGGGGCGGATGTTCCAATGTGGGTGAGCGAGTGCTGATAAAGTTAATAATGTTTTGCTGGCGGTTTCATCTTTCAGTGAACGCGATGGACGATGTGTGCGCCATGGAATATTTTCTGCATCTAAACGATTCGTAATTGAAAATCGTAAAGCATCCGAAAGATATGGAGCAAGAATGACGATTTCAGCGGGCGGAATGCCTTTATCTTCAATTAAAGATTTGGTTTCATTTACAACCGCGTCAATCATTTCGGGATGATAGCGTGTCAAAATAAATTGCATGGCAGGCTCAGTGTTGACTTCAGGAGCAACTTCATTGCCTGTTATTGCATTGACTAGTGATTTTGAAACCTCGCGAATATTTTCGTTTTGCCAAACAAAACTTTCGTTGAGTTCAACTACTTCATCACAAAATTGATTTAATTCATGGCCAGTGATTGCATCACCACCGAGAAAACTTCTGTAACCTGCATTTGTGTCGTAGAGTAATAATGCAGAATCTAACTCTGGCAACCATTCTCGAATCAAGTCATGTGTGCTTGCACCATCTTCTTCTACATTGTCAAAAATCAAATGGCGATAGGTGCTGGTTAAATAATTTCGAACTTGTTCATTCGTCCATAAATAGTTGTTGAATATTTCTACTTGCAATGAAAAATCTAACAAGTTATGGTCATAGCAATATTGACGAAATAAATTTGCACATTCTTGCGCATCCTGATAAATCCGCCTTTGACCTGCATCACCAAACCAAGCCGAATCTAAACGCGCACCAATTTCAGTATGTGGAAAGCCCACCACAGCCGCTTTATTTAAGTTATCAATTATTTGCGAATACAAACGATTGCGATTAATCGTCAACGATTGAAAATATCCATGCTCTTCAATTAATGGTCGCACCAAATGCGCCATGTAATATTGTGCAGTTTCAAGCGTTAAAAAAATGGGAGGTGAATCTGGGTTTCTAAAACCCGCTTGTTCTGCCACAAGGGGCCAGAACAAATCACACATGCGTTTTGCCAAACCACCAATTGTGGCTGATGTTACTTCACCGCCCGCGATTCTTTCGGGTGTAAATAACAAATCAAGATATGGTTCTTGTAATGTTCTTTGTGGTGTGAGCATGAGGATTGAATCTGCTGGTACACCTTGCGACAATAAATATCGCATCCGTTCCACGCCGACAGTTGTTTTGCCAACCCCAGCATTTCCCTGCACGAAAGTTTTTGAGTCGAGAGGAGAAGTAACTATCTGAAACTGAATCAGGTTGAGGTCAGGCATGAGGCGAGAATACAGGAGTGTGGATGTTTTGTCAACAGGGTGCGTCGCACTTTAATAAACAAGACTCATCTAAAGTAAAGATGAGTCTTGTTAAGTTTATAAATCTAAAAAGTTAAGGTGCGACGCACTTATAACTATCCTGAAGGTGTTGGTGTTGCTTCTACATCTGCAGGAATTTCTTCAGATGGAAATTCTTCAAAAGGTGTTTCTTCAAAGAATCCTCCACCGAAATCATCACCAAACCCAACGCTACATACTGCTATATTATCTGCTATGAGGCAGGAGTTAATACTTCCGCCGCTGGCCAAACCCATCATCGTAATCACATCATCTTCTGAACCAGCGAGGATGACCAACGTGTTTCCTTTGCTGGTTGTATCAAATAAGAAGATGCCTGTGCCACCACTGCTTATTTCACCAAATTCAACAGTCTTAATTGAACTGCCAAATTCAATATCAAATTTGTTGGCAATGGCTTGTGTATCTTCATCTAATGAAAATGTGCTGATGATAATGGTATCACCGCTAGCTGGAACTTCATCTACAAAACGCATTTCAATGTTCATAAATCGCAATGAAGATTGCAACCCGCTCAAAGCAGTAATCAAACTTGTATTTTTATTTAAGTCAGGCGCAATATATACATTGACAGTTTTTCCGTTGAAGATGTATGGAAAGTTTTGTAAAGTAATTGTTTGTTTACCTGTTAATGCAAAATCTGCTAAGTTTGAAATTAATGTAGCATTATCGGTGTATGTGCTATAAGGCGATGATAAAAATGTGGCATCACCAAATGCGGCAACATTGCCATCGGCACTTAATACAGCACCACCATGATTTGGATTATACGCATCATTACTAGACGAGAGATTTGATTCTGAACCCCCAAGCAAAATCAATCCCGAAGCCGATTCAAGCGAATGTGTGCCATATAAAGCGATTTCTTTTAATCCAAAAGTTAATTCGCTTTTGCCAAATTGGTCAAAAAACACATTGCGGAAGTTGCCTTCGTTCTTTTGTGTATTGTAAAGATAATCGTTATTGACGGTAATATCAAAGCCTTTTAGCAAAGAATTTGCCGCATTTGAGTCGCCAAATGCAATCGGATTTCCGCTGACAAAGTCAACTGAAATAAAGTTTCGGGTTGGGTCAGTGAATACTAAAATTCTTCCGCCACGTTCGGCAAAGTTCTTTAGTGACTGTACTTCAAAAGCAGTAAATTGATATGACGGTGAAATAGAAACAAAAGCGCTGGCATATTTCAATTGATATTCTAGCGAATAGGCATCGTTCAAAGTTTCTATCTTTCCGCCGCGTTGCTGAATAGCAGATGTGAAAGGAACAATATCTGTCATGCTAAATTGATTGCCATGTACTTGGTCAATGACCACGACTCCGTTAAGTTGTTTCACATCTTCATTACTGGCATTTGAGTTAACTGGTGGTTGCGGCGCGGCAAAAGAAGCAAAATCTGGCGTGGCAATTTCAGGCCTATCAGCCACACCGCGATAAAACCAAACAGCACGCGCTAAAATCGGCAGGAGCAAAGCGGCAAGTGCAATGTAAAAATATTCTCTTTTCATGTCTATGCTCCTTTATTGTTTTACTGGCAATGGCGGAATGTATAACAAATACACGCCTGCCTCGTTTGGATATGGATATGTCATACCATCAGGGCTTTGGAAGAAAAACGGAAAACCACCTGTGCTTACACCTGCTAATGCGGCTAAATCAGTCACTTCGTAATTTGCCACT
>JAEURG010000182.1 GCA_016789345.1 Anaerolineales bacterium | reverse complement strand
ACTATCTGAAACCACCCTGCCCGATTCAAGTAACTGATTCGTCAACCGTTCACCCAACGTCCCCGTCACAAGGCGCGTGACAACATACACCCCAATGACCGAAACGACCATGGTCAAAATAACAAACGGCAGGGCAACTTTTAGGCGAAGACTCATAAGACCACTCGCGCCTTTAGGCACAATTACTGGCAATGCCATTATAAAGACGAAAAAGCAGGCTACTAGAAATGCAACTTAATTATAATGTCAGATTGACCTTGAATATTAACGACTTTCCGCCTCTTTCCTAGCCCCTGCCTGTAGACTATCCCCCAACCTTCTTTTGGCTACAACTGCTTCACAAAATGGACAAGCCTATCTACCTCTTTATAGCCTAGCTTTTCATGCGCCCGAATACTGGATTCATTCTCCAACCAAGTATCAGACCCCATTTCTATACAGCCTTTTTCGCGCGCCCAATTTTCAGCCGCCTGCACCAACTCACCTGCTACGCCTGTTTTCCGAAACTCGCCTTCTACAAACCACGCTTCAATATATCCAACTGGACTAGACTCACATCCTTCAGCATACTCACGCGTGCTGGTCTCAATCATCCCTGCCGCTTTGCCATCGACAAACGCCATAAAGACCGCGTCAATTTCGCTGGCTAAAATTTCATCCATATCATATAAGAGATAATCATCGGTGGCTTCGGGCCACACGCCTTTTCGCATTTGAAGCCAAGCATCTTTTTCCGCGCTGGTTACTTTTCGTATTTCAATTTGCATACATGCTCCAAAATTTTATTAGCCACAGAGCGCACAGAGACTTCTGAGAAAACCTTAAAAAAATCTCTGTGAACTCTGTGGTCTCTGGGCTGAAAGGGCTTAAAATATTCGCGGAATCCAACGCGGAACTTTCTTACAGTATTCTTCATAGTCTTTGCCAAATGTATTTCTCAAAATTGGTTCTTCAATCAATGTAACTAAGATTTGATAGGCGAGCAAAAAGACAAAAAAGTAAATTGTTATCAATCCAGAGCCAAACCAAAAGATATAACCTGACAAAACAAGTAATGCTCCCAAATAAATGGGGTTACGAACATAACGATACAACCCATTCACAATCAACTTCTTTGGCGGGTTTAAGTGAGCAGGTGTGCCTTTACCTTTTTGAATCATATCTACTGAACACCAAACGATAATGAGTGTTCCGATTATGTAAAGTGGAATTGATAAGTGCTGAAAAAATTTTGTATTAAAAACCAAAAAATCCCTTGATGCAACTTGATAAGGGAAATAGTAGGTAAAAAAGCCGTGCATGAAACCCATGTAAAGGATGGTTTTGATTGTGTTCATAAAATCCGTAGGGACACGATATATCGTGTCCCTACCAAAATCTCGGAATCCAACGCGGGGTTTTCTTCATATAGTCTTCATAACTCGCGCCAAAAGTCTTTTTGAGATGTGGCTCTTCATACAAGGTCACAAACAAATGCACAGGAATTAAGAAGATGCTAGCGTAAATTAACAAGTTCCAATATCCAAACCAAACGAAATGACCAAGCAAAACAATGAATACACCTACATACATTGGGTTACGGACGTATTGATATAACCCTGAAACAACTAATTCCTTTGGCGGGTCAAGCGGAGCGGGCGTGCCTTTGCCTTTTTGAACAAAATCCCAGAAGCACCAGATTAATGTGGCAAATCCAATAAGCCAAAATGGAAATGCTAGATAGGAAAATATTCCTGTATTGATTTGATTTCCATTTCTGAAAAACATCAATGGAATCAAACCAGCCACTGTGCCGGGAGCAAGGATAAAAAATAGAATAGATTTAATTGCATTCATATTTTGTATAACGTAAGG
This sequence comes from Anaerolineales bacterium, assembly GCA_016789345.1. Lineage (GTDB taxonomy): Bacteria > Chloroflexota > Anaerolineae > Anaerolineales > Villigracilaceae > Villigracilis. The sequence goes on along the minus strand of JAEURG010000182.1, from coordinate 6,157 downwards.
GCGAGGTTACCTCGCCCTTACGATTCTGATTTGGTAAAGAAATAAGTAAACACTGCCACACCACTGAAAAATAAAATGCCACCAAGCACGCCGATTATCCAGCGCGGAATGTCAAGGTCAATGGGGATGATACCGAAGTAAATCAATAAAACAACTGCGCCTAATAGTGCGTCCATGCCGCCTGAAATCATAAAAATCATTCGTTTATTATCCATTTGATTATCCTCGTTTCTTCAACCAATCCAATAGCTTTTTGGGAGACCATGTATTAATCACATCATCTTTCAAAATTCCTGCGCGCCTTGCAATGGCAACACCATAAGGAAGCATGTCATAATCTTCTTCGGAATGAGCATCTGTATTAATGCTGAGGAGTACGCCCAATTCTTTCGCGCGGCGAGCATGCATATCGTCAAGGTCGAGGCGGTATGGGCTAGCACTCATTTCCATCGCCACACCTGATTTCGCGGCGGCTTTGAAAATCACTTCCATATCTAAATCTGCACCTTCACGGTCTGGGATTTCACGTCCAGTTGGATGACCGATAATATCCACATGTGGATTATTCACTGCATTCAACAAACGCTCAGTGATTTTTTCTCGAGGTTGGCGCAAACTCGAATGGAGAGAAGCAACTACAAGGTCGAGTGAGGCGAGAAAATCATCAGGATAATCCAGCGAACCATCGGCTTTGATTTCAACTTCACTTGAATGCAAAATCGTAATTTCATCACCAAATTGTTTTTGAAGTTTTTTAATTTCAGCGGCTTGTTGCTTGTGTCTTTCAATAGATAAACCATTGGCAACGCCCAAACTTACAGAATGGTCTGAAAAGACAATCACTTTCAGTCCGCGTTTGATTGCGGCTTTGGTCATATCCAACATTGATAATGCACCATCACTATACGTGGAGTGCATGTGCAAATCAGATTTGATATCTTTCACTTCAATTAACTTAGGAAGTTTGTTTGCTTTTGCAAGTGCAATTTCATCACGACCTTCACGCAACTCTGGCGGAATCCATTGTAAGCCTAACGTTTTATATACTTCTTCTTCGGTTGCACAAAAAACTTCTTTTTTATTTTTCACATTCAAAAAAGAATGTTCAGATAAAGATAAACCTTTATCCAAAGCAAGTTGACGCAATTGCACATTATGGTCTTTTGAACCTGTTGCATATTGAAGAGCCGTGCCAAATTTTTCTGGCGGATGAACCCACACTTGCGCGCGAATGCCATCTGAAAATTCAATGCTCGATTTCGTTTCACCTTTTCCAAGCACACGACTCACGCGTGGCAATTTGACGAACGCATCCATCACAGCAGATGAATCTTTTGCCGCAACCAAAATATCCAAATCGCCAACTGTTGAACGCATCCTTCTTAGACTTCCAGCGGGTTGCGCATCTACAACGCCTTTGACTTTTTTCAACGCCGCAATAATTTCATTTGCAAGTGGCAATGCTTTCCCAACTGAAATTCTTCCAGTTCTTCTACTTAATGAAGCCAATCCTTCCAGAATCGCAGTTTCAGATTTTGCACCCATGCCCGGTAGATTTTTTAATTTGCCAGCTTTCGCAGCCTTTTCTAAATCAGCCAATGATGTAATTTTTAATTCTTTTGAAATCATCGCAATTTTTTTCGGTCCCAAACTTGGCACTTTCATCCATGTTGCCAAATCGGGATGAACTTCTTTTTTTAACTTTTCCAAAAATTCTAATTTTCCTGTTGAAAGCAATTCATCAATTTTTTCTGCAATCGCTTTTCCAACACCAGGAATTTCCGTCAATGTCCCCTCTTTCGAATATTCACTTGCATCGCGGCTCAAGCCAATTAAACTTTCTGCGGCTTTGCGATACGCAATTGTCTTAAAAATAATTTCGCCTCTGATTTCCAATAAATCTGCAATCAAAGTAAATGTGTCTGCTAGTTGTTTGTTGTTCATTAACACCTCAAGTATGGTTATTATACAACCGAACAGATATTCTATTTTAGACAAAATAAAAGAGCAAGGGCTTACGCCCTTGCTCTTTTACAAAGATTGTAAATTTCTTATTCTAATTCCCACACCCAACTATTTTCATATTCACAACTGCCTTCGCCAGAATCTTGTCCTGCAAAAAATGCAAAAGCACCATCTTTTCGTTGTTCGCTATAATCAAAAAACCTACCCTGACGAACCTCATTAATGAAAACCGTAAACTCACCTTCTTGTGCAACCAACACAAACTGATTCGTGGCATCGTTTGCTAAGTTTACGGCACTAGAATACTTTACACCACTTGGAGAGTTCTTGAAGTATCCAAATTCATAAAATTCAATAGCCCAAGCAGGCGCACCTGAAAAACGCAAGAAAACAAAATGATACTGTTTGCCTTCCCGTATATTATCCTCCGAGCGGAATATAGCCCCGCATACCAAAATGCCTGTTGAATCCCAAGTCACATCCGATTTCAAAATAAAATTACGCCCCTCTACATTTTCAGCAAACGTCACAAACCTGCCATCAGGTCCCGACATCTCAATATCAAGTTTTTCATCTTGCTTCCAAAGCAATCTTCCATTTTGATACGGTATCTCTGTTTCACCAAGAACATCTTCCAATTCTGCTAAAACCTCATTCGCAGAGATTGTTGCACGCGCCTGCACCGTAGCAGTTCGATTTGGCGTTGCAGTTGGAACTAGAGTAGGTGTTTTAGTTGGTTCTGGAGTAACCGTTGGCGGTTCAGGCGTATTGGTAGGTATAGGTTCTGCTCCAACCCCAGCACAGGCAAGGCTTACAATAATAAAAATCATTAATACAAATATCGAACGACTTTTCATACTCTTTCCTCCAAATTTATAATTTTTTCCCACGCCGTACAAAACTATGATACTTTTTTTTCTAAAAAAATTCAAGTGGGTGTTTTTAATTTATGATACGATTCAAACAATGAATCACAACGACCATGTCAACTTAATCAAACCCGCTTTTCTTGATGAAACCCCAAACGCCTCCTTCGCTGACTTGGGAGCTGGTTCTGGCGCGTTTACATTAGCCTTGCGTGAAGTTTTGGGTGCAAATGCAACAATCTATGCAGTGGATAAAGATAAATCAGCATTAAGAGAATTAGAGAATTCTTTTGTTTTTCGCTTCAATTCAACATCTAACTTAATTGCGATATATGCAGATTTTTCAAAATCATTTTCTCTCCCACCGCTTAATGGAATCTTAATGGCAAACTCACTCCATTTTTTCAAAGACAAAATCAAAGTGTTGAAACATATCAAAACTTATCTCAAACCAAACGGCAAATTGATTATGATTGAATACAATGTAGATAAAGGCAATCTATGGGTTCCCTATCCATTTTCATTTTCCACATTTGAAAACATGTGCAAAGAATCAGGTTTTGACTCTCCGAAACTACTCGCCACGCATTCATCCAGTTTTTTGAATGGATTTTACTCTGCATTGACATTTGCAAAATGAATTATCTAAAAAAATATTTTCTCCCTATCATTATTTGTCTCAGTGCAATTTTTGCTCTCTTGAGATTCAACTCTTTACAAATCGGTACATCGTATGACGATGCGCATTACATCATCCTCGCTGAAAGTTTAGCAAGTGGAGAAGGTTATCAGTTAATCAACTTTCCACGCCCACAATTAGAGCGAGCGTTTCCACCGGGCTTTCCGCTTTTACTTGCTCCACTCACTTTTTTATTTCCAAACAATTACTCGATTCTAAAATTATTTTCGCTTGTCTTATGGCTGGCTTCGATTTATTTAATTTATAGAATTTTCTCAAAACGACTGGCATCGCCTCATCTTGAAATCTTAATTACGTTGGTTGCGCTCAATCCATTATTAATTGGCACATCCGTTACAGTGATGTCTGAGTCTGCATATTTATTTTTTTCTTTATTGGCACTATATCTTTTTGATAAATGGGAAAACAAAAAACAAGTTTGGCTGATTGTTCTTGTTTCAACATTAATTTTTTATACACAACTTATCAGAACTATTGGCATCGCATTATTTATTGCATTTATTTTATATCTTTTATTCACGCGCCGTTTTCGTGAAACAGCAATTCCTATCGTTATATTTGTTACAGGAACAATTATTCAAAGACTGATTACAGGCTCATTGATTTCAACAGGCTATCAATCACAAGTATTTAACAGTTCAATCTCCGAAAAAATTGGACAGATGTGGTCAAACACGTTGGGATATTTCAATGAAACGCTGGCAGGTTCATTAATTCCAATTTTTGGCGCAAGGCTCACTTCATTTTTATCAAACTACAATTTGCAATTTTTACCGATAATTCTTAATATCATTATTTTGTTTATCATCATTTTTGGTTTTATTATCTCTATCAAAAAAAAAACTTTACTAGATTTTTATTTCATCATTTATATCTTCGGGATTCTTGCATTTTGGAATCCAAGCGTGGGTAGTGTTAAAGCAAGGTTCTTGATTCCTATTTTGCCGTTTTTATATTTTTATTTTTTGAATGGACTAAATTTTTTTGTTGGAAAAATTTCACAAAGCAACCCACAGTTTTCTGCACGCAGTTCAATTACTCTTGCAATTTTGCTTTCAATTACACTGCTTGCTAGAAACATTCAAGATATTCAAAACCCTGTAAGAAATCAAATCACTGATTTATCTATTGGCGCGAGTTGGGTTGCAGAAAATTCTCCACAAGATTCAATTGTCATGGTCAATGAGCCTGTGCCTGCGTATCCGCACGTGCAGAGAAAAACAATTAATTTTCCAAAGCAAGGGCAAGATTTAATTAAATATTTGGATAATCAAAGGATTGATTACATCATCATCTCACCCTTGTTACAATCGCCTCGTTCACTTGACCTCGACCTGTTTATTGCAAATGAAGTTTTACCTACGCTTCAATCTTTTCCAGATAAATTTATAATCGTGTATGAAAACGATGAATACAACGTCATTGTGTATCAATATAATGGCGGAAATTAAAATATTTTGCAAACATAAGTTAAAATAGAGAACATCTTACTCAACCTAGAGGCATTTTAGACGTTATGGCATCCAGAAAGAGCAATGTAAAAAAAATATCTATCAAGAAACTTCCAAAATTTGAACTGGATGTATATTCCCAACTCTCATTAAGTGATTTGGTGGTGTTTGCGCTTTCTTATTTAGAAGAAAAAGAAGTGGATGCAACTACTGAAGAAATTATCTCAATTTGTTTTCGTTTGTTCCCAAATCGTTTTGGATTAAAGAATTATCCGCGCTGGCCCGATTCGGCATTGGTGATTCGGCGTTTGAATGATGCCCGTGAAAAGAAACTGGTCAAAGGCAACCCGAACGATGGCTTTGCTTTGACATTCAAAGGCAAACAAGTTGCAAAACGAATCTCAAAGGCTTTGGGAATTGTTGAGAAGAAAAAGAAAGCGAAATCTAAATCCAAGCCGAAACCTGTGGCATTGGTGTTGACCAAGAAAACTTTGCGCCGAAGAGTACGTAAATCGATTCAAACAAAAACTGTAAAGAAAAAGGTTGCAAAACAGAAGCCAAAGAAGAAAAAAGTTGTCATTCAAAAACCAGCGCAAAAAGTAGTTATCAAGAAGAAAGCGGTTACAAAAAGTAAACCGAAGCAAGTTGTTAAGAAAAAAGTTTTTGTTAAAAAGAAAGCACAACCCAAGCAATTGACTTTGCCCTTGTCGAAGGTTCAGGTTAAGAAAAAAACTGATGGCAAGAAACAGGTTGAGGTTAAGAAAGAAGCGGTCCTATCTAAGCCGAAACAAGTTGAAGTGACAAAAAATGTCGCCGCGCCGATTTCTATATCAAAAGAAGAAAAAGTCAAAGCAAGCAAAGTGATTAAGATTGTTGAACGTTCGGATGCTTATCGTTCTTATACAAAAAATGGAAAGCAAGCCAAGATTAGTGAATTTGATTTTAGAAATATGTTGTTTGCGACGATGGAATCATCGTCAGATACGTTGACGAGAAATGTTAATTTGTTTAAGCGATATGCAAATATTCATAATCGAAATGATTTGATTAAGTTTTTTGATTTTTGCGAAGAACATTTTGCAAAATTATTAAAGAAGAGATGACATGGTAAGTAGTAGAAAGTTGCAATACGCAGACCGCGTAGCCATACAACAAGCAGACCAAGCGATTCGCAA
>JAEURG010000171.1 GCA_016789345.1 Anaerolineales bacterium | reverse complement strand
GCACACAAATTAAATTGAAAACTCCGAAAAATGGAGGAAACCATGTTTAGAAAACTAAAAGAATTCTTTTCAGCCCCAACTTTTATAAATGACGAAGATAAAACTCGTCGCGCAAGGCTATTACACGTCATTTTATTAGCCCAGGCTGTCATCTTAATTCTAATATTAGCCACTACACTGCTTAGCTCTATTACAACAGGCATAAACAATGTAGCTACCCTTGGTATAGTATTTGGCAGTTTAGTTGTAAATGTTGTTTTTCGCTTCCTTATGCAACGTGGATGGGTAGACTCTGCCGTAATTGGATTATTGCTGGCTTACATTGCCGCTCTAACAGCAGGAGTTGCTTCAGGTGGAACTATCAATTCATTAACCGTTATTTTTTACCCAGTTGCAATAGTAATCGCCACCCTCTTAATTAGCCGCCGTGCAGGATTTATATTTTTTATTGCAACCAGCCTTGTAATTGGAGGGCTAATGTGGGCTGAATTGAACGGTCGTTTAGCAGTAGCCAACCCATCTATTAGTATAACTTCAATAGTAACAGTGGTAACAGGTTTAGGCTTAACACTCATCTTACTCAACCTTGCTACACAAGGCACAGATGAAGCCCTGAAAAAAGCACTTGATAAAGAACAAGAAGTTCGTGAACTCGCCGCTTCACTAGAAAAAAGAGTAGCAGAACGCACCAAAGCCTTAACCGCTTCGGCTGAAGTCAGTCGCCGCATATCCACTATTTTAGACCCCAACCACTTAGTGCATGAAGTTGTGGAACAAATTAAATCCACTTTCAACTATTACCATGCTCACATTTACCTAAAAAACGAAACCACTGATGAATTAATCATGGCAGGCGGCACAGGCGAAGTTGGAAAAACATTATTAGCACGCGGGCATAAAATTCCAAAAGGCAAAGGCTTAGTAGGGCGCGCCGCCGAAACAAATGAACTAATTCTCGTGAGCGATACCACCGCCGACCCAAATTGGCTACCCAACGAATTACTCCCTGAAACAAAATCAGAAATTGCCGTTCCTATTTCACTCGGCTCAGATGTATTAGGCGTGTTAGATGTGCAACAAAACAACATTAATGGCTTAACTCAAGAAGACGCTGAATTACTCCAAGCCATCTCTTATCAAGTAGCTGTGGCGTTACGCAACGCACAAACCTATTCATACACACAACAAATTGCCGAACGTGAATCACTCGTCAACGAAATTAGTAGAAAAATTCAAAACACAGCCACCATTGAACAAGCCCTACAAGTAACCGTACGCGAGTTAGGCACAGCACTCAGCGCGAAAGATTCACGCGTAGTTCTCAGTTTGCCAGAGAACCAATAGAAAGAGGATATTCCATGACTGAAAATAATTCATCGGATAATATGCAAAATCGCATCAACAACCTGTTTACAGGGTCAGATGTGCCCGCGCCTGCCAGCCTCAAAGAAATGGAAGCGATGCAGAATCGCATTCAGGAACTTGAAGCGAAGTTAAAACTCGAAGAACAGCGAGCAAATGTGGCAAAGGAAGAAGCGAAACAAAATCAACAGATGAAAAACATCGCCTCTTCATCCACGCCCAAGGTGGTGGGCTCAACTTCAAAAGAATCCTGGCTGACGAAGTTTTTGAATCGCATTATTGAAGCGCATCCGAGCATCACGGAAATTCGAGAACGAAATGCGGCACGTTTATCAGCATCCTTTTTGTTTGTGATTTTATTGCTGGAAATGGTAGGTGTTTTGGTGCAAACTAACACACGCGGCTTGATGGGTGCAGTGACGGGACCCATTGCGCTAGCAATCTATCCAACATTAATTACCTATGCTTTATCGCGCACAAAATATTATCGCGCCGCCATTTTTATATTTTCATTGTTATTTAGTTCACTTGCCTATGTGACGATGATACGCGAAGGCGCGACTGCCAATCTTAGCGGCTTGGTGCTTTCGTATGTGCCTCTTAGTTTAATTGTAGCAAGTACATTTTTATCCTCATGGGCTGTATTTTTGTTGACGGGGCTCAATATCTTATTTTTATATCTCACTACAAATATGTCGGGGATTGTATTTGTAAATGATAGTAATATTGCTGCGCAACCAGGCGTTATTACGACTATTGGTTTTGTGTTAATTGTGTTAGCCAACTTCCGCAAACGTACCGAGCAACAAAGTTTGCAAGAAATTAAAACAGTGAATGATGAACTACAAGTCGCCAACCAAGAATTAATTCAAAGCCGTGTGCAATTAGAACAACGTGTGCAAGACCGTACCCGCGACCTTGAATTAGCATCTGAAATTGGTAGAACGGTAACAGCGAGAGTAGATAACTTATATCAATTACTATCTGATGCAGTGGAGCAAATTCGGTCTCGCTTTAATTTATATTACACCCAAGTTTATTTAACAGACCGTACTGGCAGAACAATCACTTTACGCGCAGGCACTGGTGAAGTTGGTAAACAACTTCTACAACGCGGGCATCAATTGTTAATCAGCACTGATTCATTAAATGGTCGAGCCGCTTTGGAAAAACATACAGTCATCGTGGCAGATACGTCTAACAGCCCATCATTTTTACCAAATCCGTTATTACCAATTACTCGCTCTGAAATGGCTGTGCCGCTTATCATCGGCGACCAAGTGATTGGCGTGCTTGATATGCAAAGCGACAAAGCCGATGCGTTGAATGAAAGCAACTTACCCGCCTTTGAAGCATTGGCTGGTCAATTAGCGGTTGCTATTCAAAATGCCGCTTTGTTTGAGCAAGCCAACCAAGCGCGTGCTGAAGTGGTAGAACAAGCCAAAAAATTATCGTTATCTAGTTGGGAAGGCTTCTTAAACGCCGTAGACCGAAGCGAAAAAATCGGCTTTGTCTATAATCAAAACGAAATATTACCGTATGTAAATGCTACCGATTCTGATGCTGAAGCCAATACCATCAGCACTCCTATTCAAGTAGCAGGCACAGAAGTTGGGAAAATTCAAATTGCCGATTTTTCCGATAGACAGTGGACACCTGCCGAAAAAGAGTTAATCCAAAAAACATCGGAGCAGTTAGCAAACCATATTGAAACCTTACGTTTGTTGGCGCAATCTGAAAAATATCGTGCAGAGGCAGAACAAATTTCAAAACGCTTAACGCGCGAATCTTGGAATGAATATTTCAATTTGCGGAAGCAAGGTGCCGCTGGATTTGTGTATGACGAGAATAAAGTTGAGCCGCTTGCTGAACAAGCAAATGGCAATAAACAATCATTTGCGTCTCATCCAATCTATGTGCGCGATGAGCAAATTGGCGAATTAGAAATTGAGTCCACTGAAAATGCAGATTTGGAAATTATCTCTGCCATTACGCAACAACTCAGCAACCATATTGAAAACTTGCGCTTGCTCGAACAAGCCGAACTCAGCCGTGTTGAAGTGCAAAAGAGTCAAGAACAATATGCTCTGGCAGTAGATGGTGCAAATGACGGTGTATGGGACTGGAACATCACAACTAATGAAGTGTATTTTTCACCACGTTGGAAAGCCATGGTCGGCTACAATGAAGATGAATTAACAGGCGGCTTCGCAGACTTTGAAAAATTATTACACCCCGAAGACCACGACCGCGTGCTTGGCACTGTTAACGATTACTTGATTGGGAAGATAGA
>JAEURG010000170.1 GCA_016789345.1 Anaerolineales bacterium | reverse complement strand
GAGAGTGCCGAGACCCAGGATCGAACTGGGGACACTGCGATTTTCAGTCGCATGCTCTACCTACTGAGCTATCTCGGCGAGATATTTTGTTGTTAAGCGTCCGTGATTTTACACGTAGAGTTATAGATTGTCAAATGAATTAGTGTAATTTGCACTTAGTATCAACGAAAGGTAATTTCAATACCTGTTTTTTTCTTGACTTTTCGCATCCTTTTCGATATACTTTAGGGTTGCTGTCCATATGGGCAGTTTAATTCGTTTATCCAACTCTATAGAAAACGTTAGGAGAGAAGAATGGCATCTTCTTTACCCCAAAAAAGTTACGCACAAATCCCAGTAAAACTAGATTTACCTAACCTAATTGAAGTACAACTCGATTCTTTTGAAAGATTGAAACGAGAAGGGCTTGGTGACTTATTCCACGAGATTTCGCCAATTGAATCTTATAACAAAGGCATGAAGTTATTTTTCCCCAGCCGAAGCCCAGAATCACAACAATGGGGGCTGAAATATCGCTTTGGCGACCCCAAACATACCATTGAAGAATGTGTCGAAAGAGACTTGACTTATGCAAGTCCTTTATACGTTTCTGTATTGTTAGCGGGACCTGATGTGCCAGAACCTATTAAACAAGATATTTTCTTAGGCGATTTCCCTGAGATGACAGATAAAGGTACCTTCATTGTTAATGGTACAGAGCGCGTCGTTGTCTCTCAGTTAATCCGCTCTCCTGGTGTTTACTTTGAAGCACCAGCCGACCGCGCCACTGGGCGTTTGTTATCTATGGCAAAACTGATTCCAGACCGTGGCGCATGGATGGAATTTGAAACCCGCAAATCTGATTACATTATTTTGAAATTCAACCGCAAACGCACAGTTCCAATTACTGTGTTTTTACGCGCGCTTGCTGCTGTCAACGATGGAATCAAAGATTCTCCAATCAAATACGGCACGGATGAAGAAATTTTATCTATCTTTAAAGATGTAGATAACAATGCCGACCGTTTGTTTATTGCTTCTACTATTAAGCAAGAGCCAGACTGGGATTTGAGTCACCACACAATCGCTGAAGCGGCGTTGATTGAATTTTTCAAGAAAATGCGCCCTGGTGACCCTGCTACATTAGAAAACGCTCGCCAATTTTTAGAAGAACAATTATTTGACCAACGCCATTACGACCTCGAGCGTGTAGGTCGCTATAAATTGAATCAAAAATTGGATTTGAACATTCCAATCCCTCATCGCAACATTACAAAAAGCGATGTGATTCGTTTGATTCGCCGTATGATTCAAATTAATAATGGGACAGAACGCTCAGATGATATTGACCACCTCGGCAATCGCCGCGTCAAGACTGTGGGCGAGCTGATTCAAAACAAGTTACGCATTGGTCTTCGCCGTATGGAGCGCGTGATTAAAGAGCGCATGTCCATTCGTGACCAAGAGCAACTTTCTCCAGTTACATTAGTAAACATTCGTCCAGTTGTGGCGGCGTTGCGTGAATTTTTTGGTTCATCACAACTTTCGCAATTCATGGACCAAACCAACCCGTTGGCAGAATTGCGTCATAAACGCACACTTTCTGCTTTAGGTCCGGGCGGTTTACGCCGTGAACGTGCAGGCTTTGATGTACGCGATGTGCATCACTCACATTATGGACGTATCTGCCCGATTGAAACACCTGAAGGTCCAAATATTGGTTTGATTGGCCGTTTGGCTTCGTTTGCACGAGTCAATGAATATGGTTTCATTGAAACGCCATACCGTAAAGTTTATAAAACTTTACCCGGCTCAAATGAATTGCTAGAAGGTCGAACTTTACGTGAAGATGCTTACGACCCGAAATCTGAAGAATTACTTTTCAAATCTGGCACCGAAATTGATTCCAAAGTTGCTAAGAAGTTAGCAAAACTTGAAGAAGTAAATATAGTGCCGTATGTTTCGGATGAAATTGTTTATCTCTCAGCGGATGCCGAAGATAAATATACAATCGCGCAAGCAAATTCAACATTAACTGAAAAGAAAGAATTTTCACGCGAGCGTATTTCATGCCGTTATCACTCCGGCTTCATTTTCTCAAATGCCGAAAGCATTGACTTCATGGATGTGGCACCGCATCAGGTTGTAGGCATTAGTGCCGCGTTGATTCCATTCCTTGAACATGATGATGCCAACCGTGCTTTGATGGGTTCCAACATGATGGCGCAGGCTGTGCCTTTGGTTCGACCTGAAATACCGCTCGTTTCTACGGGGATGGAGGGTCATGCCGCGTTAGATTCTGGCCAAGTCGTCGTCGCTGAAGCGGATGGAGAAGTCGTTTCGGTAACAGGCTCCAGCATCACGGTCAAAGAGAAGCGAAGCGGGAATCGCGTTTATCAATTAAGAAAATATCAACGCTCGAATCAATCTACTTGTATTGACCAACGTCCATCAGTGGTGAAAGGTCAAGTAATTAAGAAGGGCGATATTATTGCCGATTCTTCATCAACCGATAATGGACAAATTGCTTTGGGGCAAAATGTTGTAGTGGCTTTCCTTTCATGGGAAGGTGGCAACTTTGAAGATGCAATTTTGCTTTCGGAACGTTTGGTGCAAGAAGACCGCTTTACTTCTGTTCATATTGAAAAATACGAAGTAGAAGCACGCGATACAAAATTAGGTCCAGAAGAAATTACGCGTGACATCCCGAATGTGGGTGATGATGCGATTAAAGATTTAGATGAAAACGGTATCATTCGCATTGGCGCTGAAGTTGGACCGAATGATATTTTGGTTGGCAAGATTACACCAAAAGGTGAAAAAGAATTAACACCAGAAGAACGATTGTTACGGGCTATCTTCGGTGAAAAATCTCGTGACGTGAAAGATACTTCATTACGAATGCCGCATGGTGAACGCGGTAAAGTTGTGGATGTAAAAGTATTCACACGCGAAGATAACTCAGACCTTGCCGCTGGTGTGGATATGATGGTGCGTGTGTCTGTAGCGCAACGCCGCAAAATTACTGCTGGTGACAAAATGGCGGGACGACATGGT
>JAEURG010000059.1 GCA_016789345.1 Anaerolineales bacterium | reverse complement strand
ATTCTCAAAGAAAAAGCAGAACAATTCAATAAAGATAAAGAGATTCAATCTATTTTGGCAGAAATTAATGCCGAAGATTCTTCTATGAATCAATTCTTTGGAAAATATTCAGCAGATAAAGCCAAAGCATTACGCGCACATTCTTTTGACCGTTCAGCCATCAGTGCACGCGGCTTGAGATATGAACGCTTAGACCAATTGACCATTGAATTGTTGCTTGGTATTCGTTAGGCCATGCAGACACAAAAATTTTCTGGCTATGAATGTGTTGAATTAAATAATGATGTCATCAGTTTACTGGTGACTCAATCCATTGGTCCGCGCATTATTTCATTAAGATTCAATGATGGCGAAAATCTATTGGCAGAATTGCCAAATTTCATCACCACGCGACCAGATGGAAAAGATTTCCATTTCTATGGCGGTCATCGCTTGTGGCATTCACCTGAACACATGCCTCGCACGTATGTGTTAGACGACCAGCCAGTAGAAATTGTCGGCGAAAAAAACAGCCTGAAGGTCAGTCAGCAGGTTGAAGCAGAAACAGGAATCGAAAAGTCAATTGAAATCAAATTAATTGAGGATAAACCGCAAGTCATTATTCATCACATCCTCACGAATCGAAATCTTTGGGAAGTTGAATTTGCACCCTGGGCAATTACGCAATTCAAGCCGGGCGGTGTAGCGATTTTGCCGCAAATCACAGAAGATGCTGGTATGTTGCCAAATCGTTCGTTGGCTTTGTGGAGTTACGCGGATATAAATAGCCCGCATGTGACTTGGGGGAATGAATACATTTTGGTTCGTGCTGAAATGCAAACGCCGTTCAAAATTGGTTTCCCCAACCCGCGTGGTTGGTTGGCGTATTGGAATCATAAAACTTTGTTTGTGAAACGCGCCACCTATCAAAACAATTCTGCTTATTATGATTTTGGAAGTTCGAGCGAATGTTATTGCAATGACCAATTTTTGGAATTGGAAACACTCGCGCCAATTACAAAACTGAAACCGAATGAATCAGTAACTCATACTGAAACGTGGGAATTGTATAAAGATGTTGATTTACCAACAGATGAAAAATCTGTAAAAGAAATTGTTAGCAAATTAAATTTGGAGTAGACATGTCTCACTTCATCGGCATTGATACATCAACCACGGCAACCAAAGCCATTTTGATAAATGAAAAAGGCGATGTGTTAGGTGTGGCATCAAACGAATATGGTTATGAAACTCCTCACCCATTATGGAGTGAGCAAAGTCCATTGTTGTGGTGGGATGCAACCAAACAAAGCATAAAAGATGTTTTGAGAAAAACAAAAATAGATGCAAACTCTGTTAAGGGAATTGGTTTAACAGGTCAGATGCACGGCTTGGTATTGTTAGATGAAAATGGTGAGGTGTTACGCCCATCTATTTTGTGGAATGACCAACGCACTGCCGCAGAATGTGATGATATGCGCGCGAAACTCGGCAAAGAAAAGTTAATCCAAATCACTGGCAACGATGCATTAACTGGTTTTACTGCTCCAAAAATTTTATGGGTACAAAAGAATGAACCTGAAATTTGGAAGAAAACACGTCATATTCTTTTACCAAAAGATTATGTTCGATATAAATTAACAAATATTTTTGCAATGGATAAAGCCGATGGTGCAGGCACAATTTTATTTGACCTTGCTAAAAGAGATTGGTCTGCTGAAGTTTTATCAACATTCAAAATTCCCGCTGAGTATGTGCCAAAAACGTATGAAGGCACTGAAGCCACTGGTGAATTAACTGCCGAAGTTGCAAAAGAAATTGGTTTGCCCGCAGGCATTCCAATTTTTGCAGGTGGTGGTGACCAAGCTGCAAGTGCTGTTGGCACAGGTGCTGTACGCGCAGGTGTTGTCTCAATTAGTCTCGGCACATCAGGTGTTGTGTTTGCAACAACTGATTCGCCAAACATTGAACCAAATGGTCGCCTACATGCCTTTTGTCATTCGGTTCCAAACAAATGGCATCTGATGGGTGTCATGCTTTCCGCCGCAGGAAGTTTGCGTTGGCATCGCGATACCTTTGCTCCCACTGCTGAATATGAAAAATTAATTGAAGCCACAAAAAATATTCCGGCAGGTAGTGATGGATTATTTTTTCTGCCATATTTGACTGGCGAACGCACGCCTCATCCTGACCCGTTAGCACGTGCTGCTTTTGTCGGCTTAACCATACGCCATACATTGCCACATCTCACCAAAGCCGTGCTTGAAGGTGTTTCGTTTGGGTTGAGAGATAGTTTTGAATTAATGAAAAGTACTGGGTTAAAAAATATTTCACAAGTACGAGTCACAGGTGGTGGAGCCAGAAGCCCTATCTGGAGACAAATCCTTGCTGATATTTTAGGTGCTGAAGTTGTCACAGTCAACACAACAGAAGGCGCGGCGTATGGAGCGGCTTTATTAGCAGCAACAGGCTCAGGCGCGTTTAGAAGCGTTGAAGAAGCATGTGATGCGACGATTCAAATAACGGGTAGTGTGAAGCCAAGTGAAAATCAAAAAGTGTATGAAACATCTTATATGCTATATCAAGGTTTATATCCCGCTTTAAAAACGACATTTCAAAACATTACTCAATAATCTTCAAAAACGCTTCGACAATTTTCGGGTCAAAATGTGTGCCAGATTGTGACTTTATGTAATCCAGTGCTTGTTCTTTTGACCATGCCAAACGATAGGGGCGATGACTCGTTAAAGCATCCCACACATCGGCAACGGCAAAGATGCGTGCAGAGATAGGAATCTCCTCGCCTTTTAATCCGCGGGGGTAACCATTGCCATCCCATTTTTCGTGATGACAATATGGAATTTCAAGCGCGGGTCTTAAGTATTCAACTGAAGCCAACATATCATAGGCATATTGCGGGTGCTGACGCATAATCACCCACTCATCTTCAGTGAGATTGCCAGGCTTGAGCAAAATATGATCTGGAATGCCGATTTTTCCAATATCGTGTAACAATGACCCACGCCGTAAATTAATAATTTCGGTACGAGTCAGCCCAAATTGTTGAGCGAGTTTCAAGGTTAAATCTGTGACGCGGCGAGTGTGGCCTTCTGTTTCTCTATCACGCAAATCTAATGCTTTCGACCAACCTTCAATTGTTTTGTCATAGGCAAGGGTTAATTCAAAATTGGAACGCTCTAAGTTTTCAAACAGACTCACATTATCAATTGCAATGGCGGCTTGCCCCGCCAGTGTTTCAAAGAAGTTAATCCAATCTTGTGAGACGTGTAAAGTGGAGCGACTAAATACTTCTAACACGCCTTTTAATTCACCTTTTGTAATTAATGGGTAAGCGTAATAAGATTTGAAATTTTCTTCTTTCAAGATTGAAGATATATCATCCGCATGCGCAGATAAATCTGAAATGGCAATAATTTTTCTTTGCATGGCGGCTTTGCCCGCCAAACTTTCTCCCAAGCGCAATTTTGTATTTGTAATTTTATTTGAATGAAAACCCCGCCCAGCTAGATATTCCAGTTGATATGTGTTCGGATTAAACAAAAGCACATTCGTGGCATCTACTTTTAATTGCTCAATAATATGACTAAGCAACAAGTTAAAGATAACGCCCAAATTAAAGCTAGAAGCGATAACCCTATCCATATCGCGCAAAACGGTTAGCCGTTTTAATTGTTGTATCGTAGATTCAAATAATCTAGCATTTTCAATAGAAGAAGCAAACTGAGCGGCAATTGTTTCTAGCACAACGCGGTGACTTTCATTATATACATTTGCCTCATACGACTGTGCTGAAATCATGCCAAATGTTTTGCCGCTACGCATTAATGGAATTGCTAAAATGGAACGAACATGTTCTACTTTTCCAAAGTGAATGGCTTGAACATTATCGTTGTTATGATAATCTGATACCAATAATGTTTTGCCTTCAGAAATCACCTGACCACTTAAACCTTGTCCGCGTGGAATACGTGCATTTGGAAAACGCTCATCTTTATCATAGCGATACACTGCATGATAATCTCCACCAGCATCATCTTCTAAAACTATTACAAACGCATCACACGGCATGACGTGTTTTACGGCTTCATGCACACTGGCATAAGTTAGATCTGGGTCAAAACCTGAAACCAACAAGTTTTGACTCGATTGGTGAAGCACACTTAATTCATTCAAACGTTTTTGCATGTCGTTAAACAAACGAGCATTTCTTAATGCGCTCGCAACTTGTGCCGCTAAAGTAGATAAAAATCTTTTGGCGTGTTCATCAAACGCATTTTCAGATTCACTCTCAACACCAATTGCGCCGAGCACTTTGTCACCACTTAAGATAGGAACATAAATACCCGAAAGCACACTTGGGTTTGTTTCGATGTAGCGTGAATCAGCAGGCAAGTCTTCGCTATGAACTGCAACCCCATGCTGGATAACCCAACCAGTTAACCCTCGCCCCACTTTATTGATTAAGCGATTCATTCTTTCAATTTCGGCTTGTTCCTGCTCTTGCGAGAGATTTCCTCCCCCATAGCCAATGGTTTCCAAATTGTCCGAGTCGCCTTTGCGAATACGCACAACAGCATAATCCCAATTCATGTGTTGCTTTAGAATTTTTACAATGGCTTTACCAATTTCACGCGGTTCAAACAAATTGCTTAAAGTCAAGCCACTCTCATATAAGGCTTGTAATTCTTGTAAACGCCGTTGCGCTTCTTCATATAAACCAGTGCGTTCAAGCACCAAAGCAACTGAAGTAGCAAACTTCACTAGCAAACGCAAATGTGTGTCATTAAATGTATCGTGTTCCGTAGAATCTAAAGCAATTACACCAATCACGCGGTCTTGAATCATCAACGGTGTTGCAATGGCACTATGAATATCTTTAGCATCTTCTATCTCGCCTTCATATCGAAGCAAATCATGTTCACGGACTTGGGTAAATATTAAAGGCTTTTTCTCACGCGCGGCTTGAGCGGCGTAGCCTTCGTCGCTGGCAAAAACAAATTCCTGCAAGCGTGAATCGGTATATCCGCTCAAAGCACGAATACGTAATCTTCCATTCGGCTCTACCAGTAGAATACTTCCCTTATCTGCCGATGGAATGGCGTGCCTTGCCACTTCAAGCAAACGCTCTAGCAAAGGTTGCAATTCAAGCGTTTCGCTCAAGGCTTGCGCCAACATGGATTCGGCTTCTAATTCCAGTTCATGCAGTTTTCGGTCAGTGACTTCGTGATAATTAATTACAATTGCATTCACACTTGGCTCATCAAGCATGTTTGTGGCAACGCCTTCAATCCAACGCCAAGACCCATCTGCATGACGCAGACGAAACGTCCCCGCCTGACGACTACGCGGCTGTTTTGCAACTTCAGCAAATTGGCTTTGAGTCCACCCTAAATCATCTGGATGCACCAAATCAAAAATATTCCGACCAATAAATTCTTTGAAGTTATAACCCATCAGAGTAGAAGCGGAAGGGCTCTCCCATAACAAGTTTCCTTGCGCATCCAATAAAGAAATAAAATCAGAGCCATTTTCAATCATAGCGCGAAAACGGCTTTCGTTATGTTTCACAAGTTCTTCAGCAAGTCTTCTTTCAGTAATATCCTCCATAAAGCCTTGCACAAATTGAGGTTTGCCCTCTTTATCGCAAATCAAAACAGATGTATCACGAATCCAAATCACTCTTCCATCACGATGCGTCATGCGATACTCTTCAACTGCTTTCCCTGTTTCAACTGTTTTATGTACAGCATTCATGGCGCGCTTGTGGTCTTCAGGAAAAATTAAACGATGCCAAAGTTTGGGGTCACTCAAAACTTCTTTTGGGGTATACCCCAACATTTTTTCTACTTGCGGGCTAATGTAAAAACTCGTCGCAAGTTCATCAATTTCGTCCATATACATCACAAGCGGGCTTTGTTCCACCATCACACGATATTTTTCTTCCGCAATTCGTAAAGCCTCTTCTGCACGTTTTTTTTCAGTTACATCTTCCACTAAGGCTTGTACAAAAGGTGTTCCATTAATCTGAATCAAGGTCAGCGAAAGCAACGTATCATAAGGCGTACCATCTTTGCGCTTGAATTGAACAGGATATTGACTCAAATATCCTTGTTGACGAAAAATCTTTAACGCCTCTTCTCTTTGACCTACATCATGGTACAGCATTGCGACATTCCCCAACGCCTCAACCTCTTCGCGTGTATATCCGCCAGGCTTGAGCATAGCGTCGTTAAAAGTAATCAAATTCCCATTGGTGTCTGCTAATCCAATACCAATTGGGATATTTTCAAAAAGAATACGATATTGCTCTTCGTTTTGATACTCTCTTAAAATATTCGTTTTTCTTATATTGCTTTTCTTGGTAGATTCCATTTTAATATCTTAAATAATACAGATACATACCATAAACCTGTTTAACGAAATACAACATTACAATTCCCCGCCAAACCTATTGTAGCCTTTTCTAGGGCAATTTCACATACGGGTTTTCCCCAATGTTTGCAATCTAAACAAGATACAGTATCATCATAATTAATGTCAAACTTTAGTCAAACTTTATGGGATGTCATCGTTGTAGGCGGCGGACCTGCTGGATTCTTCGCCGCCATTCGTTGTGCGGAATTAAATCCGAAACTGAAAGTATTAATTATCGAAAAAGCAAGTCAAACTCTTGGAAAAGTCATCATTTCTGGCGGTGGGCGATGCAATGTAACCCATGCTTGTTTTGAGCCTGCAAAATTAATCACATACTATCCGCGTGGCGGGAATGAATTGCGTGGTGCATTTACTCGCTTTCAGCCAAAAAACACAGTGGAATGGTTTGAGTCACGAAATGTAAAGTTGAAAGTAGAAAGTGATGGAAGAATTTTTCCAGTCACAGATGATTCAAATACGATTGCTGATTGTTTGCGCGAAACAGTAAAACATGCTGGCGTAAAAGTAAAAACAGGCATAAATCTTTTAAATGTAGAAAAGAGCAAAACTGGATTTAAACTTGAAGTACGAAGTGAAGGTAAACTTTTTTATTTACAATCAAAAAAATTGTTGTTTGCTACAGGCAGTGATTCTAAAACCAGAGAAATTGCAAAATCATTAGGTCATACTGTAATTGAACCGGTTCCTTCTTTATTTACATTTAATATCAAAGACAAAAGAATTGACGGGCTGGCTGGGGTTTCAGTTGAAAATGTGACGTTGAAAATGGATTCGGTCACAACACAAGGCGCATTGCTAATCACCCATTGGGGATTAAGTGGACCCGCTGTATTAAGATGCTCTGCTTGGGGAGCCAGAATTTTGTTTGATAAAAAATATAACTCCCCTCTATTTATCAACTGGCTTGGAGATTACACATTTGAATCCGCACTAGAAGTTTTGCAACGCAATAAAGATTGGAAAGAAAATGCAAAGAAAAAAGTTTCAGCACAACCTGCTTTTTCACAAATTCCGTTGCGATTATGGAAGCAATTAACAAATTTTATTGAAGAAAAAAATTGGGGTGATTTATCCAAAGCAGAATTAAGGAAATTAGCAGAAGAATTAACTGCTGGCAAATTTATGATTCAAGGCAAGGGGATTTTCAAAGAAGAATTTGTCACTTGCGGTGGAATAAAGTTAAGTGAAGTAGATTTCAAAACAATGCAAAGCAAAATTGTAAATAATCTATTTTTTGCGGGTGAAGTGTTGGATATTGATGGAATCACTGGTGGATTTAATTTTCAATCATCGTGGACGACGGGGTGGTTAGCAGGGAGTAGTTTGGCAGGCATATCATCTTAACTTTTTATTTTGTTTCAATTCAAAATTTCAAATTCTCCGCCCCAGCCTGTAGATTTTTGTAAAATAGAAGGTTTGATATTCCCTAGTTTTTTTCCGCGTTGCTGTAAAACGCGAATGTAAGATGAACTTCCATTCTTAACTTGAACAATTTGAGATTCAGCAAGTTGACCCAATTTACGGCAGTAGTCGTAGTGGAAGTTGGCGCGTAGGGTGTTATCTAGTTGGGTAGTTATATCGTCATTTAGTTGAGTAGTTAGGCGGTTTGGTAGTTCGAGGTAAAGGGTGTAATGGAAGAGAGATGTATCATCAGGCGCGAGCATATAAAAAACAGGATTCAATTTATGCTTTTCAAATAAATCTTTCAACACGCTTGCTACAAATTGTTCGTTGAGCTTTTCGCCAAAATAATCGGAGACATTATCCGCCTTGCCGACGAATTTAATACAAGGAATTTGGTTGTAGAAATCAGTCACTTCTATGATGTCGTTAAGTTGATAGCGATACAATCC
>JAEURG010000101.1 GCA_016789345.1 Anaerolineales bacterium | reverse complement strand
CATCTTCCATGTAAAACCTTCTGGTATTTGTGGAAGCGAATATTGATAACGCGCTAAAGGATCAGGAGTGTTAATTGGGACAAAAGTGCGAGTTGGGACAAAAGTACGAGTTGGCGTAACCGAAGGAGTGGCTGTTTGTGTTGGCGCAAAAAAACTCTGTTGAGAACAGCTAGAAAACAATACTGCTATTATTATAAATAACATTTTTCTCATTAGAAAAACTCCTTGTATAGACGAAATTTAATATAGATAGAAGCGTCTAATATAAAACATCGTTACGAATTACGCATTACGAATCATGTATCACTTCCATCTCACCCCAACTGACTCCAGCCCTTGCTTCTGTCTCCAACGGAATGCTCATCGAGTAAGCATTTGCCATCGTCTTTTGCACAACTTTGGCAGTCTCATCAATTTCTTTCTTCGGCACTTCCAACAC
Source organism: Anaerolineales bacterium (assembly GCA_016789345.1). Taxonomy (GTDB): domain Bacteria; phylum Chloroflexota; class Anaerolineae; order Anaerolineales; family Villigracilaceae; genus Villigracilis. Next base: position 14,350 of record JAEURG010000101.1, on the reverse strand, counting down.
CAACTCATCATGTACTTGCAAAAGCATTTTTGCTTTCAAACCTTTGGCTTGTAACGCAGGCGGGATTTTAATCATCGCGATTTTCATGATGTCTGCCGCTGTGCCTTGAATGGGAGCATTAATAGCTTCACGTTCTTCACGATTTTTCATTTGAACATTTTGTTTGCTCAGCAATGCCGGGAAATATCTTTTTCTTCCTAATAAAGTTTCCACATACCCAATCTCCGCGGCTTGGCGACGAATGCCATCTAAATATTTTTTCACGCCCGGGAATTTTTGGAAATATGCTTTCACAAAATTTTCTGCTTCTGCAAGTGTTAAATCCGTGGAACGAGTTAATCCAAATGCCGACATGCCATAAATCAAACCGAAATTAATTGCCTTAGAATGACTACGCATATCTTTGGTAACTTTTTCAAGTGGAATATCATAAATCGCGGCGGCAGTGGTGGCGTGAATATCTTCGCCTGCGCGGAAAGCCGCTAGCATGGCTTCATCTTCTGCCATGTGCGCCACAATCCGTAATTCGACCTGTGAATAATCAACAGATAATAAGAGATTGCCTTTATCTGCAATAAACCCATTGCGGACTTTTCTTCCAATCTCACTACGAATTGGAATGTTTTGTAAGTTCGGGTTATTCGATGAAAGTCTGCCTGTCACCGCACCGATTTGACTGTATGAAGTATGTACTCTTCCTGTTTGCGGATTAATAGCGGCAGGCAAAGCATCCACATAAGTTGATTTGATTTTGGCTAACTCACGGTTTTCTAAAATCCATTCTAAAATGGGATGTTTATCACGCATCATTTCCAACACATCTGCTGAAGTAGAATAAAAGCCTGTTGCCGTTTTGCGACCTTTGTCTGGTGGTTCGAGGCGCAGATGATTAAATAAAATATCCGAAAGTTGTTGTGGTGAATTAATATTAAATGGTTTCCCAGCATGAGCATAAATTTCTTTTTCAATTTCAGCCAAACGTTTCGATAAATCTTTAGACATTGCACTAAAAAATTCAACATCAATCAACGCGCCAGTCATTTCCATTTCTGCTAACACAGGCGTGAGTGGCATATCAATTTCATCAAGAATTTTTTCGCCGTTAACTTTCTTTAATTCTTTTTCCATAATCGGCATCAACCGCAAAGTATTTTCAGCGTCTGCCGCTGCATAATTTGCAACCGATTCAATCGCCACATCCGCCATGCTGATTTGTTTTTTGCCCTTGCCAATCAACTCTTCGATGTGAGTCATCTCTTCGCCTAGGTGATGGGCTGACAAATTTTTCAAACCGAGATTTCTCGAAGATGGGTCCACAATAAATTCAGCCAACATCGTATCAAATGTCAGCGGTGAAATATCTAAGCCATATCTTTTTAATAAGATGTAATCATACTTAGCATTGTGCGCGACTTTCCCAATTTTTGGATTCGTCATGGATGGAGTCAACGCTTCAATTACCTTTTTAGTTGGTAAATTGACCCCAGCCGTATGCCCCACTGGAATATAAAACCCTTGTCCATCTTTAATAGATAATGAAATGCCAACCAAGTCTGCTTTCATTTCTTCGGTGCCTGTTGTTTCGGTATCAAAGGCAATTACTTTGGCTTTTGACAATTCTTTTGTTAAATTTTGCAACTTATCTTCATTATCAACAATCACAACCTCAATGTTTGACTCTTTAGTGACGGTAACAACTTGCGGTTCATTGACGAACATGGTCATTTGACCATCTTTTGTTTTGGCTGTTCTCACCACTGTAGAAGGTGCAGTGATGTTCATGTCGCCACTAATAGAAGCGACTTTGTTGATTAGAGTCTTAAATTCCATCTCTTTGAAAAACGCTTCAAGTTTTGACCCATCAAATGGCTTGACCTTTGCATCTTCAAAATTAAATTTAAGTTTGAGATTCGTTTCAATACGTGCCAAATCACGGCTCATGTATGCCGCTTCTTTATATTCTTCAAACTTTGTTTTCCAACGTTTTTCGACTTGTTCTAAATTTTCATAAATCGCATCAAGCGTATTGAACTTCTCAATTAATGCAACTGCTGTTTTTTCTCCCACACCCTTAATGCCGGGAATATTATCGGATGTATCGCCAACAATGGCTTTGTAATCCACTACTTGATTTGGATTCACACCTAATTTTTTCTTTACATCCGCATCTGTGACGTACGTTGAATCATCCCCCGCCAGATAAACAGTCGTTCGTTCATTCACAAGTTGAAGCAAGTCTCTATCACCTGTGATAATTTTTACGCCCAAACCTTGTTCTGCCGCAACTTTTGCAACTGACCCTAATACATCATCGGCTTCATAGCCATCCATTTCCAAGCGCGGAATATGAAACGCATCTACCATTTCACGAATGCGTGTGATTTGACTCCTTAAATCATCAGGCATTTTTTCGCGCGTGGCTTTATAGTCTGGGAAGATTTTGTCGCGGAAAGTTTTGCCTACATCAAACGCAACGGCTAAGTATTCTGGTTTTTCTTGTTCGATTACACGTACAAGTTCACGCGCAAAACCATAAATACCAGCGGTTGGCTCACCTTTTGAATTTTGCCAGCGTTGGCTACTTCCGCCAGCCGTTAAAGCAAAATACATTCTGTATGCAAGTGCATGTCCATCAATCAGATAAAGTGTAGGGGGCATAAGTAACCTTCCGTCATTGCGAGCCATGCTCTTGTTTTTTATGGCGAAGCAATCTCCAACATAGTCATAAGATTGCTTCGTCTTTATGGTCTCGATATGCCCTTCGCAAAACCGCTCAGGGCTACTCGACCAACAGGCTCGCAATGACGAGTTTTATATAAAATAAAAAACGCAGAGCAAATTATACTCTGCGTTTTTTCTGCTAAGAGAGAGAGAGACCAATTTGATTATTTTCTTGGCAAAGGTTGAGAATCTTGTCCCTGACGATTGCGCGTTTGATTAATATAATCACGCACGAGTTGTGGCGGATGAGGTTGTGTGCCGCCCATAATCAAATAGCCAGGAGCCCAAAAATCGCCAGAGGGATTTTCTTTTTTCAAGCGCGAAAACTCACCGAATATTTTTTCAGAAGTTTGCTGTCGAATAATTCTAATCAAATAGCCAGGTGATGTGCTAGGTTGCACGTTTGCAACCCATTGCAAATATTCGGGGCGGACTGCTAAATATTCAAGTCGCCAGCCGAAAGCAATACAAATATTTGGAAGCCATTCACTCAAGCGTTCAGATAAATCGCCAGTGATGTAATGATTTGCAAAACGTGGCACGAGCAAGCAAGCATACGTTAGATGATACAAGCCTGCGGTAATTGGTTCAACGACTAATTTCTTTGCCGCTTCAGTAGATGGACTTTCACGAGTCACATCGTTTTCGCTCGGTTTGATAGGAGTCTTTGGTCTTGATGGAGCAGTCACTTCGACTTCATCAAATACGGTTTGTGTTTCGCTTCTTCTCACGCTTTTAGAGGTTTCTGCTGTGGAGGCTTGATTTCTTTGCTTCGACGGCGATGGCTCACGACTAAATAATGAAGCATTCGATAATGACTCGGAGACGCGGGTCTGGTTGGGGTCAAATGTTTCGGTTCCACGAGGCAGTTTGAAGTCAGGTGTTGAAGCGGGTTCGGGGTCAGGTATATCTGAAAGGATGTTTGAAATTTGTGGAACATCCACATCTTCATCTTGCTCTATTTGTGATGAAACATTATTTTTGGGTTGTTCTACAGCCGAGTCACTAAAACCACTCATCAATTGACTGGCTTGCGTGCGAATGGTGCTGAAAGGTGTTTCTGCATCAAAGACGAGAGCGAGTACAGTATCTGTTGCTAAACGTGTTGCATACAGCATGTGTTCGGCTTTGGTGCTTTCAAGCCGAATAAAACGTAAAAGGTCAGAACCTTTTTGACCATCCCAATTTCTAGTGACAGTTTGTGCTACTTCTTTTGCAGCTTGTTGAGATAAACCACCAGCATACGCCCACAAATCATTTTTGCGGGTGATGAGCGCGGCTTGTGCCGATGATTCGAGTGTAATGCGGGTGAGATGTTGCGCGGCTTTATTAGGGTCACTTAGCCACGGCATCATCATTTGTGTATTAGATAATGAAGGTTGTGGAGTTGAAGGGCTTGGGGATGGTTGCGGTTTGCTAATGGCATTCATAAAGTCTGCCATTCTAAAAGGTTTACGCACCATAATCCACGGGCGTAAACTATCGAAAGCGGGTGGGTCGCCTTGTTCTTCGCACAAAATGGCAAGGTTAATACTTGGGCGAACAGTTCTTAATGCCACACCAATTTCATGTACCCAATCTTCGCCAAGTGCCAAATCAAGCATGGCAAGCGGTACGCCGACTTCATCAGCCCGCACAATAGCAGAAGCCTTGTTGTTGACAGCATGGACTCGATAAAAATTGGTGTCGTCTAATGTGCGACGGATGGTTTCGCCGTACGCGGCAGACGGGGTTACGAACAATAAATCTGCTGGCATTGGCTAAAGTGTATCACCGAAAAGAGCGCGAATCAAGGAGGCTTTTCGGGCTATCCTATGTTTTTTGCAAAGTTTCTTAATTAACCACGAAGGAGACAAAGGGTCACGAAGGAAAACTAAAAAAACCTTCGTGTACCTTTGTGACCCTTTGTGGTGAAGAATTAAGTGTCATAATCTGCACTTAATTCTTTGATGCCAAGCAGAGCAATCAGCACTTCAGGTGGCAAATCAGCAGGGGGCAAATCCACTTTATACAATTGCTCGTTTTCAGCCCGCTCGCGCAGGCTTTTCCATAACAAATTACGTTCTTCGCCTTCCACCACCAAATCATTCAAAACTTTTGCATTTAACAAATACTCGCCAGTCGAATATAAAAATGTCAGCCGTTTCCATTTATCGGTTTTGATTGGCTCTTTTAATTTCTCTAAACTTCCCAACTGGATTTTGTAATATTCCTCATTTGCGCGTGGATGATTCGCTTCATCTTTGAGAAGTTCCCCTCGAGTCGTCAATTCATGCCCTTTGACCTGAGCAATAAATTCGATTTGACCGCCTCTTTCTTGAAACGTGCTTGGTTGATAAAACGCGACATAATCCACACTGACAACTTTCGGTGCGGTTCGGAGCGGAATCCGATACCAGCCTAACAGTCGCGCAATTTCCAAATCACGCGGGGTTTTGATTAAGCAAACGAGGATTAAGTCTGTTGGTTTGAGCATTGTAAAAATCTTACTAGTCTTATAGGTCTAACAAGTCTAACTAGTCAAGACCTATAAGATTTTTCGACTTGTAAGACCTATTAGACTATTCCGACCTCTTTATTAAACTCCACAATCAATTCATCAATTTCATCTGCTTGTTTTTGCACGTCTGTCCAATAATTGGGTTCATACCATTGCGCTTGAATTTCATCATAAGTCTTGCCTTGTTGTTCAACCCAAGTGTAATATTTCAAATTATGGATTCTGCGTTTGTCTGTATAGCGAAGTTCGAGCATATTGTCTGTAGATTGTCCATGTAAATATCTGGCAAAATCTGCGGCAGCATCACGCTCAGAATATTCGCCAAATTCCATGTGCATTTCATGCAAACGAGAACGATACAGTTCCATTGAATCGGTGAGGACTGTAATCATGATGTCATTCTCGTCCATTTCATAATACTTTGCAGTTTTGATACAAGATAAAACGTTTGAGATTCCTGAAAAGCCGAGTAAATCTAAATTTGCAATTACATTTTCAGGCACACCTTTTTCTGCTAAGAAAGCGCGTCCATTTTCTTCATTGAATAAACGTGAAATATTTACAACTGCATTGTCATCAATTGCAGTGACTACATCTGTATTTTTTGTATTATGAACCCAAGGCACATGTTTATCACCAATGCCTTCAATGCGATGTGACCCAAATCCATTTTCTAAAAGTGTAGGGCATTGAAGTGCTTCGCTAGCCACAATTTTTGAATCAGGAAATAGCTTCTTCATGTAATCGCCACTTGCAATTGTCCCAGCCGAACCTGTTGCAGATGCCATGCCACGATATCTTCCATGCTTGCCAGCCACTTGTTTGAAAACTTCTTCCATAGCATGACCTGTCACTTCAAAGTGCCATAAGTAATTTCCAAACTCTTCAAATTGATTGAAAATCATTAAATCTTGACCAGAATTTGCCAACTCTTTACATTTATCAAAAATTTCTTTGACGTTTGATTCAGAACCTGGGGTTTTGATTGTTTCGCCAGCAACTTTTTCTAACCATTCAAATCTTTCTTTAGACATGCCTTCGGGAAGAATAGCAATTGATTCACATCCAAGCAGAGCAGAATCATAGGCACCGCCTCGACAATAATTTCCAGTAGAGGGCCAGACTGCTTTTTGAGTCGTCGGGTCAAATTGACCAGTCACTAAACGTGGCACTAAACATGAAAACGCCGCGCCGACTTTATGCGCTCCAGTTGGAAACCATTTTCCAACAATAGCAATAATACGTGCTTTGACTCCTGTCAGCGAAGATGGAAGCTCAAGGTAATTGACTCCGCTAAACGTCCCACCTGAAGCGGTGGGTTGGTTGTGCCAATTAATCCGAAATAAATTTCGTGGATGAATATCCCACAATCCAATTTTGGTTAATTCATCTTTCAACTTTGCAGAAATTTTGCTTGGGTCTTTCATTTGTGCATAGGTTGGGATGATGATATTTTTTTCTTTGGCGCGTTTGATTGCATTTGCGCGACGGTCTTTGTGAATGGTTAAATCAATCGTAGTCATAGCAACTCCTCTATCAATATATTTTACATCAGTACAAATAGGTCATATTATTTGTGTACATACAAATTTATATTTAATCAAAAGGAGCAAACATGAGCAAAACAACAACCACAGCAGTTTCAGGATGCATCATTTGGTTTTTCTTGATTTCAATTATCGGCAGTTGTGTTATGCCAGTTTTTTTTATCATTGGCGGGTTTAGTTCAGTCAGTGATTTTGCAATTCAAACCACAGGTGCTTGGATTTGTAACGACGGCACAACACCACAAACTTATACCTATGAAACCACTACAACCGATGAATATGGAAATCGTCAGCCATCTACGGCTTATGTATTGCAATGTGTTGATTCAAGCGGAAATGTCCTCAAAGAAGACCCAATCGCTTACGCATTTATTTGGATTGGCATTTGGGCATTACTAGGTATGATTGTAACTGGTGTGTTAAGTTTTATCTTTGCCGCGCCAGGCGGTATGTTGGTGACAAAATTTTTAGAACGAATTAAAGTAAAGAAATAAAATCGCTATTTAATCTTTTATCAATACAATTTCTGTTTGTGGCTTGTGAAGATATACAGCACCATTTTGCGTCATCACAACATCTTCTTCGATTCCGATATAACCGTAATTCGGAACAGCCAGACCTGGCTCTAATGTATAGACTTGACCGATTTCCAGTATTTGATTTGGCGAGTCGCCGTATTTTTCCCATAGTGGACCAAGCAACGCGCCGCCATCATGCGCCACACGCCCAAGTTGATGCCCCAATGCATACGGATATTCGGGATAACCAGAATCAGTAACAACATCACGCGCGATGTTATCAATTGAATTTCCATTTATGCCTGCTTGCATCGCTTCACGAGATTTTTCAATTGCCGTAACAATCGTCATAAACCCACGTTGCACTTCGGGTGGGGCTTGCGTTTCATTTTCACGCAACACATACGCCACACGTTGAATATCTGAACAATAGCCTTGATACTTGACTCCAAAATCAAAATGAATAATGTGTCCGCGTTCAATTTTTATATCGGTAGGACCGTTATGCCCAACAGGCGAGTTTGGACCCGAATTAACAGCAGGGTTATTTTCACGGGGCCAGGCATAGCCCACGCCGTATTCTTCCATTTGTTTGTGCATAAAGTTTGCAACTTCAATTTCGGTCATGCCTACTTTAATAAACGCAAATGTTTTTTGATAAATTTCTTCTGTGATTTGAATCGCTTTTTTAATTCGTTCTAATTCAGTAGAAGTTTTCCTACCGCGTAAGGCATTAATCACAGGTTCGGCACTGATGATGCGATTTGCATAAGGCGTATCTGATAAATATTCTACAAGCGTTTCATACATTGAATGAGTCAGCCCATCGGCATGAACATTGTTTTTAGACATGTTCACTGCAATTTGATTCGGATTAATGCTTGCGATAGTTTCTTTTAAGAAAGGAATAATAGATTTATCGTAGCCGATGATTTCGTCAAACACATTCAAACGGCTCATTTCGTCTTTTTCTAGGTTGCCGAGAATAGCAATTTTTTTGCCCGAGTTGGTTAGTATTAATGCTGAATGCCACGTTAGGTCATGTTCACCGATGAGAAAATCTAGCGCAGGGTCTCGTACGCCGCTGGTTTCGCGCACAAACGTCAACCACATATCAATATTTTTTTCTTTAAGAATCTCAACTGCTTGATTTACTTTTTCTTGAATGAGCGACATAGAATATCTCCTTTATTTTTTGATAAAAAACCGCTTCTTACTTGTGTTCAAATGACTTTACCAAATAAGTTTAATTGGTAAAGAACTGCTTTGTCAATTAATAATATTCTCAGAGAGCTACAATCTTTCTGAGAACAGGAAATATGCCCAGTAATTGTGACAAATTTATGATTTAGTCTTAAATTTGTTTTCAATCGTCTTAAAGGTTAACTTTTCGGGGAGATGAATTATTTCTGGAAAGTCGCCATATTTATTTATATCTTTTAAATCTTCTTGGCGCGATTGCCATGCTAACTTTAACCCTTCAAAGAGTGTATTTACATCGTTGCTAGAAGATTGTGCGCCTTCTTGCTCTGAGAATTTTTTGTTATTTTCTAGATTTCTTTTTGCTTTTTCATCTGGGTGGCTTTTTAAACCTAATTTTGCACTGGCATAACAGGCGTTTAAGAATTCTGGTTTTCTTGTTTTTTTGAAGGCAAACTTAAGAGACTCGGATAGCCCAGAAAGAGAAATATATATTTGTTCTTGATTTTTTTCTCCTCTTTCTTTTTCATGTATGCCATCAGCGATTGAGATGCTGGCTAACCAAATACTAAGGCAATCATGGCGACTTTTACCTTCTGCAACCGCCCATTCATAGTAGTAGGCACGAGTGGGGCGATTTAGTTTGCCAAAATTTTCTCTATACAATTTAACCGCTTCAGGCAGTTGATTTGATTTTTCATACAAATAAGCCAGTTTGGTAATTGTGTAAGGGTCTAGCTTTCCGTTTTTATCTTTATAAGCTTCAATTTCTTCTTTTGCTAATTCAATCCCCATTGGACGGTCGTCTTTTTCAAAAAATATTGTTCGTGGCAACTTTGTCCATTCGTAATTTTCAGCAGATGATATTTCTTTCTGCAAAAACAGTTTAGTGGCAACATTAAGTAGATTTCTTGTAATCAAAAAGAAATCATACTCTTCAGATAATATTTCTTTATAGGCTTCTGCAATAGAGGCATGTCGGATTAATATATATTTTCCTGCAATAATTTCTTTCCCAAGTGGCTTAATGATTTTATTGGCTACCACCTCTTCGGAACAGTCCAGTACTTTCTCTAATATTTCACGTGTAACTAGTTTAATGTTGTAAGCATGTAAGGCGGATATATAAGCAATTGCTTCTTGCAAGGAAATTTTGTCATCAACCTTTTTGTTTTCTAAATCACCTAATCCGGGTCTGAGATGTTCTTGCAAAGTTTTACCTGTACGAACTTGTAACATTGCGCCTAACAAGGAATTATGAGATTGCTTTTCAGTTTGTGCTCGTGAAAATAATGCTTCTTCAGGGCTGTTGCTATCCTTAAGCTTTCCAAGTCCTTTGTCTCCGTATGCACTCCATTTTGCAACAATTCTTTTTGCGTCTTCTTTAGTTAATTCCAAGTTATCTATTTGATTAAAGTGTGCTTTTCTTCCCCAGCCATAGTCATCGGCTTCAATTTTTTTCCAATCTAAATCTTTGGTTGCTAATAAGAAACGAATATTTCTAATATTTCGGCTCCTCATTTGGGTTACGATTTCTCGTAAGTTTTTTTCTAAATGGTGAGCATCATCCGAAGCAACAATCCACTCATATTTTGTCTTTGCAAGTTCTTCTATGATTTCAATGGTTATAGGGGTATTTGTCAATTCATGCCATAAAGCGTATAAGTTTTGATTTTCAGCAAGTGCTTCATAAATGGATTGTTGTAATATAGTGGATTTGCCTTCGCCGCCTAACCCTCTTAATAAAACAATATAGGGATATGTTATATCGTTTCGAGCGATTTCATTTTTGACTTGTGTGACAATTTCTCGGCGGGCAATGCTTGGAGATATAGACTCGCTCCAACTTGGGTCTCGCCCGTCAAAAAAGGCAATGGCTTCATTTTCTGGTAATTCGACATAATATTGCTTCAACGAGTTGTAGGTAACTGGTATCCATCCTGTTTTGGAAAGATGCAGATTTTCCAGCATTTTCTTATCATCTTGATGTTCAATTGGGGTAGGCTTTGAGATTTTACCAGTTAATATTTCTTGCGCTATCATAAAAAACCAACGCCGAAAAGTTTTTTCGAATCCTGTTACACCATCATATGGGGTAACGAACTGGGTATTGATATTTGGATGATTGAGAAAATCATTTAATCTTCTGTTTTGCTCCATGTCTTGCATGGTGAAATCTTTTGGCGCGCCAATAGGCGCATCGGACCGAAAGAGCATAATAAACGGTGTACCTGTATTTCTCCAGTGGTCATGTGCAATCCAAAATTCATGTTCCGTGCCTGTCTTGCCGTCTTTTGTAACTGTGCCAAGCCTTTTCCAAAAAATACCTATGAATACAGCGCATTCTTTTATATTCATTTGTGCATCTACCCCGCCTTGTGCACCGTCAGGATGAAAATATGGAATAGCGTCTTTTTCCCATCGAAGCAATTCAAACTCAACATTTTGTTGCCTGCCTACTTGTTCATTAAAGTCATTAATAATTTCTTCTGCGCTATTTCTTTCTGAATTAACGTCTCCAGGGGATGCAAGGAAAACTTTGTATTTTTTAACAGCACTAGATGGGATTTCATGTGGCATATTTATTTGTCCAATTTTGAGAATGTGACCAAATTATAACTTGTTCCGTGTTTCTTAAATGTTTGTTAGTTTTCTTGGTTCTTTCACTAAAAATATCATAATACCCAGCATCACTACTGCCAAAACTGTTGAGACAATAAATGTAGATTCAAACCCAGCCGAATCTGCGAGGAAGCCACCGACGATTGGCGCGATGATAGCCGCAGGCGCTGTCAATGTTTGTGATAAACCGATATACATTGGGCGTTCGGCTTCGTTGGCAAAATCTACGGTCATAGTCATAGCAATTGTCCACATGGAGACATTTGCAATGCCTGCTAATACAAAGATTGGATAAAACCAATTGATAGAAGGGGCAATCCATGCGAGGAATGAACTTAATAAAATGGCAACCGCGCCGAGAATGACCATTGAACGATGACCAAATTTATCTCCCAACCAACCCATGCTCATATTTGCAATTGTTGCTGAGATAGTTAAAGTAGCAGTGAAATACCCTGCTATGATTTCGGTCATATTGAATTCACGCAAAGCATAAATGATGTAAAACGAAAATCCCATGCTAGCGAATTGTGCTAATGTCCGCGCTGATAAAAACCAATTGAAGTTTTTATCTTTTTTTAGAATCTTTTTCGCGTCATCCCAAAAGTGAGTTTTTTGTTCGGGGATAATTTTTTCTTCATCTAATGGTTCGCGTGTGGAGGCAAGTGCAAACCAAGATAGGGTTAAGAAAACGCTGGCGATGAAGAAACAAGCCGCAAAATCAAATGGAGAGGCGAATGCGTCTAATAAGTATCCTGCTCCCACTGCTGAGATGCTGATGAATAGATTCACTAGACCACCTTGCATCCCAAAAAATGTGCCACGTGAATCAGGCGGGATAATTTTTGAAATCATGCTTGTCCACGGATTGGCGGCAAGCCCGCCGCCTAAGCCTTGCCAAATCAATAAAATGATTGTGAGTGCCAATGCAAGTTGTATGCCAATTTTTGGAATCAATAATGCCACGATGGCAAATCCTAAAAACGGAACGCGCTCGTGAATGGTCATCATCAACACATTATTTTTATAACGACGCAAACGCGACACATAACTGGCGGTAAATAATTGTGGCAATAACCAACCTGCCGAATGAATGGCGGGAACGAGACCAATCAAAGTGGTTGAGTCGGTCATTGAATTTACAAATAATGGAAGGATTGTGCTGAATGAAGCAAACCCTAATGCCGCACCGAATAATGAGCCATCGGCTAAGTTGACGGTGACATTGTGTTTTAAGTGTTGGCGGACTTCTTTTTCTAAGTTTGTGAGCATGAGTGAATTTTACCTGATGAAATAAAAAGCCCGCCATTGAAGGCGGGCTTTTTATTTTTTGTATTTACTTTGATTTACTTTTTGTTTCAGGTTTATCGCTCGGCGCATCGGGTTCTGATGGTGATGCAATGGTTTGTCCTTTTACTTTACCAAGATATTCAGGCAATTGCACACCCGCCATTTCAGAAATATCTTGAAGAGGTGGCAAACTCTTGAATAAGTTAGAAATAAAGTTTGATGTAGAAGAACCACCGTTGGCACTACTTCCTGAATCCCAAACGGTAATTTTATCAATCTTGAGATTGCTAATTGCTTCTACTTGTTTGGCAACTAACTCTTCCAATTTTTCAATCATCAACAAAGTAGATGCGGCTTGTGCATCACCGCCAACACTTTCAACCAATTTACGATACCCATCTGCTTTTGCTTCCAATAACTTAAGCGTACCTTCCGCTTCGGCTTTATATTTTGCCAAAATACCGTCTGCTACACCTTGCGCTTCGCGTCGAGTTTTTTCTGCTTCTGCCTCGGCGGCAATTTCAATTTTGTTCTTTTCAATTTCTTGACGAACGACTTCTTCCGCTCGCAAACGCTCTTGTTCAGATTTGTATAACGCTTGTTGGATGGCAACTTGCGCTTCATACTTCGCCACTTCTGCCTGCTTCAATGCGGCGGCGCGCTTAACTTCCAACTCCGCATTATAGTCTGCGATGTTTGCCTTAGATGTATTTTCACCTTTGACTGCATTCGCTTCTTGTTCTTGGATGAAGATGCGTTGGTCAGCCTCAGCAGTTTTCTTTCCTTTTTCAGAATCTGCATTCGCTTTTGCTCTTTGGATTTCTAAATCGGCATTGTATTTAGCAATATCAGCATTAGCAGTATTTTCACCTTGTACAGCCGCTGCTTCTTGCTCCTGAACACGTTGGCGTTGATTCGCATCGGCAGTTTTACGACCAATCTCAGCCGCCGCCATGGCTTCAGCAACTTTAATTTCTTGCTCGCGCACAGCATTGGCTTCACCAATTGCGCCGAGTTTAGATTGTTCTGCAACATCCACTTTGGCTTGGTTAATGGCTTCGGAGGCGGCTTTCTTACCAATGCTGGAAATATATTCAGAGGCATCAGTAATATCTGTGATATTTACGTTAATTAACTGCAAACCAATTTTGTTTAATTCAGGTTCTACATTGCGTCGAATGGCTTCTAAGAAACTTTCACGGTCTTGGTTGATTTGCTCAATGGTTAGTGAAGCGACAGTCAAACGTAATTGACCAAAGATAATTTCTTTTGCCATTTCTTCAATCGCATTTTGAGGCAAGCGCAGAATTCTTTCTGCTGCATTGCTCATAATTTCTTGTGTTGTGCTAACACCAACTGTAAACGTGCTGGGTACATTAATACGGATATTTTGTAGTGAAAGCGCATTTTCAAGCGGAATGCTGATTGTAATTGGCGTGAGACTTAAATAAGCATAATCTTGAATCAGGGGCCAAACAAATGCACCACCTCCATGTATCGTCTTGCTCGAACGACCTTTTTCAACACGACCATAGATAACAAGCACTTTATCAGATGGGCATCTTTTATAACGGCTTGCCATAAATACAATGATGAAAAAGGCAAATACTGCAAATGCAATTACTGCTACGATTCCAAAACCTGCGGCACCCATATCTTCCTCCTTAGAAGTTTGATTATTTAACTTTTTCTACAACCAACGTATTACCATCTACACCAACAACACGGATTTTATCTCCCGTGATAAGGTCTTGCTTATTATTTGAAGTTGCATCAAAAATTTTTAGCGCACCTTGAGTCACAATTTGAACTTGTCCTGTACCATTTTTAGGAATCTTCAAGTACACATTCCCTTCAGCCCCTATTGAATTTTTTAATTGAATCGTACCTTCACTTTGTAGCAGTTTCATTTTACTAAAAATAAAACTAAGTGCTCCAAATGTAAGTAAACC
>JAEURG010000071.1 GCA_016789345.1 Anaerolineales bacterium | reverse complement strand
AAATTTGAAACCAACCCTGGTGAAGTTTTATCGGATGCGTATGATATGGTCTGTAATGGATATGAAATGGCATCGGGTTCGATTCGTATTCATCGCCGTGATGTGCAAATGAAAATGTTCCAAATGCTTGGTTTGAGTGATGAAGAAATTAAAACAAAGTTTGGTCACATGCTAGAAGCGTTTGAATATGGTGCGCCTCCGCATGGTGGCATGGCTCCTGGTATTGATAGATTGGTGATGTTGCTTGCGGACGAGCCAAATATTCGTGAAGTGATTGCTTTCCCAAAAAATCAAACTGGACGCGATGTGATGGCAGATGCGCCATCTGAAGTTGAGCCGAGACAGTTGAAAGAGTTACAAATCAAATTTGAACAAAAACAGTGAAGTCAAATGAATATCAAGCAAGGCGATATATTTTGGATTTCGCCAAATGAAACAAATAAAATAGAATCTGATTACACACATCCGTATGTTGTTATTCAGAAAGATGCATTTAATATAGTTGTGTGTGCATTGACCTCAAATTTGAAAAAAGCAAAATTTATTGGCAATATATTACTTGAAGCAGGTGAAGCAAATTTACCGAAACAAAGTGTTATTGAAGTATCAAAGATGTTCACAATAGAAAAAACGCAGTTAGGCGAATACATTGGAAGATTGACAGAACAAAGGATACATCAAGTTTTAGCAGGTATGAATTTTATACAATCAATGACTCCACATCACGAATAGAAAGGTTGTTATGTCAACAATAGATACCAAAACTGTAAAACATGTTGCGAATTTAGTCCGCCTTGGAATCTCCGAAGAGGAAGCACAAAAATTTAGCGGGCAATTTTCTTCCATCATTGATTATTTCAACATGCTCAATGAAGTGGACACAGAAAATATTCCTCCTGCTTCTGACATTGCGAATGCAGAAAATGTTTTGCGTGAAGATGAAGTGAAACCTTCCATGAGTCGAGAAGAATTTTTGAAGAATGCCCCACAAACTGAACGTGGATATGTCAAAGTGCCAACAGTTTTAGGTGATGAATAAATTAAGAGAACAGAGAGTAGAGAATAGGTTTTAGTAAACTGCTCTCTGTTCTCTACTCTCTAAAGACTAACTTATGGAATTAACAAACTTAACCATCCAAGAAGCCTCAGAACTTCTCAAAACAAAAAAAATCTCCAGCGTTGAGTTGACTCAGGCGATGCTCAAACGCGCTCATGATGTTGACTCAAAAGTTAAATCGTATGTCACCATCACAGATGATGTTGCTTTAGAACAAGCCAAACAAGCTGATGAACGTATTGCAAAAAATGATAATGTGACTCCGCTTACAGGCATTCCTTTTGCAATGAAAGATTGTATTTCCACACGCGGAATCAAAACAACTTGTTCATCTAAAATTTTAGAAAACTATGTTCCGCAATACAACGCCACAGTTACAAATAAATTAAACGAAGCAGGTGCAGTGCTCGTCGGCAAAACCAACATGGATGAATTCGGCATGGGTTCATCAACTGAAAACTCTGGTTTTTTTACCACACGCAACCCATGGAATCTAGATTATGTCCCTGGTGGTTCAAGTGGTGGCGCGGCGGCGGCAATGTCTGCAAGTTTAGCAACTTTTTCCATCGGCGAAGATACAGGCGGTTCAGTTCGTCAGCCTGCAAGTTTTTGTAACATCACTGGAATCAAACCAACTTATGGACGTGTCTCACGTTATGGATTAATTTCTTTAGTCTCTTCATTTGATGGAATTGGTCCAATGGCTCGTGATGTGTATGATTGTGCAACTGTTCTTGAACATATTGCAGGTCACGATGAAAACGATAGCACCACGTACCAATCACCAGTCCCTCATTACACTTCAACAATTAACAAACCCATTAAAAAAATGAAACTTGGCATTCCAAAAGAATATTTTGTAGCAGGCATGGAAGCAGGTGTCCAATCCGCACTTCAAGAAGCGATTCGCACCTACGAAAAACTCGGCATGGAAATTCACGAAGTCTCACTTCCACATACAAAATATGGTTTGCCCGTTTATTATCTTTTGCTCTTCGCCGAGGCAAGTTCCAATCTCGCGCGTTTTGATGGCACCCGTTTTGGTTTGTCCGTTTCAAAAAACGCAAAAGATGTGATCGATATTTATCTACAAACTCGCCGTGAAGGTTTTGGCGATGAGGTCAAACGCAGGATTATGCTTGGTGCGTATGCTTTATCTGCTGGATATTACGACGCATATTATCTCAAAGCTCAAAAAGTTCGCACGCTTCTTCGTCGTGACTTTGAAACTGCTCTTGCTTCCTGCGACGTTTTACTAGCCCCAATCTCCCCCACCACCGCATTTAAGATTGGCGAAAAAACAAATGACCCGCTCGACATGTATTTATCAGATATTTACACAGTTGCCACAAACCCCGCAGGTGTCCCAGCCTTAGCATTGCCTGCTGGCTTTTCAAAAGATATGCCCGTCGGTATGCAACTCATCGGCAAACATTTAGACGAAGCAACTTTATTCCAAGTTGGTCATGCCTATCAGCAAGTCACCGATTGGCATAAAAAGTTACCCAATTTATAAAAATGTAGGGGCGAGGTAACCTCGCCCCTACATAAACGAGAAAATATGACTCAATACGAACCAGTAATCGGACTTGAAATTCACGGCGAATTGCTAACAAACTCCAAAATGTTTTGCAGTTGTTCAGCAGATTATGGATCTGCGCCAGAACCCAATGTAAACATCTGCCCCACTTGCACAGGTTTACCTGGTGCGTTGCCTGTTGCAAATAAAAAAGCAATTGAACTTGCGGCGTTGGTTGGCTTGGCTTTAAATTGTTCCATCAATAAACACAACACCTTTGCACGCAAAAATTATTATTATCCTGATTTGCCGAAGGGCTATCAAATCTCTCAATACGAATTGCCGATTGCAGAAAAAGGCTTACTCGAAGTCAATGACGTTGACGAGAAACAACTCAAAGTCCGTGTGAGGCGTGTGCATCTCGAAGAAGATACTGCAAAATTAAGCCATGAAAAAAATAATGCGCTCGTTGATTTCAATCGCGCAGGTGTTCCACTTTTAGAAATTGTCTCCGAGCCTGATATGCGAACTGTTGAAGCCGCGTTGGATTACGCAACAAAAATCCGCGCAATACTTCGTTATCTCGGAGTGAATTCTGGTGATATGGAAAAAGGCGTGTTGCGATTTGAAGCAAATATTTCTGTGCGCCCCATTGGCAGTGATGAATTTCGCACACGCACTGAAATCAAAAACTTAAATAGTTTTCGCGCGCTGGTGCGTGCATCACAATATGAAATTGAACGTCAGATAAAAATTTATGAAGATGGCGGTGAAGTGATTCAAGAAACATTGGGTTGGGATGATGCTCGCAGTGTAACGACCAGCCAAAGGTCAAAAGAAGATGCGCATGATTATCGTTATTTCCCTGAACCTGATTTGCCACCGCTTCAATTGACTGATTCATGGATTGATACCATTCGGACTCAATTACCAGAATTACCTGAAGCAAAAACAAAACGCTTCATCACAGACTTTGAGTTGAAACCGTCCGAAGCAATTTTTCTGACCTCGGACATTTCGCTTGCAAATTATTTTGAAGAAGTGATTAAATATGCAAAGAGTTCCGCAAAAATAATCAGCACATGGATTGCTGGTGAATTCATTCGCAACGTGAATGAATTAAATGTAGATGTGAACACTGTCCCTGCAAAATCACTTGCTCAACTCGTGAACATGGTCACAGATAAAACTATCAGCGGAAACGCAGGTAAAGTCGTGCTGGCAGAATTATTTAAGTCAGGAGGCGACCCTGCGGAAATTGTCAAAGAGAAAAATTTAGCACAAGTCTCTGATGAAAGTTTCATCCAAGAAGCCATCACAAAAATCTTAGACGATAATCCATCCGAAATAGAAAAATATCACGCAGGCAAAGATACTTTATTGCAGTGGTTTGTTGGTCAAGTTGCGCGCGCCACCAAAGGCAAAGCAGACCCTGTGATTACAAAAGAGTTGATGTTGAAAGGTTTGGAAGAGAGAAGGAAGTAATTTTTAGTTCATGTCATGCTGAGCCGCGCTCTTGTTCTTAGCGGCGAAGCATCTCTGAGATTATCGTAGAGACCCTTCGCTATCGCTCAGGGTGACATAAAAAAAGAGTCTCTTGCGAGACTCTTTTTTTTATTTCTTATCTTTCCCTTTTTTCTCTTTTTTCTTATCAGGATGTGACATCATATCCACAGCCACAGCGACTGCCAAAATCAAAATGTGATTTTGACCCGCGTCAATCTCCACACCGTAAGTATCGGTGAGGCGGAACCATTTCTTTGAAATCTCCGCCACCTTGACCTTGCCTTGCTTAATCGAATATTCAAAATCAAAGATGTTTCCAGTAACATCTAAATCTTCCCCACCCTTGACCTTAACCGTCCAGCGGTCACGGAGTGGAGAAATCAATGCTTTTTTGATTACAGCGATTTCTTTTCCATCAGCATCGTCAATCACCATCGTATCGCGGATGGCAAGCAGACGTTGTTGAATTTGAGCCAGTTTTTTGCCTTGCGCATCTTCAAAGACCAACGTCTTGCGGATTCTCAACACTTTACCATCAACTTTATAGACTTTCACCCCTTCTTCATTTTCAATCCAGAAATCATCTCCAATGGAAATGAGGTTTTGGCGAATTTTGTAACGAGTGGTCATAAGGGGTTCCTTTTTAGAATAAAGTTATTAAATAGTATAGTTCATGTACGTTTTTATAAAGCATGAGTTGCTAAGTCAATTTTGATGTAAAATCAATATACTATGAATACCATGCTTGTAAACCAAACCCCTTATCTATCTGAGGCGATAAAGCGCATTGTAGATAAATTTCACCCAACAAAGATTATACTTTTTGGGTCATGGGTACATGGCTCTGCTAATGAACATAGTGACCTAGATTTATTAGTTGTACTTCCAAAGGTGGAACATAAAAGGAAAACAACTATCCAAATTGGGAATTCATTAAGTAATTTACCAATTAGCAAAGATATTATTGTCACTACACCAGAAGAAATAGAAGAATACGGAAAGACTGTAGGATATATTCTTTTTCCAGCCTTAGAAGAGGGCAAGGTTGTTTATGAAAGTGAATGATGCCAAAGTTTGGCTAGCGTATGCCAAGTCAGACTTGGATGCCGCTCATATTTTGCTAAAGCAGGGTGAATTTTTTCCGCGCCAGATTTGTTTTATGGCACAACAGGCGGGAGAAAAAGCACTGAAAGCAGTTTTGGTTTTTCTTGAGATAAATTTCCCAAAAACACATGACCTTGACCGCCTACGAGAATTAATTCCTCAAGGCTGGCAAGTCAAAGAAAAATTCCCTGAACTTTATGAATTATCTGTTTGGGCTGTTGAGTCTCGTTACCCTGCACACGCGCCTGACGTTGTAGAAAACGAAGCCCGTGAGGCGCTTTTGCTAGCAGAGGCAGTTTATAAATCTGTTGAAAGTGAATTGGAAGAAAAAATTAGAAAAAGTACAAAGTGACAGTCACCTTCGAGGTGACTGTCACTTTTTTATAGAGATTAGGTTTTGACGAATTTTGTACCGAGTTGTCATAGTATTTCCTTTTCTATGTTTGTTATATAAAAGTATAATCCATGTACGAGATAAGAATAAACAAGTTGTAAAAATTCATAAAAACGAACGTGTATAGGCAGAATTATGGAAAAAGTTGAAATTCTCGATAGCATAAGAAATCTAGCAAATACAATTGGTCGAACGCCTACACGTAATGAATTTCGAGAAAAAACGAAAATTACTGAACACACATTGTTTAAATATTTTCCTAGTTGGCGTGAGGCACTTCGTGCAGCTGGCTTGGAGTCAAATTCAACAAACGTGAAACTTGATGATGAAGACCTATTAATAGATTGGGGCATTTTTGTACGTGAGAATCGTCAGATTCCAACTCGCTATCAATATGAACGAAAAGGAAAATATAGTTATTCAACATTCCAAAATCACTTTGGAAAGTGGGCTGTAATTCCTACTAAGTTTAGAGAGTTTGCTCAAGGAAAACCAGAATGGGAAGATGTGTTATCAATTTTGCCACTTACAGTATTAAGTCACAGTATAGAACCAGTTAACAAACAAAAGAAAATCCATAACCCTGATACTGGTTATGTTGATTTAAGTAGACTGAATGAGCTTCGTGGTATTAAGAATAAAGATTTTGATCTCGCAAAATTAATTAAGTTCTGTGAAGAATTAAATGAATGTTATCAAAATAATTATTATTTTGCTGTTGCAATGTTGGTGAGGGCAATTGTAGATCATGTTCCACCGATATTTAAATGTAAAAACTTCTCGGAAGTTTCTACCAATTATGGGACCAAATCATTTAGAGAAAATATGCAGCATTTACAAAACTCTTTGAGGAAAATTGCTGATGGGCATTTGCATACTCAAATTCGATCTAAAGAAGTATTGCCGAATAAAACTCAAATAAATTTTTCGAATGATTTGGATATTCTTCTTTCAGAAATAGTACGACTATTAAAATAAATTTCGTGAGATATAGACAAAAGAATGGTCTGCTATAATTATCTCAACAAAAAAATTAAAGGACTTTTTCATGCCTGAACATATCAGCGTTTCAAACATATCAAAACATATTGGTCAAGACATTATTCTCAAAGGTTGGGTTTACAACCGCACAGACAAAGGCAAGCTCGCATTTTTACTTGTCCGCGATGGTTCGGGATTTGTCCAATGCGTCGCCTTCAAAGGTGACCTGCAACCTGAGACCTTCGACCTGATAACTCATCTCCCGCAAGAATCATCTGTCATCATCACAGGTTCTGTGCGTGAAGATAAACGCGCGCCCGGCATCCCTGGCGGATTTGAAGTCGGCATAAAAGATTTGCAAATCGTCCAAGCCGCAGATATTGATTATCCGATGTCGCTCAAAGATCATGGTCCCGATTTCGCGTTGGATAATCGTCACTTGTGGATTCGGATGCAAAGTCAGTGGGCAATTTTGCGCGTGCGTGTGCGCGTCATGTCTGCCGTGCGTGAGTATTTGGACAGTCACGGATTTTTCAACCTCGATACGCCCATCTTAACGCCCGCCGCTGCCGAAGGCACCACCACACTTTTTGAAACAGAATATTTTGATGAAGGTTCTGCCTATCTCGCGCAAACAGGTCAACTCTATAACGAAGCCAATATTTTTTCTTTTGGAAAAGTGTATAGCTTTGGTCCTACCTTTCGAGCGGAGAAGTCAAAAACGCGTCGCCACCTGACCGAGTTCTGGATGCTTGAACCTGAAATCGCCTTTTGCGATTTAGATGGTTTGATGGAAGTCGAAGAAGGCATGATTACTTATATCGTGCAATCGGTATTAAAAGATTGTTCCGCTGAATTGAAATTCCTTGAACGTGATATTTCTAAATTAGAAAATGTCGTTGGACCATTTCCGCGCATTTCTTATGATAATGCCGCAAAATATCTAATTGACTTATACGAAAAAGAAACTGACCCCGAAAGAAAAGAATTGCTCAAATTTGAATGGGGCATGGACTTCGGTGCTCCGCATGAAACTGAATTAACAAAATTAAACGAAAAGCCTTTGTTTGTATATGGTTATCCAAGTGCAGTCAAATCTTTTTATATGGAACCAATGCCCGGCAGACCCGAAGTTTGTAAAAGTGTAGATTTACTTGCACCTGAGGGCTATGGTGAAATTTGCGGTGGCTCAGAAAGAATGTCTGACCATGATGCTTTGTTAGCCCGCATCAAAAAAGAAGGTTTGCCAGAAGAAGCCTTCAAATGGTATTTGGAACTTCGTAAGTATGGCTCTGTCCCCCATTCAGGCTTCGGCATGGGCGTGGAAAGAGTCGTGGCCTGGATTTGCGGCATCGAACACATCCGCGAGGCGATTCCATTTCCAAGAACCATTAAGCGAGTGTATCCGTAAACACTTTTCGTCATTGCGAGGCGGGCGTTGGTCGAGTAGGCAGTGTTCGCCCGCCGTATCGAGACCAGCCCGACGAAGCAATCTCCTTCACTGTATATAAGATTGCTTCGCTTCGCTCGCAATGACGAGTCTATTTTTAGCCTTGTTCTTCATTCGGATTTTCATTATCCGATGAATTTGTTTTTTTGCCAGCCTTCACATTTGCATCGTCGCCATTCTCATCATTTGGTTTTATTAAATTTTTCAAACGGTCGGTCAAGGCATCCATCAGCGAAAAGAAAAATTCAATGTTGTAACCAACCAAAAATGCCAGCGCCAGCGGAGATACCGAACCGACAAAACTTGTCGCGTCATCCGTGGGGATGATGAAGCCAATCATAATGCCTGCTAATGCGCCAAGTGAAATTCGAACTGGATTTTGAATTCGATGATGTTCAGATACTTGCTCGCTTCTTTCTTGACCTGAAACCTGCTCTTCAACCTCATCTTTGTTCTTATCTCGAATCTGTTGAGATAATTTTCGCAAAACATAACTGCTTGAACCCAAAACGCCATACAACAACGGAAGAATGTAACTATGCAAAAATACCAACACAAATTGCCCAACCAATTGCGCCTGACGTGAACTTTCACGCCGCGCATCTGCTTGCGCTTGTTTGAGTAACGCATTCAACTGGTCAGTCAGGCGTTGCTTGTCTGCCCGCCATTGTTTGACAATTTCACCACCCGGAACAAGTTGAGAAATTAAATTCGCACTTTGGGATTGCAAAATTTGAATCTGGTCGCTATTGTATTGCTTGCGAGCGATAATGATTTTTAATTCTGTCTCTAAATCTTTTTTCGTATCGGCAGAGCCAGAGATAGCCTTTAATTGATTTTCAATTTTTATGATTTGACTTTCAATCGTTTTTTGTTCTGTTTGTAAGCCTGCTAATTGAGCAGTAAGGGCGCTTTGGGCATTCGCATCAATCTCCGTTGATAACTGGCTGGTGATGTCGCTAATTCTTAAGTCAATTGCCGCTTTCTGCGTTCGCAAATTAACTAATTGTGAATTTAATTCTTCGTTCAATTGCTCAATCGTTTTTTCACCGCTAGAAATTGCGGCTAGTTGACTGTCAATATTATTAATTTGTGCCAGAACTTCTGCCTCACGAATGTATAACTCACTATTTTCGGCATACAGCTGACCCAATTGACTTTCTTTACTGTCTAATTCAGGTTGCAAAACACTGTTCAAGCGAGCGGCTTCTTTTTCGCCGTCAGGGTCATCAGCAAGTTGTAAATCAATAGTACTGATTTGCGCTTGAATGCTTTCAATCTGTAGCGCGTATTTATCAGCCGTTGTCAGGTCGGGATATTCCCCTCCACCTGTTGTAGGAAATAGTGTTTCAGCATTGACTCTGTTCTTAATGAAATCATCCCAGGGCTGGCTCCAGATTAACAGAATGGTTGAGTTACGTTCTAATTGGGCTTTGACCAATTCCAATTCTTTTTGCAGTTGTTCTCTCTCGGATAAATTTTGTAAAGTATCTCGTTCCCATTCAGGGCTGGTGTAAAAGGAATATGTGCCACTGGCTTTGAAGCTTTCGGTATTAATTTCTTTTTGCTTATAAATAATTTCTAGCGTGCTATATGCAATTTGGTTCTGGGCAATTCTCTGGTTTACTTCTGTCTCTTTTTGCAAAAGGTCTTCTAATTGATTAATCAATTGATTTCCTATCACCCAATACACTTGAAAAACAATTAACAATAGTAAGACAAAAATTGTAAAAGCACTATACCATCTGGCTTGATTGGCATTTTTATCTGCAAATCTTAACTTTATCCATGTGCCAATGTTTCTAAAAAAGCCGCGAATATCAACCCTAGATTTTGGCTCTTGATTTTCGCCGTCAGGTTGGTTGGGGGTGTCTGTGTTGATTGTCATTGGATGCTCCATGTTTATTAGAAGTGCTTCAAAGTTTCAGGCGAGATGCCAAGCCTCAAGGACAGAATCAGGCATACGTTAAGGATGAAGCGTTCAACAAGTCCATAACAAATCTAGCCTAGCACAAATTTATCCCGTTGGCAATATGTTTATTAAATTGGGGTTTAATTTTTATCTTTCCTCTAAAATTCAAATATGGTATAAAAATCTCACCCTGCGGTGTGCGTGATTTTGCGCCTTACGTTTTGAGCCAACACCTTAAAAAAGGTTTCTTATTTCAGATGAAATAACGCGATAGGCC
>JAEURG010000067.1 GCA_016789345.1 Anaerolineales bacterium | reverse complement strand
TTTTCAGCGCATAAATTTGTTCAAGTTTACGACCAATTGTTACAACATGTTTCCATTGTTTCTTTTCACCCGCACGTTGAATTAAATAAAATAAAGTGCTTGCTACTTGGTCAACCAACATATCTTGTGGCGCGGTTTGCAGCCAATTTGATAAATGGCCAATCAAGGCATCTTCCCAACCTGATAAATCCCACATGCGGACTAAAGACGCAACCGCTTCACCACTTAGGCTGAAACTTGCTCCATCTGCGGAGACAAATCCTTGCGCCAACAGTGGATTCATGTCAGTATCAAAATTTAATGAGCCTGCTAATTTTTGCAGATGTTCACGAGTCAATGCAAAGCCACCTGCTACTGCTAAGAGACTCAATATTTTTTTCTGTGTTTCGTTTGTTTTGTTTAACGTCGCTTCTAAAACTGGTGACTGGGTGCGAGTCTTTGTCAGCATAGCAAATGCTTGCGGAATACTGAGTCCATCTTCCCGAATCATGGAGGCGGTTTGCAATATCCGCAGGGGATGATAAAGAAGTATCTTACAAATCTGCACGGCAGATTCTTTTTCATCATCTTTAATGGCACGACCTAATTCACGTTCAAAAAGTTGCAAGGCTTCATTTTCAGGCAAACCATCCAAACCAATTGGCTGGCCTTCACCCCATAAACTTCGCTCGGTGGATGCAAAAATAAATGTGCTATTGGGAACAGCATCTAAAAGAAATGCTGTATCTTCTCGTTTAAGTGTGAGGTCATCCAAAATGATGAGGGCTTGAATATTTTTGAGGTCTTCGCGCAATTGTGCATCGGTCGGCTTTTGGTTTTGATTGCTGGTATAAAATGAATCGAAAATTTGTTGAAGCAAATCGTCACGTTCTTCACCATTGGCAATGAGATAAATAACACCATCATTGAATTTTTTTGTTTCAGTAAGATGTGAGATATAACGCAATAAAGAAGTTTTTCCAATTCCATTTTCACCAAACAAAGTGATTGGCATGGAATTGGTGATTGCATTTTTTATATTTGCAATTTCAGTCGTTCGACTTAATAGACTAGGAAATGCACGTGGACGCAGGTTGATTGGTCGGGCGCGTGATTCGAATGTAAATTTTTGTTTGACTTTATTAACAATTGCCCCGCTTTGATTGCCATACACAATATTATTATCACCAATAATAATATTGCCGCTAAAATTTCCTTCTACATTGATGTTGACATTTTTCGCCGCAGGCATGGATTTGTTCCTATGAGAAAAGGCGGGTTATTGATTTTCAGAAATTAATTTCTTCAACATTTCTTCTTCTTCAGTTTTAGATGTTAACACACCATCTAACCAAGCGGTTCGCAAAGCAGATAATATTTCTCTAAATCTTGGTCCTGGCGTGAGACCTTGCGCTTTCAAGTCATCACCTGTGGTGTGCGCTTTGACATGCCGCCACAAAGAGATGTAATCAAGCAATGATTTTTCACCAGAAACCAAATACACGGCATAAATAGAAAGCAATGGCAATTTTTCTAAAGCATACGTCCACACACTGGGTTTGGATTCAGCCAAATGCGGTAGGCTCCACTTCAACTGCGCGGCTGACCAAACTGCCAAAGTTAGTTCATTTGAAAAATCCAAACGGTTGCAAATGGAGAAGACTTCTTCTTCAGATAAATCTATAAACCACAACATGTACCCCATTGTACGTCTATCAGCGGGGATGTCGAGGCGAGAATCCATATCGAGAAAATCTGAAAAATCTTCTTTAAAGTCGGGAATACTTTTATGAATGTAATTTAGCAAGCCTAAATTGGCTACACGCAAAATTATTTCACTGGCTTTTTCTTCATCGAGTATCAAATCCAGTTCATTGCGGATGCGTTCACCACTTAGTTTTGAAAGCACAGATAATGATTCTGAATTGATTAAGTTCAATGTTGAAGGTTCAAGGTTGAAGGAATATCGTGTTTCGTAGCGTATCGCGCGGAAAATGCGTGTTGGGTCATCAAGAAATGATTTGTCATGCAAAACGCGAATAACCTTATTTTCTAAATCCACTTCCCCATTTAATACATCAACCAATTTGCCAAAGTGACTTCCGTCCATGCGGATTGCCATCGCATTGATTGGAAAATCACGGCGACGTAAATCGTCCTCAATATTAGATGGTGTAACCGTTGGCAATGCACCGGGATGCTCATAAGATTCTTTTCTAGCTGTAATTAAATCTAAAGTCTTAAGCCTAAGGTCAAAGGTCTCCGGCAAATGCCAAATGGCGGTATGAAATTTGAAATGATGCGTCAGTTTGCCACCATATTTTTTGACTAACGTTTCACCAAACTTAATTGCATCACCTTCAAAGACAAAATCAATGTCACTATCGTGTGTTGGTAAATTGAGTAATAAATCTCGTACAACACCGCCGACAAGATAACATGGTATGTTAAGTTCTGTCGCTTGCGAGGCAATGTTTGAGATAAGATTCTGCACTTCGGGCAGAATCAGGTTTGGGTCATGTAAGAGGCGTTGCAAGTCCTTTTGCATAAAATCAATTTTACCCTTATAATGTCGAACATGAAGTTAATCCCAAACCCATCCCCGCGAATTTGTAAATCTACGTCTGGTTAGGTTTGTTTTCGTGCGGTCAAACGGCTCCCAGACTTGGCGAGCCGTTTTTTATTGAGGAATTATGAATGTAACAATTTTTGGTGGCGCACAACCGCAAGCAGGAAGTGAAGCATACGAGGAAGCGCGTTTGCTTGGTTCTTTGCTTGCACAAAAAGGACACGCGGTTATCACTGGCGGTTATATGGGAACAATGGAAGCGATTTCACGTGGCGCAAATGAAGCAGGCGGGCATGTCATTGGCGTGACTTGTATTGATATTGAAAATTGGCGTGGTTCAAAATTAAATCAATGGGTGAAAGAAGAAATTAGAAAACAAACATTGATTGAACGCTTGCATGTATTAACAAATCATTGTGATGCGGCGATGGCATTAAGTGGCGGCGCAGGGACTTTGACAGAAATTTCGTTGATGTGGAATTTGATGGTGATTGAATCTTTGCCGCGTAAGCGGTTGATATTAATTGGAGATGGATGGAAAAATACGTTAGATTCTTTTTTTAATTCATTTGAAAGTTATACATCGGCACATCACCGTGAGTTGTTATACTTTGCAGGTGATGTGAAAGAAGCTGTTAAGTTGTTAGAAAGTTAGCAGGTTTGAACGTTCAAACGTTTCAACCTTTAAACCTGAAAACATAAAGAGGAAAAAATGGCAGAAGATAAATTACCTACCCGAGCAGAAGATTTTGCGGAATGGTACAACCAATTAGTTATAAAGTCTGATATGGCAGATTATGCCCCCGTGCGTGGCTGTATGGTCGTGAAACCTTATGGCTGGGCACTTTGGGAAAATATCACCTCATGGCTTGACCGTGAATTCAAAGAGACAGGTCATGTCAATGCGGCATTTCCAACTTTGATTCCAATGTCATTCTTTGAAAAAGAAAAAGACCATGTGGAAGGTTTTGCTCCAGAGTTAGCAGTTGTGACTCATGGTGGTGGCGAAGAACTCGAAGAAAAATTAGCAGTTCGCCCCACGTCTGAAACGATTATTGGTCACATGTATGCAAAATGGATTAAGTCATGGCGTGATTTGCCTCTCTTAATCGTGCAATGGGGTTCTGTGCTGCGTTGGGAATTGCGTACAAAATTATTTTTACGAACGGCAGAATTTTATTGGCATGAAGGTCACACAGCACATGCAAGTGCCGATGAAGCCAAAGAAGAAATGTATCGCATTCTTGATATATATGAACGCTTTTGTTTAGAAGAAGCCGCTATTCCTGTTTTCAAAGGTACCAAAAGTGAAACCGAAAGATTCGCAGGCGCACACACTACCACATCTATTGAAGCGATGATGTGGGATAAACGCGCGTTGCAATCGGGCACGTCACATTATTTCAGCACCAACTTTGCAAAGGCATTTGAGATTCAATGTCTTGCAAAAGATAACACGCTGCAATTTGCTGAAACCACTTCTTGGGCAATTTCATCACGCATTATCGGCGCGTTGATTATGGTACATGGTGATGACCAAGGTATGGTTATGCCTCCGCGCCTCGCGCCTATTCAAGCAGTCATCGTTCCAATTTATAAAAATGAAAATGAAAAAACAAAAGTGATGGAAGTGGCTGATAGAATTTTTATGGAATTAAAATCTGCAAAGATTCGCGTCAAGATGGATGATAGAGAAAACGTCAGCAGTGGATTCAAATTCAACGATTGGGAAATGCGTGGTGTTCCCCTACGCATTGAAATTGGTCCAAAAGATATTGAAAAAGGAACGGTTGCACTTGCTAGACGCGACAAACCTGGCAAAGAAGGCAAGACATTTGTTTCTCAATCGCTTCTTGACCAAGCGGTTAGCGGGTTGCTGGACGAAATACAAAGTTCTCTCTTGAAGCGTGCCACTGAATACCGTGATGCGAATATTCATAATCCAAAAGATTTTGAAGAATTGAAACAAGTCGTACAAGATGGCTGGGCATTTTCATATTGGTGCGAATCAACTGAATGTGAAAAGAAAACAAAAGAAGAAGCCAAAGCAACGACAAGAAATATTCCTTTCAATCAACCTGAACAAGAAGGGACTTGTATTGTGTGTGGCAAGCCTTCTAAAAGAAAAGTATATTTTGCACGAGCGTATTAATTTTTTGTAGGGGCGAGGCATGCCTCGCCCCTACAATATATCCCCATGCCCGCCATAGACCTCGCCCGACTCCGTAAACAAGCCGCTCGTTTGGCAGATTTCTTTTTTCTGCCCGATGAGTTTATGAAGCATTTGCGTGAGATTTTAGATTTTTACGTCAACTACACATTACGTACAAAAGAAAATATTTCGCCAGGGTCGAATCTAAAAACGTATCGAACACCACCTGCTGTGTTGACTCATATTGAGAATGAATTAAAAAATGTAGCGGAAGCAAATCCGCATTTTGCTTTGGAACTTGCAGATGTATTGTGGGACGAAGGTGCTTTAGAAACTCGTCTGCTGGCGGCATTTTTATTAGGAAGAATCCCACCTCAAGAAGAAAGATTGTTACCACGCATTACTGCATGGACTCAACAAATCCGTGACCCGAATGTTCGTTCAGCACTATTGACCACCAGTTTATCGCGCATGAGAAAAGAAACGCCAAGTCAATTTTTGACATTGGTGCGAGAATATTTGCACCCTGAACGTGCAAGGTCATGGTCAAATGGCATTCAGGCATTAATTCCGATGATTGGGGAAACCAACGATAAAAACTTACCTGCTATTCTTGATATTGTCGAACCCATTATCCAAGAAGCCCCATCCACAATACAAAATGATATATCCGATTTAATTGTCAGTTTGTATCGCACGTCCGCAAACGAAACAACTTTCATGTTAAAACATGTGTTGAAGGAAACAGAAAACCAGATGACGGTCATCACGATGCGTAGAATTTCGTCAAATTTTCCGCCGCCGTTACAATCTGAGTTAAAAGATTTATTACGTCCACAACAAATCTTAACTCCCCAAAAACCTGTAGAAGAAATCAATGATTTTGTTGAAGAGCCTGTTGTAATAAAAAAGAAAGAGAGAAAGAAGAAAGAAGTACCCGCAAGCAAAGATGTGAAAACGATAACGCGCAAAAAAGCAGTAAAGAAGGTCAAAGATGGATAATGCGAAAATTATTTATTTACACGGCTCAGATAGTTCGAGCCAGAGCGGGAAAGCAAGACAATTCGCAGAAAAGTTTCAGGGAATGAAAACGCCTGATTTCACAGGTTCATTTGATGAACGAATGAATCAACTTTATGATGTGCTTGGAAAAGAAAAAGGTTGGACGATTATCGGCTCATCGTATGGTGGATTGATGGCTACTGTATTTGCAAGCGAAAATCCAAAACAGGTACGGAAATTAGTTTTACTTGCCCCCGCCATTTTGAAAGATGAAAATGGAATTTATATTGACCCTGTGATTGGCGAACCCCTTCAAGGAAAGTGGAAACATCTGCAAACAATTTCTGTTCCAACAGTGATTGTTCATGGAAATCAAGACGATGTTGTTCCGCTTGAACCTGTGCGAAAAACTGCCGAAGAATTGTTTAGCGATGTTGAATTTATTGTTGTAGATGATGGTCACAGATTGCAGAAAGCATTTAGTGAATTAAACTGGGAAGAAATTTTAGAATAAAAAAGTAGGGACACAGCAAAATTATCAAAGACTTTGTAAAGAACTGCCTCGCTGTGTCCCTACAAATTACTCTTCAGCAGAACGAATTAAAGCAACTTGAGTCTTATCTTGCGGATTAAATTTAACGTATACTTTTTTCCCAACTGTGTATTTATGTAAACTAGCATTCAGAAAAGAATTTTGTGCCTCTGCTTGATAAGGCTCACCTATTTTAGGGGTTACTTCTAATTTCACACGTAATACAGTTCTCATTTCTTTTTCATAAGAATGTACTAATTCCAAATCTTCTGTTTCCAAAATAGTTGCAATAGCTTCTTCACCTGTATTACGAATCTCAGCATTTCGTTTTTCTAATTTTGCAAAGGCTGGGTAGCCAAGAAAATATTTACGGTCTTTATCGTAGTGTTCAAACAAAATTTCATTAAGGTCATTGGGGTTGTATGTAACCCAAATTTTTTGACCAACTTCTTCGTGTCTATCACCCCAAGAGACAAATTGTCTGCCCACTGGCAACCAATCTTTAAATGTAGTAACAAATTTTGAACGCCCTTCGGGTTGAATTTCAACCTCGAGTGCCATCAGCATAAGGCGGCTACCGCCTCGCGTATTTACAATTCCATTTTTTGCAGAAATAATAGTAGCAGGTGCAGTGATTCCGCGTTTGCGAAGTTCATTAAGTTTGGATTGTCTTTCTTGACTATATTTTTTATTCCCAGTCAGGTTAGTATATACAATCCACCCGCCAATTAGAAGTGATAACAACAAAATAAGTGGTGTAGCAAAACAACCTACTAAAGATAATAATGATTCCATTTGATTCTCCAAGTTTATTTTACAGAATTTTATCTTAAGTTATGATAAAAAAACGCCTCATCACTAGGGCAAGTTGATTCTGTTTAAACAAATTTGGTCAAAACGGGGATAAAATTTGACTTACGAAAGGTGTAAAACACTCATGCTTCCTAAAAAACAAATTTATTGGCACACCACAATCCAAATGCCTGATGATAAGAATTTAATTCCGATTCCAGAAAAAGTGGATGTTGCAATTATTGGCGGTGGATATACAGGATTAAGCGCGGCTCGTACACTTGCAAAACGAGGCGTAAATGTTGTTGTACTCGAAGCAAACACTATTGGCTGGGGAGCAAGCTCACGAAACGGCGGAATGACATTAACAGGCTTGAAATTAGGTATGGGGACAGTGATGAAAAAATATGGCAAGGAAATTGCAAAGCAATTATTTCAATATTCATTAGATTCAGTAGATACTGTTGAACAAGTTGTGAAAGAAGAAAATATTGATTGTGGGTTTAAGAGATATGGTCATTTATTAACTGCAAACAAACCAAAACATTATAAAAATTTACAAGAAGAAGTTGAATTCATGGAGAAAGAATTCAACCACAAAGTTAAACTTATATCGCCACAAGATTTGAAGAATGAAATTGGTTCAAATATTTATCATGGCGGACTTGTAGATGAAGTTAGTGGCGGACTTAATCCCGCGCAATATGTTGCAGGTTTAGCAAACGCAACTGCAAAAGCTGGGGCGAAGTTATGTGCAAAAGCAAGAGTCACCAAGATTGAGCGTAGAGAGAAGCGGTTTCATGTACAAACAGAAAGAGGAAATGTAATTGCAGAAAAAATTTTGGTGGGCACATCGGGTTATACAAGTGAAGTCACAAAAAAACTGCAACAAAAAATTATCCCGATTGGTTCGTTTATTATTGCCACAGAAAAATTATCAGATGAACTTGCACATGAACTCAGCCCGAACAATCGAATGATTTTTGATTACAAACATTATTTAAATTATTTTCGTTTGTGGGATAAGCGCATGATTTTTGGCGGAAGGGCGGCGTTCTTCCCTGAAAATAAAAATACAATTTCACGCAGTGCAGAAATTTTGCAAAAAGAAATGATACAGGTTTATCCGCAATTAAAAAATAGTAAAGTGGAATATGTTTGGGGCGGCACGCTTGATTTTACATTTGATATGATGACGCATGTTGGTGAAGATAATGGAATTTTTTATTCGCTTGGGTATGCAGGGCATGGCGTGGCAATGGCTTCGCATTTGGGCAAAACAGTTGCAGAGGCAATGCTCGCGGGAAATATCAATGAACATCCGTTTGCAAAATTTAATTTTCCGAATGCACCATTGAACTTGTATAATGGCTTTCCATGGTTCTTACCATTTGCGGGCGCATGGCATAAAATTTTAGATTGGATTGAATAATGAATTCATTAGATTTTTACAACGCAAGAGTCAAGACTGCAAAAGAAGCGGCGAATTTGATTCAATCAAACACGCATCTTTTCTTAACTGGAAACTGTTCTGTGCCAAAAGAAGTGATGTCTGCGCTTGTGGCGCGGGCGCAAGAATTACGCAATGTTGAAATTTATCAAGTGTTGACGATTGGTTCAGCTGATTATGTTGCCAAAGGCATGGAAAAACATTTGCGAGTCAACACATTGTTCATCAGTGATAACGTCCGCGCGGCAGTACAAGAAGGTCGCGCAGATTTTACGCCATGCTTTCTTTCTGAAATTCCTGATTTGTTTACATCAGGAAGATTGCCGATTGATATTGCCTTGATTCAAGTCTCACCACCTGATGAACATGGTTATTGTTCTTTCGGAGTTGAAGTCGGCGTGACCAAAGCCGCCGCACAGTCTGCAAAATTTGTAATTGCAGAAGTGAATCAAAAAATGCCTCGTGCTCATGGTGATGCTTTTATTCATATTTCAAAAATAGATGTAATTGTGCCAGTGGATTATTATTTGCCAGAAGTTCACATGTCTGGTGAGACAAACGAGGTGACAGAAAATATTGCGGAGTATGTGGCTTCATTAATTCCAAACGGTGCAACATTGCAAACAGGCATTGGCGCAATTCCAAATGCAGTCTTGAAGCGATTGACTAATCATCGAGATTTAGGCATTCATACAGAGTTGTTTTCAGATGGGATTATTGAACTCGTCAAACAAGGTGTGATTAATGGAGAGAAAAAGTCAATTCATTTTGGGAAAATTGTAGCGGGATTTATGCTCGGCACACAAGCGTTATATGATTTTGCAAATGACAATCCACAAATAGAAATGCACCCGACAGAATATGTAAATGACCCGTTTATTGTTGCTAAAAACGATAAGATGGTGGCGATTAATTCCGCCATTGAAATTGACCTGACGGGTCAGGTATGTGCAGACAGCATTGGCACGAGATTTTACAGCGGTGTCGGCGGGCAAATTGATTTTATTTACGGAGCGTCAAGGTCAAAGGGCGGAATTCCGATTATTGCATTGCCAAGCAAGTTAGTTAAGAAAAATTTGGAGTCAGCCAGCTTGCTGGCGAGTTCGCAGGAGCAAGCTCCTGCAATCCAGAGTTTCAGCAAAATTGTGCCGATATTAAAACCAGGTGCAGGTGTAACTACTTCGCGCAACCATGTTCGCTATGTTGTCACAGAACATGGAATTGCAGATTTATATGGCAAAACGATTCGTCAACGCGCGCAAGCGTTGATTAACGTCGCAGACCCAGAGTTTCGGGATGAGTTGACTGTCAAGGCGAAAGAGTTGAATTACATATAATCTAAAATAAAAGTCAAAAAGTTTTATAATCAAATATATAAAGAGATTATGTTATGACAGAAAACATTAGCAAAATAGAAATACTTGACACAATTAGACAACTTACTAAAGAATTAGGCTATCCACCGTCACAAGATGAATTTCAAGACTTAACTAGAATTAGCAGGAAGCAAGTATTATTACACTTTCAAAGTTGGAGAGAAGCACTCAGACTTTCTGGAGTTGAGTTAAATTCAACTAATATAAAGCTTGACGATAAAGACCTCCTTGAAGACTGGGGATTCTTTGTCAGAAAAAACCGCCATATTCCTACGCAAAAACATTATAGTCAAAAAGGCAAATATGGATATAAAGCATTTTATGCGCATTTTGGAACTTGGTCTGTAATTCCCATTAAATTCAAGGAATATGCTAAAGATAAACCTGAATGGGATGATGTATTATCGCTTCTCCCAAGTAATGATCCAAAACCTATAAATAATAAAAAGCCTAAAAAAATTGTTCAGCCTGAGAGAATTACTCGTCGCCATGATTTAAGTCTAGGTTACGTTGACCCAAAGAGATTGACTCAGCTTCGTGGAATCACTAATGATAAATTTGATTTAGCAAAACTTATTAGGTTCTGTGAAGAACTAAATGAATCTTGGAAAGATGAATCCTTTTTGGCTGTGACTATGCTTGTTAGAGCAATTTTAGATCACGTACCGCCAATATTTGGTTGCGAAAAATTTCCTCAAATTGCAGGTAATCATGGAGGAAAGTCATTTAAAGAGTCAATGTTACATTTAGAAAATTCTTCAAGAAAAATAGCTGACAGGCATTTACATAGTCACATTAGACAAAAGGAAAACTTACCAGTTGCCACGCAGGTAAATTTTGCTAATGACTTGGATGTGTTACTAGAAGAAATTGTAACAATACTAAAATAAAAATGTCTTTTAGTATTTTGTTCAAAACTGATAAAATTACATCAATCTATTATTTATTTCTCTTTTAGGAGATCGGATTATGGCTACACTTAAAAAAAGCAAGAAATCTGCAAAACCGAAGATCACAATAAAGAAAAAAGTTGTTAAAGCAACGAAAAAAGGAAAAAAAATGAGCGGGGAAGTTTTTTATCCATCCAAACAAGTGCTTGAAGAAGCGAGATTAAAAGATTGGGATAAACTTGCCAAATCAGCAGGTAAAGATTTGAAAGGCTTTTGGGAAGCGGAAGCCAACGAATTAGAGTGGTTCAGCAAATGGAAAAAAGTTTTGGATGATTCCAAAAAACCATTTTTCAAATGGTTTACAGGGGCAAAAGTTAATATCGTCCACAATGCAATTGATCGGCATCTTAAGACACATCGCAAGAATCAACTTGCTTTAATCTGGGAAAGTGAAGATGGCAAAGAACATCGTAACTTTTCTTATTACGCTATGAATCGCGAAGTGACTCGCATGGCAAATATCATCAAAAGCATGGGAATTAAAAAAGGCGAACGAGTCACCATTTATATGGGACGTGTGCCTGAAATTGTTTTTGCGATGTTGGCTTGTGCAAAAATCGGTGCAATTCATTCGGTGGTGTTCGGTGGCTTCTCTGTCGATTCACTTGCAGGGCGCATTGAAGATAGCAAATCCAAATTAGTAATTACTTGCGATGGCTCCTTCCAGAATGGAAAAATCGTCCAACTAAAATCAATTGTGGACGAGTCATTGAAGCGATGCCCAAGCGTAGAAAATGTCGTTGTTGTGAAAAGAGTCAACAACGAAGTGAACATGGAAGAAGGTCGCGACCATTGGTATCACAACTTGTGCGAGCAACCCATCGCCGAAGGAAAATGTGAAACTGAGCAAATGGATTCAGAAGACCCTCTTTTTATTTTATATACCAGTGGCTCAACAGGAAAACCAAAAGCAATTTTACACACGCATGGTGGTTACATGGTTGGCACGTATGCCACATTGAAATATTGTTTTGACATCCGCGATGATGACCGTTGGTGGTGCACCGCTGACCCCGGTTGGATTACAGGACATTCATATTTAGTTTATGGTCCGATGATTAATGGTGCGACATCATTTATGTTTGAGGGCGGACCTGCGTTCCCTGAGCCAAATCGCTGGTGGCAATGTATCGAGCGTTATGGCATTACGATTTTTTACACCGCCCCCACTGCCATTCGTGGTCTGATGCGTTTTGGTGATTCGTGGCCCCAAAAACATGATTTATCTTCGTTGCGATTGCTTGGCACAGTTGGTGAACCCATCAATCCCGAAGCATGGAAGTGGTATCACAGAGTAATTGGTGATAACAAACTTCCGATTATTGATACATGGTGGCAAACGGAGACAGGAGCGTTTCAAATCGCGCCTCTGCCTGTTACTCCTCTCAAGCCTGGTTCTGGAACCAAGCCATTTTTTGGTCAAGAAGCTGAAATTGTGGATGAAAATGGAAAACCCGTAGCAGATGAAACCGAAGGTTATCTTGTTTTGAAAAATCCTTGGCCCTCCATGTTGCGAACTATTTATGGTGATGATGAAAGATATGTCACTCAATATTGGAGCAAGCACCCGGGCAAATACACAACTGGCGACTCTGCCAAACGTGATAAAGATGGCTATTTCTGGATTATCGGTCGCGTGGATGATGTCATTAAAGTTTCTGGTCATCGTTTGGGAACTGCAGAAGTTGAATCTGCTTTAGTCAGTCACCCAGCCGTTGCAGAAGCCGCCGCGATTGGTTTACCTCATGATATTAAAGGTCAGGCAATTTATACGTTTGTATTATTGCGGGCTGGTAAAGTTGCTTCGGAGGAGTTGGCTGAAGAATTACGTCAACATGTTGCCACTCACATGGGACCAATTGCCCGCCCTGAAGAAGTACGTTTTGTAGATAAACTTCCAAAGACTCGTTCAGGGAAAATTATGCGCCGTGTGTTGAAAGCCAGAGCACAAGGTTTACCAGAAGGTGATATTAGTACGTTGGAAGAGTAAAGGAAAAGTGAATAGGTAATAGTGAACAGGTACCCCGCGGTGAGAGTCGCGGGGTAATTTTATTCCTATAACAATTTTGTAAGGAACAAAATATTTAACTTCTCATATAATTTGATGGCAATTTATTTCAAAAGGAGAAGCGTATGAAAAAAGTTTTAGGTTTTTTAGGCAATGAAATTTTTCTAGGCACGATGATAGCACTACTTTCTGTTTTTACGGCTGTGGCTAGTTATCAAGGCGCAATGGCAGATTCAGAACAAAACAAATATGAAATTCTGGGTATGCAAGCACTGAACGATGGCAATGCCGAATATCTCACATCAAATCAATATATTTCTCAAGATTATTCTTATTACGATAACTGGTTTTTAAATGTAGATGAGCGACCAGAAATCGCCGAATATTATGAATTTAATTTCTCACCTGAACTTCAAGAGGCTATTGCGCGTGATAATGGCATTTGGGATGATGAATACTACGATGCCATGTATGCTGTTCCCGCCGACCTCTTCGACCAATCGGATATTAATTTTGAAATCGGCT
The DNA here is from genome assembly GCA_016789345.1 of Anaerolineales bacterium. Lineage (GTDB taxonomy): Bacteria > Chloroflexota > Anaerolineae > Anaerolineales > Villigracilaceae > Villigracilis. The sequence continues at coordinate 2,051 of JAEURG010000067.1, read as the reverse complement.
CGCAATGGGATGAACGCGGCGACCAACTACAACTGGTGATGCTCGTTATGGCATTAGGGTTAGCATTCGCGGCATGGGCTTCGTTGATGTCTGCTGGAAGCAACATGCGTTATTTATTTTCAACACTCGCTATTATCGCTTTGATTGCAGGCATTATTTCTTATTTGGTGCTTGTGCCAACAGTTGTTGCGTAAGTAATTTATTTCAAAAGTAAGAACACAATACATTGTGTTCTTACTTTTATTTAACTTCAAAAACAACTACTGTTAATTTTCCATCTTCAATTTTTACAAATCTTTCATTCAAGCCACTTTGGTCATTGAATGCGATTCGATAATCACCCTGCGGAAGATTATTCAAAACTGCATCTTCGGGGTTAACTTCAAAGCCTTTTGTGTATGAATTGATGTAATACACAAAATTATCTACCAACCTTGTAATCACCAACGGATATTCGTAATTTCTATCATACGGCGTATTCAAAGTGATTAACAGTGCGCCTGTGCCATTTTTGGGGATAAAAAATAATTCTGGATTCTGAGTCGAGAAACGGTCATACATATCGCCTCCATACCTGACCTCAAAATGTAGATGTGACCCTGTAGCACCACCCGTCTGCCCAACTTGACCGATTAAATTTCCAGCGCTTACTTTATCGCCAACTTTGACAAGAATCGCGGATAAATGTGCGTACAATGTATAAAAATTATTGTCATGCTTAATCACAATTAAATTCCCATAAAAATTTGACCACTGACTAAATTTAACCTCTTTATCTGTATCTGCAAACACCACTTCCCCATCCCCCGCCGCATAGACGGGTGTTCCAAATTCATTTTGAAATTCGACACCATGATGCGGGTCTCGCCTACCGTTTTGAGTCGAAGCATACGGATAACTTATGTCAACTGAGTCATTATCAGGTGGAAGGATTGGGCGTTGGAACAAAAAGTTAAATTCAGTGATGCAGTAATCAGAAGTCAGTGGGTCACATGGAATTGGTGTTGATGTTGGTGAGGGTGGAATGGAAGTAAATGTTGGTTCAATTGTTGGAGTTAAAGTTTGTGTAAAGTTTGGGATAATAAAAGTTGAAGTTGCTTCAACAGGTGTTGATTGAATTGGCGCATTGCAAGAAGCAAGTACCAACAATATAAAAATAGGAAATAATGATTTCATAATTAATAAAATGTAGGGGCGACTCGCGAGTCGCCCCTACATAACAAATTAAATTCCACCACGTTCAAGCATAATCTTTTTTATTTGCTTCTCGAGTTTGTCGGCTTTCTTTTCTAATTCTACAAGTTCTTTCAAATACTCATCCCCAGCGGATTTATCTGGCAGGGAATGTATATTAATTCGCACATTGTATGCGGCGGCGGTTAAACTTGCACGCGACATCGCAAAGCCAGACATGGCATCACTAATTGCATTTAAGTTTCCATGCTCGGCACATTTGATGGCGAGTTCCATAATTTTTACTGATCGCTGAACAGATTGCAAAGGGACATACGCCGCATTCATGGTTGCAACTTGAATCGCGGCAGTACGTTTGGTTTGTTGCTCTTCAGTTTCTTTTGGTAATTTGAATGCGCCAATCACAGCTTCAAAGGAAGCGGCATCATCATCTACGGCTTGAGTCATTTCGGCGCGGAGTTTTTCAGCGTGGACATGTACGGCTTGCATTTCGGCTTCAACTTCAGCGTATTTTTTTCGTCCAATGGTTAAGCCTGAGACCATTGAAACCAAAGCCGCGCCCATTGCACCTGCATACGCGGCGGCGGAGCCGCCTCCAGGAGCTGGTAAGGCGGAGGCTAATTCGTCTATGAAAGAAACAGGTTTGGGTGAGGAAGAAGCGTTTGCATTCAGACCGTTGACGGTGGACGATGGACGGTCTACAGTCTGCGGTCCACTGTCAAATAATCTCGCTTCCAAAATTTGCAACTTATCAAATCCATCCAATTGTGTGTACCAAACCGCCGCATCAATCAATGCTTCTTGCGGAATCAATCCAACGAGTTCGCTGTGATGAATGCCAACACCATAACGCTCGG
>JAEURG010000031.1 GCA_016789345.1 Anaerolineales bacterium | reverse complement strand
GAGTGTTCGTTCCACCCGCCGCGCCGCTGGCGCGAAAAAAGGGAAGCGTAATCTGTCCTACGGGCAGGTGCATATTTTTGCTTCCTTCAATAATACAATTGTTACCGTCACAGACCCGGAAGGCAATACCATTGCTTGGGGTTCCGCTGGTTCTGCTGGCTTCAAAGGCTCACGCAAAAGTACTCCGTTTGCCGCCCGCCTAGCCGCTGAACAAGCGATTAAAGCCGCGCAACAAATCGGCTTACAAGAAGTGGATTTGATTGTAAAAGGTCCTGGTCCTGGTCGTGAAAATGCGATTCGTGCAGTACAAGCCATGGGTTTAAAAGTCCGCTCAATTGCAGATGTAACTCCCGTGCCACACAATGGTTGCCGTCCGCCTAAGAAGCGACGCGTATAAGAATGAGGTTGTAGATTTATGGCTAAAATGTTAAGTCCGGTATGTAAACTTTGCCGGCGCGAAGGTGAAAAACTTTATCTCAAAGGTGAGCGTTGTTTTACTCCCAAATGCTCTTTTGAGAAACGTAGCTTCCCGCCCGGTCAACATGGACGCACAGCAAGCAGAGGCGGCGGCGGTAACATGGGTCGCTCTTCCGACTTTGCTCGCCAATTGCGTGCCAAACAAAAGGCTCGCCGTGTGTATGGCGTATTAGAACGTCAATTTCGTCGCTATTACGATACAGCAATCACACGCCGTGGTCTCACAGGTTTGAACTTGCTTCAAATCCTCGAATCACGCTTAGATAATGTTGTCTATCGGCTCGGCTTCGCCGCCAGCCGTGCACAAGCACGCGTTCTCGTAACACATGGTCATTTCACTGTAAACGGTCGCCGCACCGACATCCCTTCAATGCTTTTGAGCGAGGGCGACGCAATTGCAGTGCGCGAAGGCTCAGGTAAATTGACTTATTTCAAAGACCTGAACGCCTATGCCGAAAAACGCAACGCCCCCAGTTGGCTCAGTCGTGATATTAAATCATTGAGCGGTTCTGTGGCGCGAATGCCTGAACGTGTAGAAATTGACGGAACACTCGACGAACAATTAATCGTCGAATATTATTCCAGACGCTAATCCTCAAACCGCTTCAAGTTCAGACCGTCAAACTGGGTGTTGAACTTGAGCAGAATCAAAAGGGAAAGGTGAACCGTGACTGGTATCATCACAAACATGGTTATGCCAAAAATCGAGCGCGAAGCCGAAGCTCGAAATTATGGAAAATTTATCATCAGCCCGCTTGAAGGCGGCTATGGCGTGACGCTTGGTAATTCCTTGCGCCGTGTTCTGTTGTCTTCTTTAGAAGGTGTGGCGATTACATCCGTTCGCTTTGCAGATGTTTTGCAGGAATTTAGTGACATCCCTGGCGTGCGTGAAGATGTCATCCAAGTCATGTTGCAGATTAAACAAATCCGCATCAAGATGGATGGTGTAGATAGCGCCCGCATGCATCTGGAAGTCAGAGGCGAAGGCACCGTCACCGCCGCAGACATCATCACCCCGGCTGAAATTGAGGTAGTCAACCCAGATACCTATCTTTTTACAGTGGATAATCCCAAGACCAAACTCGACATCGAATTTGTGGTTGAGCGCGGACGTGGATATTCACCAGCCAATGACCGTTCTGGGCACATGCCTATTGGCGAATTACCAGTGGATGCAATTTTTAGCCCGGTCAAACGTGTTAACTGGGAAGTGGCTTCTGCCCGTGTAGGACAAAGCACGAACTTTGATAAATTAATTTTAGAAATTTGGACAGACGGCACAGTATCACCTGAACGTGCTTTGAGTTCTTCTGCTCGTATTCTCATTGACCATTTACGTTATGTGGCTGGTATCAATGAAGAAATGCTGACAGTTACAGTGGAACGTGGCGAATCCTCAGGGAGTCGCTTGAGCAGTGAATTAGCAGATACCCCCGTCGAAGCCCTAGACCTTTCTGTGCGTGTCTTCAATTCATTGAAGCGCACAGGCATCACCACAGTCGGTGATGTGCTTGAACTCCTTGAAAAAGGTGAAAGCGCGGTCATGTCCATTCGCAATTTTGGCGAGAAGAGTTTAGATGAACTCCGCGACAAAATGCGCGAAAAGGGTTACATGAAAGACCAATCATCGGAGAGTTAAGAAATGCGACATTCAGTAGCAGGTTATCGATTAGGACGTACAAAGAGTGCACGTATTGCTCTGCGTCGCAACCTAATTAAACAATTATTTACACATGAGCGAATTCAAACTACTAAAGCAAAAGCCGCGGCAGTACGCGGTGAAGCCGAAAAATTGATTACGCTTGCCAAGAAAAGCGCAGACGGTGCCGCTGACGAAAAAGTAAATGCCCGCCGTTTAGCAGTTTCTAAACTTGGTGATAATCAAATCATCAAGCGTTTGTTTGACGAAATTGCTCCGCGCTTCGCAACCCGCAATGGCGGTTATACCCGTGTTATCAAACTTGGTCCACGCCTCGGCGATGCGGCTGAGATGGTAGTGCTTGAGTTAGTAGAAGAATAGAAAGACCTGCGTTTAGCCAAACGCTAAAGGCTAATCGCTAAAATGGCACGTTACAAACTTACACTTGCTTACGATGGCTCGAACTTTGCAGGAAGCCAAAAACAAGCAAACGCCCGCACGGTGCAAGGTGAATTAGAAAAGGCTTTGCAACAAATCGGTTGGACTGGCGCAAGCGTTTTGATGGCTGGAAGAACCGACACAGGTGTTCATGCCAGCGGACAAGTTGCGGCATTTGATTTTTCTGAATGGAATCAAAATTCTGAAAAATTAATAAAAGCAATCAATGCTAAACTGCCGAGTGACATTGCAATTAAAAAATTGCAAATTGCAAAAGCAGAATTTCACCCGCGCTTTGATGCAGTTTCACGGACATATCATTACAGGTTGTTTTACAACCCAATCCGTGACCCGTTACGAGAAAAAATTGCTTGGCGTGTGAGAGCAAAGTTTGATGCAGAGGCTCTAAAAGAATGCGCAAGTCTTTTTTTAGGTAAACATGATTTTTCTGCATATGGCTCGAAGACTTCACCTGATGGCACGACCATTCGGACGATAACGAAATGTCAGTGGAAGAAAAAGCCGCAGGGTGAGTGGCAGTTTGAAGTCAGTGCAGATGCGTTTTTATATCGCATGGTAAGAAGAATGGTACACGTCCAAGTATCGTTTGCACAAGGTAAGTGTTCGTTGAAAGATGTACGCGATGCTTTATCAAATAAAAAAGTAATACTTCCGTCGGGTCTAGCACCTGCACATGGATTGACATTAGTTGAAGTTGAATATTGAAAGAATTTTGAAAACGGAGAGATGAAAGTGCAACAAAAAACATATTATCCGAAAGCTGCTGAAATCACGCGAGATTGGGTTGTGATTGATGCCGAAGGTCAGAACCTTGGGCGCCTCGCCACGCGTGTGGCACATATTTTGCTTGGCAAACATAAACCAACTTTTACGCCCGGCGTGGAACTTGGTGACAATGTTGTGGTTGTCAATGCAGAGCGTGTGACCGTGACCGGTACCAAAACCCGCTCACGACTTACATCCAAAATTTATTACAAACATTCCGGTTATCCCGGTGGTTTGAAAAGCATTTCATTGCGTGACCAACTCGCCACGCATCCAGACCGTGCTTTGCGTGATGCTGTGTGGGGCATGTTGCCACACAACCGTATGGGACGCGCCGTGTTGAAGCGTTTGAAAATTTATTCAGGTCCAGAACACCCGCATGGCGTACAAGTTAAGAAAGATAAAGAATAAGAGGTAAGTGAATATGGCTCAATATTATGAAGGCATTGGTCGTCGCAAAGAAAGCACTGCACGTGTTCGTTTGGTAGCAGGCAGTGGCAAGTTCATCGTTAATGAAAAAGAAGCGGCAGTTTTCTTTAGTCGTTATGGCGATGTAGAAGATATCTTGCGCCCATTTGGTGTTGTTGGTCAGGAAGCAAAAAAATATGATGTGAGCGTATTGGTTAACGGTGGCGGCGTGGCGGGTCAGGTAGATGCTGTGCGCCTCGGCGTGGCTCGCGCTTTACAAATCATCAACGAAGAATGGACTTCTGCACTTCGTAAAAAAGGTTTGCTCACTCGCGATGCCCGCATCAAAGAACGCAAAAAGCCTGGCCTCAAGAAAGCCCGCAAGGCACCAACTTATACCAAGCGTTAAAATTTTTACAATCAATTAGAATAATCCGTAATGCGTAATCCGTAATTTATTTTACGAGTTACGAATTACGGATTATCTTTTTAAGGAAACATTATGGATTTTCAAACGATTTCTTCTACTTTTGAGGCACTTCGCCTCACACCACCCTCCAAGTTGACTCTGCTCGAAGGACATTTATTTACGCCTCTGCATTATCCTCCCACGCCACCAGACGCAGATACTTTAATTCTAAATATTGATTCGCAAGAATTAGCTTTGCAAATTAAAAAAGTTTTGTTGTCTGTTTACCCTGCTGAACATGAAATTTATGTAGTTGAAGGTCAAAGGTCAAAAGTCGAACAACTTGGCGACCTGCAACCTGCAACTTTTGACTTGCAACCTGCAACTTTTTATATTCCATCACTAGGTGAGGGGACATCGTTTGAATCATTTGCCGAAATCACAGCCCACCTCCGCGCGCCCGACGGTTGCCCCTGGGATAAAGAACAGACTCACCAAACCCTCCGAAAACATTTGCTAGAAGAAGCTTATGAAACTATTTCCGCAATGGATTCCAACAATATCTCCGAAATGCGCGAAGAATTTGGCGATTTGCTTTTACAAATTGTTTTGAATGCACAAATTGCAAGCGAATCAAATGAATTTAACTCCACTCAAGTCATCAAACATATCTACGATAAAATCATTCGTCGCCATCCACACGTGTTTGGAGATTTGAAACTCGATGGCGTAGATGGTGTGTTACAAAATTGGGAAAAATTAAAAGAGAAAGAAAGAGGCGGTAAAAAAGAATCAAAAGGAATTTTGGATGGCGTTCCAATTTCATTGCCTGCATTGAGTCAAGCACAAGAATATCAAGACCGTGCCGCACGAGTTGGTTTTGACTGGCCCGAAATAGACGGCGTTCTTGATAAAGTGCGCGAAGAAATTGAAGAAATCAAAAAAGCCGAAACCGATTTTGAACTCGCTTCTGAAATTGGAGATTTATTTTTTGTATTAGTTAACCTTGCCCGTTGGAAATATGTGGATGCTGAGTCTGCGCTACGAAATACCAACATAAAATTCAAAAAACGTTTTGCTCATGTCGAAAAACGAGCCAAAGAACAAAATAAAAATTTATCAGACATGACTTTGGAAGAAATGGACTCGTTCTGGAACGAAGCCAAAAGTTTAGGGTTATGAACCATATTCAAATCAAGAAAGAGGCGAGAGGTCAAATCTTTGATTGTAAATAATTTCACAATCGAGTATCTTGTAGTATAATCTCAAAAAATGGATTCACTTAGTCTCACGAATTTACAAAAAGAAAACATCCGTGCGAATCCATATCCCTTTTACGAAACACTTCGCACACAAGACCCAATTCACTGGGATGTTGAAATGGGTTTTTGGGTTTTCACGCGCTATGATGATATTGCTTCGCTTTATCTCGATGAACGTTTTTCGCGCGCGCAAGGGTTGATGAGAAATTTTGAACGTTTGCATGAACACGAAAAACAAATTGCTCAACCTGTTTATCATTCATTTTCAAAAACTGTTTTTTATTCAGACCCGCCTCAACATACCCATCTGCGCAGTTTGATGAATCATGCTTTCACGCCGCGTTATGTGGAGCGTTTGCGCCCGTTTATTCAACAAACCGTAAATGATTTGCTCGACTCTGCAAACGATGAAATAGACATCATTCAAGCCCTTGCTTATCCTTTGCCTGTGATGGTGATTGCAGAATTAATCGGCTTACCTGCTAGTGACCGCAATAAATTTAAAAATTGGTCTGATGACTTATTTGCGATTCTTGGCACTGTCAAAAACAAACCACAATATTTGTTAGAACGCGCCGCACAAAGTTTAGGCGAGATGACGGAATACATTAAAGATTTAGCAAACAAGCGCCGTGACAATATGGGAGAGGATTTGCTAAGTATCTTGCTTTCTGTATCAGATGGAGATGGTTGTCCTGTTCCGCATCACACTTCGGGACAACTGATTCGTGAACCTGTTGCATCTGCCACACTGACAGAAGAAGAACTTGTCGCCAATATCAATATTTTACTTAGCACAGGTCACGAGACCACAACTCACTTAATCGGAAACGGAATTTTGGCATTGCTTCAACATCCCGACCAAATGAAACTATTGAAAGAGAATCCTGCTTTACTTGATTCCGCCATTGATGAAATTCTTCGTTACGATAACCCCGTGCAAATTACCTATCGTTCTGCATTAGAAGATGCGGAAATTAAGGGAAAACAAATTCGCAAAGGGGATTTGGTCAACACCATTCTCGGCTCTGCTAATCGTGACCCTGAACGATTTAATAATCCCAATACATTTGACATCACCCGAAGTGAAGGTCGCCACCTCAGCTTTGGACTTGGAATTCACTACTGTATCGGTGCGCCACTTGTCCGATTAGAAGCAGAAATTGCATTTGAAACCATCTTACGCCGTTTTCCTAATTTGGGATTGAAATCAGATATTTTGGCATGGCAAGAGCATCCGATTTTTAGAGGGTTGAAGAAGTTATTCGTAACATTGAATTGATAACCATCACGGTTAGAAGTTTTTACTAACGATGCTTTAAGAAGTGTTTTGCCAATTCTTTATAAACAGGTTTCTTGAAACTAACTACAGACGTGATTAAATCATTCATTGATTGCCATTTCCAACTTCTAAATTCTTTTTTATTCCCTAAAGTTATATTTTCATCTGCTCCGTTATAATGAAAATGAAACCATCTTTGTGCTTGCCCGCGACCTGTTTTGAAACTCTGTTTTTCTTTTGGTAACTCATATACGAGCAGAAGTGAATCTTTTGAAACCAGTTGTAATAAGTTCTCAGATATTCCTGTTTCTTCAAATATTTCACGTTTTATAGCTACTAGTGGCTCCTCTCCAATTTCGAGTCCACCTTGGGGTAATTGCCATGCACCGGAAATATCTTTCCGTTCGAATGTTAATACCTTTCCTTTGCTATTCGAAATAATAGCTCCAACCCCAGCACGAAATGTTTGTGTGTGTGAACTTCTTGGTTTTGCTATTCTATCTTTTCTAGATAATGAAATCTGAAGAATAAATGATAGTATAAAAGATAATATTATCCCCAGTAATTTAATTTTTTCTTCAACCCACAAAGCTGTAATTATTGAAAAAATGATACTATTCATTAGTGAAACGGTTTCTGCAAGACCACCAGTAAATAATCTTTTATGGACTTTAAATGGTAATTCATAGTTTAATAAATTTGACGAGCGTTTTTTTAGTTGATCACGTAAATAGTCAACGATGCCTTTATACTCATCAGTAACTCGATTCCTCTGTAATATTCTAGATAAAGTTATCAACCCAAAAAGTAGTAAACTTATAAGCGCACCGGTAGAAATTTCTCTTAATATTTCATACGGCATAGTTGATTGTTTGCTTGTTATCAAAGCTACTAAGCCTGCTATAATTGCTGTAGTTAATGTTACGAAAAACTCGACGCGCTTTTCTCCGATATCTTCATTTTTCCAAAAGGCATCAGTAAATAATTTATGTTCCGCTAGTAATAGTTTTTCATCTTCCATAATCTTATTTCTCCTAAGTGATTATTGGGATAATAAAAGTAACTTTTCCATTATAACAAAGACGGTTATTCTTACTTATTTAATTTTTAGTTGGCATTGAGGTTTCTATGACGAGGAAAACAAAAATCATAGCAACAATTGGCCCTGCTAGTGAAGGGGAGGCGATGTTGGAAAGATTAATCATGGCTGGGATGAATGTCGCTAGACTTAACTTTTCGCATGCTTCTCATGCAGAACATGCAAGGCGCATAGAATTAATTCGTAAAGTGTCTAAGCGATTAGACGTAGCGGTTGGTATTTTACAGGATTTGCAGGGACCAAAAATCCGTGTGGGCAATTTAGAAACACCGCTTCAACTTTCTGCTGGGGAAGAAATCTGTTTATACCCTCAAAATGGAGTTGTGCCAACAACAAGATGTCAACTGATACCAGTAGATTTTAGAGAAATTTTTGATTCAGTAAATATTAATGATAAATTGTTTTTAGATGATGGTCGTCTTACTCTAAAAGTTATCTCTGTTGAAAGAAATGAAATTCGTGCAGAGGTATTAGTAGGAGGCGTATTGCTTTCACATAAAGGCATCAATTTACCTGGAGTTAGAATTCGTATTCCAGGATTTACAGAAAAAGATAAACGAGATTTAGCTTTTGGCATTTCACAAGGTGTAGATGCAGTGGCGATTTCTTTTGTTCGTAGTTCTGAAGATGTGAGATTTGCTCGTATGGTAATTAATGAACTTGCACAAGGCGCAAGACACCCTCTGTTGATAGCTAAAATAGAAAAGCCAGAGGCATTGGAAGAATTAGATGAGATTCTTGATGTAGTAGACGGTGTTATGGTAGCACGTGGCGATT
>JAEURG010000281.1 GCA_016789345.1 Anaerolineales bacterium | reverse complement strand
GCTATTCATATCTGGAAGATGAGAGGACGGTATAGACGTATGCCTCTTCTTGTACTTTCAGAAGAGGTTATTTTTTTAAGCGCTTGAAAAATTAACTCTTCTGATAGGCGGATTTTATTTAAAAAAATTCAAGAGGAGTTTTCCAATGGCTATCGAAATTCAAGAAAGAAGTTTAGGGTTTGCAACCCGTCAGTTACACGCGGGTTATAACCCCGACCCAACGACAGGAAGCCGTGCTGTACCGTTGTATCAGACAACGAGTTATCAATTCAAAAGCACTGAACATGCTTCCAATTTGTTTGCGCTGAAAGAGTTAGGGAATATTTATACGCGCATTATGAATCCCACAACTGATGTGTTAGAACAACGCATTGCTTCACTCGAAGGTGGTGTAGCAGGTTTGGCAACCAGTTCTGGACATGCCGCGCAAGCACAAGCATTGTTTACTTTACTCAATGCTGGTGACCATATTGTTTCATCGTCACGCTTATATGGGGGTACATATAATCAATTCAAATATACTTTGCCGAAGTTAGGAATCGAAGTCACATTTGTTGACCCAACTGACCCGAAGAATTTTGAAGCGGCGATTAAGCCCAACACCAAAGTGATTTATGGTGAAACATTAGGCAACCCTGATATTGCCATCTTCCCGTTTGAAGAAGTTGCGGATATTGCCAAGAAACATCAATTAATTTTGTTGATTGATAATACATTGGCAACACCTTATCTCTTCCGTCCGTTTGATTGGGGTGCACATGTGATTGTTCATTCCACAACCAAGTTTATCGGCGGACATGGCACTTCGATTGGCGGCATCATTGTGGATGGTGGTAATTACGATTGGAGCAATGGCAAGTTTGAAAACTTCAACACCCCAGACCCTTCATATCATGGTTTAGTGTATTCCACACTTACTGGTGCAGGTTTGCCTCCGTTTGCAATCAAAGCACGTGTGCATGTGTTGCGTGATATTGGCGCGTGCCAATCTCCATTCAATGCATGGCAAACGATTCAAGGGTTGGAAACTCTCAGCCTTCGTATAGAACGTCATGTACAAAATGCACAAGCCGTGGCTGAGTATTTGGAAAAACATCCAAAAGTATCTTGGGTTACATATCCCGGACTTAAAAGCCATCCTGATTATGAACGTGCTAAGAAATATTTACCAAAAGGTGCCGGTGCAATTTTGGGCTTTGGCATCAAAGGTGGTTTGGAAGCAGGCAAAAAATTCATTGACAGTTTGCAACTGTTTAGTCACCTTGCTAATGTTGGTGATGCAAAAAGTCTGGCGATTCACCCAGCAACCACTACCCACAGCCAATTGACTGAAGAACAACAAATCACTGCAGGCGTAAAACCTGATTTCATTCGTTTGAGTGTTGGTCTCGAAGATATTGACGATATTCTTTGGGATTTAGACCAAGCGCTTGCGTAAATAATTCGTTGGTTGAGTAGGGCTAAGCGCAAGTTGCGAAGCCCGTATCGAAACCAACAGTTTTCAAAAATACTTTTGTAACAAGAGTTGCTTTGTTTACTGGTGGTCTCGATACGGCGACGATGGTCGAGTAGTTCCAAAGGAACGTATCGAGGAGACCCGTCGCCTACTCGACCACCGAGTAAATAAATATCATGCCTGTAAAAATTCCAACTACACTTCCTGCACGCTTCATTCTTGAACGCGAAAATATTTTCGTAATGGATGAAGAACGCGCATCACATCAAGACATTCGTGCTTTGCGTGTGGCGATTTTGAATCTCATGCCCACAAAAGTCACTACTGAAACACAACTTTTGCGTTTGCTTTCCAATTCTGCTTTGCAAGTGGATGTGACATTAATTCACACGGCTTCTTATGAATCAAAAAATACATCGGCTGAGCATTTACTAAAACATTACGTCACCTTTGATGAAATCAAAAGAGAAAAATTTGATGGTCTCATCGTCACAGGTGCACCCGTAGAGCAGATGCCATTTGAAGAAGTGGATTATTGGGATGAACTCAGGAAAATTTTTGATTGGGCTGAGACAAATGTCGAATCTACGTTCAATATTTGTTGGGGAGCACAAGCGGCGTTATATCATCGCTATGGAATCCCAAAATATGATTTGCCTCGCAAGATGTTCGGTGTGTTTGAACATAATAACCTAGCACCCAATGAAAATTTATTGCGTGGCTTTGATGATATTTTTCTGGCGCCACATTCTCGGCATACAGAAATTCGAGGCGAAGATATTGCTCAAATAGACGAGATACAAGTATTAGCGGAGTCAAAAGAAGCTGGGATTTACATCGTAGGTTCAAAAGATGGCAGACATATTTTCGTCACAGGTCATTCTGAATATGACCCATTGACTCTCAAAGCTGAATATGACCGCGATGTAAATAAAGGTTTGCCGATTCATGTTCCGAAAAATTATTATCCAAATGATGACCCGACACAAACACCCAACGTGCGTTGGCGTGGACATGCCAACTTATTGTATTCAAATTGGTTAAATTATTATGTCTATCAAAATATGCCATTTGATTTGAATGAGATTCCAATCAAACCTAATTCAATTAAGAAAGAGAGCATCAACAATGGATAACTCTCGCAAATTTGGCTTTACAACGAGACAATTACATGCAGGTTATGAAGTTGACCCTGTTACTGGAAGCCGGGCTGTTCCAATTTATCAGACCGCCGCATATAACTTACAAAATACAGAACGCGCCGCGCGTTTGTTTGCTTTGCAAGAAACAGGTCACATTTATACGCGCATCTCTAACCCAACTACAAATGTTTTTGAAGAACGCATGGCAAGTTTAGAAGGTGGCATTGGTGCGCTTGAAACAAGTTCTGGTCACGCCGCACAAGCCACTGCAATTCTTACTATTTGTGAAGCAGGTGACCATATTGTTGCACCCGCAACTTTATATGGTGGAACTGTTACACAATTTAAATATACATTTCCGAAATTGGGCATTCAAGTCACTTTAGTTGACCCAAAAGACCCTGAAAATTTTCGGCGTGCTATTCAACCAAATACAAAAATCATTTATGGTGAAACAATTTGTAATCCGCTTGTGAATGTTTTTCCATTTGAAGAAGTTTCCGCAATTGCAAAAGAATTTTCAATTCCCTTGATGATTGATAACACGTTTGCCACGCCGTATTTGTGTCGTCCGTTTGAATGGGGTGCGGATATCGTTACACATTCCACGACAAAATTTATCGGTGGACATGGCACTGCGATTGGTGGCGTGATTGTTGATAAAGGGAATTTTGATTGGAAAAAAAGCGGACGCTTCAAAAACTTCACTGAGCCTGATCCTGCTTATCATCATGTTGTTTACGCTGACGATTTTGGTCCAACTGCGTTTATTTCTAAAGCGCGTGCAGGCATCTTACGTGATTTTGGAACATGTCAACAACCAATTGCCTCGTGGTGGTTCTTACAAGGACTTGAAACTTTATCCTTACGCATAGAACAACACTGTAAAAACGCACAACGCGTTGCAGAGTTTTTAGAGAGTCATCCAAAAGTTAAGTGGGTCACATATTCAGGTTTAGCAAGTCATGCAGATTATGAAAAAGCAAAAAAATATTTACCAAATGGTTCAGGCGCCATGCTTGGATTCGGAATTCATGGTGGAAAAGAAGCAGGTGCACGCTTCATTAACAATCTACAATTATTTAGTCATGTAGCAAATTTGGGAGATGTGAAATCTATGGCGATTCACCCTGCTAGCACAACGCATTCACAACTTTCGGAAGAAGAACAAATCGCCGCAGGCGTTAGCCCAGATTTTATTCGTTTATCTGTGGGGCTAGAAGATATTGAGGATATTCTTTGGGATATTGATACGGCGTTAAGTGCGTAATACAAAATTAGCTAAATTATTACGTTTACCAAGTCATGTTGTATGATGTTAATGAGATTCCGTGAAAGTTTGATAGCATTTGAAAGAATTTGAGATTATATGAAAAAACAATTTGGTATGCTGTTGTTCAAGGAAAACAATTATGAATATACAAAACAACCAGCCAAGTATAGATAAAAGCAAAATTTCAATAAAGCAGGTTAGTCGGGGTATATTATCAGTAATAGGAATTTTAGGATTGCTAATATGTTCATCTATTGGCGCACAAATAGCAGGTGGTATCTTTTTAGGCATCTTAATGTCAAGTGGAGGAGACACTATCCTACATTCTGACCCAAATGTCGGTAATACTATTATTGTCCATGCTGTTAGTGATGATTGTGGAGTAACGTGTGATTGTTCTACTCGTTTAGACATTGAATATGAAGATAAAATCGAGAAAGGGGTATATAGAATTCATGATGTTTGTGATGTCGAGATTAGGTGGCTTGATGAATATAAGTTTGAAGTAATATATAAGGACAGAATACAAATAATATTAGACGCACGAGAGTTTAAGTAAACACGATAAACATAATAATCAACCATCGTCTACGGTCTATTGTCTTATCTCCACTTCTTCACTCTCTCCACAATTCTCCCTTCTCTCAACTCCACACACAATCTCTTAAACTTTTCAGTTGCACCTTTCCATTCCAAATCTTTCAAACTTTCTTTCAATGGAACATCTTGTCTTAAAGTGGATAATTCTCTGAACAACAAAGCATCTTTATAATTTGCTTGAAGATTTTCTAATAATGTAGTTGCACGCCCCAAACTCAAAGGAATTTTCTTTGGGTCTTTGGGAATTGACTCAATGTGTTTATATTTCGCCAACACAGTAGATGTTGATTTTTCTCCCCAGCCTTTAATTCCAGGGTAGCCATCTGCAGAGTCACCAACCAAAGAAAGATAATCAGGAATTGACTCTGGCTTGACACCAAATTTTTCAACCACACCTTTTTCATCCAAGAGGATTTCACGTCGCCTATCCCAGCAAATGACCTTCTTGCCATCCACCATTTGAGTCAAGTCTTTATCTACAGAACAAATGATGACTTGTTCCACAGATTTTTCTTTTTTGAATTTAGTCACAGCCGTTGCAATGGCATCATCCGCTTCAAACTTGACCATTGACCAAACTGGCACGCCCAAAGCGGAAATTGCTTTTTCAGCAATTTCAAATTGATTTAAGATAATCGGGTCAACGCCTTCACTGGTTTTGTAACCTGCATACATTTTGTTGCGAAATGATTCAATCACATGGTCAAAAGCAACAGCAACATGAGTCACGCCTGGAGTTTGTAACAACATCAACAAACTGCGGATTAATCCCAATGTTGCGCCTACTTCTTGTCCACTCATGGATTTTTTTGGGGGTGCGCCAAAATGTGCACGGAATAATTCGTATGTGCCGTCAATTAAATGGATTTTCATTTTATTCTCCTTATGTCTTTGCGAGCCACGCTCTTGTTCTTTGTGGCGAAGCAATCTCCAACTTAAACATGAGATTGCTTCGGGCGAGAAGAACATCGCCCTCGCAATGACGATGCTATCAGAAAACAGAATCAACTATCCGCAGGTAAGAAGCGGATTTGTTAGCGGGCAAAGGTTTAAAGGTAATTTGTCAAAATGTTTGGTATTGACTTTAATATGTGCAATAAATCCTTGCGACCATGCTGTAAAGTTTTGGATTCGTATTTTTCAAATATAAGAATACCTTCGCTTAGTTTCATTTTGAGTTGATGCAGGAATTTTTTATCGGCAGTTTCAAGCAAAGCGCAATCCGATTCTAAATCAGAATCAGGTTGATGTAATTTTTTGTTAAGCGATTCTTCATACGTCAAAAATTGTTTTGCTAAGGTTGAGTTTTGAATTTGTGATATTTGTTTTTGCATCCAATCGGCAGATGCTTTTTCATCACATAAACTAGCAGTGATTAACCAAAGTTGATGAAGTGGTTCACCCATCATCTTAATTTGATAATCACGCCGAAAACGAGCATGGCTTTGCAAATATTGTTGATGACGATACACAGAAGGCGTAATTTCTGAATTGATTTCATTGTAAGTCATGGCTTCATAGCGAACACTAAAATCATTAGCAAGTGCATTTTCCATTTCAACAGTTTGATACAAAAAGCGAATCCATAGGCGATAAACATCTTGCAAGGTGATAAATTGCAAACCTTTATTAGAAAGTGAAACACCCCAACCTTGCGACAAATCCAAACGGCGCACAACGCCAATTTCATACATGGCTAACAAAGCATCCACTTCTGGGTTGGCTTGATGAAGCACCATGCGATACGCGGCAGTTGCATCCATACCTGAATACGAGCGCATAATTTTTAACCCGCCTGGATGTAAATGTATAAACTCACCGACATCATATACACGACCATCAATAATCATCCAATAGCCATCGTCATCGTTGTTATGTGAAACCACTTGTGATGCAGGGATGAGATTCGGTTTTGAAAAATGTGCGCCCGCATAAGTTGTGAAAACTTCTTGCAGATAACGGTCTTCGCCAACCAGTTTGTATAAAATTTGTTGAGCAGAATTTTCATCGTGACCTTGTTGCCTGAGTATTTTTTTGATGGCGTTCATTACGGTGCTTGCAAATTCTGCATGACCACAAATATAAAAGACTGCTTTATTTTGAATCAGTTGATAAATTATTTTTGCATTTTCTTCACGCAACATTTCAGAATCAATGTATGCGCGTGTGCCACTGCTAAAATGAAAGCGCTTCTTTTTAATTTCAAGTTGTTTATCGCTTCGTGAAAATGCAACTCTGACTTGTAATTTGTTTTCGTTAACATATTTTTCAAGTTCATGGCTGTAATACAAATCATCGGGGGTGCGTGTGCCAAAGAACAACCAATTTTCGCCACTGGATTCATTTGCTCGTGCTTGAATCAAACTACGAAATGGAGCCAAACCTGTTCCGCCTGCAAACATCACAATTGGTTGAGATGAATCTTTTGGCAAACTAAAGCGTGGTGGATGTAATAAACGAATCGAAACACGTCTGTTATTTGATTGCGAATCAAGCAAACGAGATAAATACTCCGAGCCTACGCCTTTTCTTTGAGCCTGATTAGAAACATTCGTAGCAGGAGTTTCATAATTCAAGCCACCTACCATTAATTGAATAGATGTTAATTCTTGGGTTTGTGCATTTGTTTCAATAGATGCAATCGAATAGATACGAAAAGTTTCAGGAGGCACAATACGACAAATTCGTTCCACTTCACCTGCTTCGGCTTTCCACAAACGGCGTGTGTCAAATCCGTTTTGGTTTAATACATTTAATAAATCCCACAATTCCCATTGGTCTTCGGCGCGAGCTTCTAAAATTTTCCATAAAGTTTGGTTATGAGTAATGCCATATAACGTTTTTGCAGTTTCACGCAATATCGGGCGAATACGACCAAAGGTTAACAAAGTTCGCAATGATAATATTTTTGCTTGCTCATAACCATCTCTTAACTTCACGGCTTCACGCCATACTGAGTTAAGTTGAATCGGCTCATCACCCAAAGCACTTAATGCATCTAAAGTTTTTTGCACAAGTACAGGGTCATTTTCTGGCAAAATCGCACAACGGTCACCTGGCTGGCAAGATAACCCCAAACCTTGCAAATTGAATGTAATTTGTTTTACCCAATTTTCATTTTCAACACGCACATCACTTACATCTTTCACATTCACAAAATGTGTCACTTGCGGATAGCGTGCATAACGCTCAGCCCGCGCACGTTCTAACTCGCCATCCATTTTGTCCCACATGCGGTCATCAAATGCGCCAGAAAAACCACCCAATGTTTTGCTACGTCCTGCTTTGAAAGATAAATCTAAAAATCCGTATGTCTTCAAACGATGTCGCCCCAATAAACCTGTTTCACCTGCGTATGCATCCATTGCAGTTTGAAACAAACCCGATAAACTTTTATCGTTTGCTTGTTTTACAAAATCAACCACAGAAATTTTTTCAACGGCATCTAAAAAATTTCGCCAATGCCGTGGAAACCAAGCCCGCGCATGATACGTTTCTTTACCAATATTGCTGGCATATACATTTCTTCCAAAAAGAATATCCAATAATTGAAATGCAGGAATGGCTGTGCCACTCGGTCCAGGAATTCCGCCTTCAGTTTGAAACGGCGTTGCCAACGGCGCAACAGTTTTGCCCCACACCACAGGGTTTACATACAATGGATGATACGAATTTGGATTGACTTTCATAAACGTATCATAAGTAAGCGACTGCAAATTAGATAAGATGAATCTCAATTCGGATTTAATCGCTTCAATATCCTGACGTATAACTGCTTCTTGTACCCGAACAGTAGATTCCACTACGGGTGAAAACCGCCCCATCATTTCAGTGGGTGTCATCTGAAAACGGCGTTCATCTTCATTGCCTAAAATTGGAATCAATAAAGATAAATTTTCCATACGCATTGGGTCTGGCAAATTCGGGTTTATATATCGCCAGTTGTATGCGTTTAAATCTATAAAAGATAAATTCGGAGCAGGTTGTTCGAGTCGTTTGCTGATTTCATTCCACGGCTTTTGAATCGAATCGGGAATTTTTTCGTAAGCGTCAGGTTGCACATAATGATAGGCATGTGCAAAAATCCCGAAGATAGCAGAGGCGCGCAACAAATCTGCGTCAGGTAAAGAATCGGCTTGGGCTGAGAGAACAGGCATACGGTCAAGATGGAAGCGCAAAGTGACAGTGCGAAACATCTCAGGTAATTGAGAAGCCATCTCATCCCAAATCGTATGTTGAGGTGATGTCAATTTCAAATTAGGTTGTGAAGTTGGCATGAAGCCATGTGAAGCAGATAAAAATCCAAAATTTTCGTGACCTAATTTTTTATTTTCTGCTTCTGCTTCAACTAAAACTTGGCGACTGGGAATCATTACCAACCCCCTACCACTGCCTGACAAATATTTGCGCGTGAAACGGTGCCAAGCAAGCGACCATTTTCTACGACGGGTAAACGCCGAATTTGTAAATTGATTAAGATGGTGGCGGCTTTGGCAACATGGTCATCGGGGTGTAACACCAGCGGGTTATGAATCACAAGCGGCATGATGGGTCTTTCTGAAAGTGCTTGCCCTTTTCGCAAAAAAAGATGATAGGCATCGAGCAATGTACCGCCTTCTTCAAGAATTTCTTCGGCATTGGGTAATGCGGCACGAAGAATATCGCCTTCGGATAATACACCTACGAAATCACCATCTTGATTGATGACCATCAAATCACCAATGCCTGAGAGTGCCACAATTTCTGCGGCGTGGCGAAGATTCGAATCATCACGAATGCGAGCGGCTTGGTTATTCATGATTCCTTTTACTTGCATCGTTGGCAATCGGACATCGGCTTGCCATGAATCAAGCAAATCATCTAGTGCGGGGTATAAATTTTCTTCGGGATTGTTAATGGGTTGCACAAGGTAACGGTCTATGCCCACTTCGTTGATGCTGCGAATGGCGCTTTCACTATCGGCAAAATCTGAAAGTAAAATTTTTCGGGCATGTGGGTAAAAACGGCTGGCTTCGATTAAGAATTTCATGCCGTTCATG
Organism: Anaerolineales bacterium; assembly: GCA_016789345.1. Classification (GTDB taxonomy): domain Bacteria; phylum Chloroflexota; class Anaerolineae; order Anaerolineales; family Villigracilaceae; genus Villigracilis. The sequence continues at coordinate 1,922 of JAEURG010000281.1, read as the reverse complement.
TGCGGCATTTGTTGATGGGCTAAGAACAAGGCAATGTCATCTTCTTGATTGATATAGGTTTGTACTTGTGCCAACGCTTCTTCACCCGATGTGGCAGTTGCGATTTGATATTCACTTTGGAATTTTTTTTCAATCAGTGAAGTTAAGTTTTTTAAGATGTCTTTATTTTCATTGATAAGAAAGAGAATCTGTTTTTTCATTATTACTCACCTAACTAATTTTGTAATACTCTAAATGTGTCACCCTGAGCGATAGCGAAGGGTCTCTAAAATAATTGTAGAGATGCTTCGCCACAAAAGGCAAGAGCGTGGCTCAGCATGACACAACATGGTGTTTTTTATCCATTAACAATAACAACCAACTCAATTTCTACTTTGGCACCTAATGGCAAAGCCCCTGCCTGATATGTAGTACGAGCAGGAGGTTTGTCACCCATGTATTTTCCGTACACTTGATTCATTTCTGCAAAGTAACTCATATCGCCTAATAACACGGTGGCTTTGACTGTATGCTCAAAATTTGTACCAGCCGCTTGTAACACGGCTTGTAAGTTTTGCATCACTTGTTCGGTTTCTTCGGCTACGGAACCTGTCACCATTTTGCCTGTGGAGGGACTCAATGCAATTTGCCCCGCTGTAAATAATAAGTTGCCTGCTTTTACACCTTGTGAGTAAGGTCCAACAACAGCAGGTGCTTTTTCTGTAAAGATAATTTCTTTTTGCATGAGATGCTCCTTAGGTTTGAATTGTTTGTAATTATATATGCAAACAGCAGGCAACTAGACTTAAGTCACCTGCTGTATGAGTCAATGGCGTGTTGCCTTTACAAATTTTATTCTTTCCAAACCGTTTTATATTTCTTTTGATATTTCAAATCTTTTTCAGTTTCAATCGAGGCCAATGCTTTTTCTTTAATTGTTTCATCTTTAACTTCATTATAAACATTCTTCATCGAAACCAAAATATCATAACGTATCAAAGAGGCATTTTTTTCTTTGACACATTCTTTGAATCGTTTTTCCAAACCTTCCATGTAAACTTTTTGTTGTTTTTTCCCTGCTACGCCCACTTTCCAAAGTGACTGTAAGCAATGCCTTGCCGTCACAAATTTTTCATCTTTTGTTACATCTAACAACTGACTAAAATCTTTGAGCATTTTTTCTTGTGGGTCACTTTTTGCAAGGTTTGCTAAAACTTGAGATGAAATCGCACGAACATGATTGTCTTTATGTTTTAAATCTGCAAACAATTCATCCCAAACTTCATAAGCCCAATCTACAGGTTTATCTGTTTTTTCAATCAAAGCATAGTAGGCTTTATTTTGTGCTTGTGGATCTTCTGAACGGATTTTATCAAAGTGAGTTCGAATTGTTTTGTCCATTTCTCTCTTCCTATTTTTGCAATTTAATTAAATCTTTCATCGCTTTCACAAAAGCAGTTTGTTTGGCTTTAATATCTTTCATGTTTGCAAAATAAGTCATGCGCCTATCTTTATAATCACCTTCAAGCAAATCATTTTCAACTTTTGCAATCATCGGGTTATGAAACACAAGGTGAATTCGTTTTGTATCGCGCAAATTAAACGTCACCAAGTATTCACCTTTGTAATTGAACGATGGTGCTTTCCATTTAATTTCTTCATTGATATTTTTATCCACACCTTTGATGATAGACCTTAACGCCTCTACCTCCGCTTTTAGCGGGTGACTCAACTCCAGCATAAATTTATCTACAGCATCCGTACGGCTGACGGTTGAACCTTTCTTCTTCAACTTTTCCCCCGCTTTGGCTTCTTTGAAAGATAAGCCATTTGCTTTCATGGTTTCTTTTAATATTCGCACGGCTTTTGGACCCACTCCGTGCATTTGCGATAACTCTGCTTCACTGAGTTTGGTCAATTGTTTAAGTTGAGTATAGCCTTCT
>JAEURG010000055.1 GCA_016789345.1 Anaerolineales bacterium | reverse complement strand
AACTGTAAAGTGTTTCAGTCATCAGCATTAAAGTAAAGCCAACGATTCCTAATGTGTGACCAAAAAAATCACTCGCGGCTGGTATTTCTTGATTCCATACTACAACTGCGCCATATACACCTGTAATCAATATGCAAAATACAAAAGCAAACCAAAGTTCTTTATTATCTCGTAGCATAATTCCCTTCAACCATTTTCTGTTTTGACCAAAAATCTGCAATAATGTCGGCTATTTTCGTATTATGTGAAAGAAGTTTATCGCGGATAGGCGAAATATCTATTTTATTGGCAATAATTTTTTGCAAAGGCATAGATAACGTTTGGTCTCCCATCACCACTGCACCAATGAATGTCTTTTCGCCTACGAGAATACGAAGACGATTTACATCAAAACCACTTTGGGCAACAATTGCATTTGGCAATTGACGCCAAGTTTCACTGTCGCCACGTGCAATACCAAGCACATCTTTATCTTCTCCATATCCGACTGTACCAATAATTGTGGTTGTTAAGCCAGCAAGTCTAGTTACATTGAACGGCATACTTTTGGTATAGGGAGTTATCTGTCCAGCCATGTTCAAACCTGCGACACGACCTTGCTCGCGCGCAACGCCCCATAAACTATCTAATATTGAACGTCCGGTAATTGGGTCATAGACTTGTGCCACATCACCCGCCGCGTAAATATCAGGGGCATTGGTCTGCATAAATTCATTAACGAGAATGCCACGGTCTAGTGTTAATTCAGCATCACGCGCAAGGTTCATGCGAGGTTTGATTCCGATGGCATAAGCGAGGATATTGCATTTTAGTGTACGCCCATCTTGCAAACGAACTCCGATAACTTTTCCAGATTTTCCTAGAACTTCAATCAATTCTGAATAAAAGTGAAGCGTTACGCCTTCTTCTTGTAAACGTGTTTGAACAATTTGTGACTCTTGCGCATCTAAGACATTGCTCCAGTAGCGGTCTCCACGCAAAAGGTAATGCACGTTCACACCACGAGAACGCAAGCCTTCGGTCAATTCAAGAGCAGTGATTCCGCCACCTACTACAACTGCGGTCTTGCCACGTTTTGCGAATTTTAAAATACGACGCGCATCCTCCAAATGGTCAAGTTTTACAACGCCTTCTAGATTCGCGCCGGGTACTGTTAGGGGCAAAGCAGATGCCCCAGTTGCAATCAACAGTTTGTCGTAAGCAAGAAGCGTTTTATCATCCAATTCAAGTTTTTTTTCAGCACGGATAATTTTCGTCACACGTGCTTTTTTATATTTGAAGTTTAGATTTATAAAATCTGCTCGCTTTTTTGGAAATAATGTTTTATCAAGTACTTCACCAGTTAAGTAATAAGCAAGACCGGGGCGTGAATAATAACCATGCGGGTCATCGCCTAATATAGTGATGTCATCATTTTGGTTGCGCAAAGAGCGAATCGACTCAATGGCGGCAATGCCTGCTACGCCAGTTCCAATAACAATGTGTTTCATTTTTCCCCCGTTGTGAATAAGTCAGTTTTTTCAAAACGTAATACGCCACGCGGGCAACGTGCTACGCACTCGCCACAAGTTAAGCACTCATTTTTTTTAATTGATTCACCGCGCCAAGCATACGCACGGACATCTATTTCTATTGGACAATTATCAGAGCAAATGCCACATTGCACACAACGCGAAGAGTCAGGAACAACATGCCCAGCAAAAAGAACTGTACGCCGTATTGCGCCACGTTTGAAAATCTTTATAAGAGACAAGGTTAAACCTCCGTTCGCAAAGTCAAGTATCCTCCCATAATGTTATTGTGTTTACATATATTATTATAATCCTTAACTATTCTTTAGTTTGGTGATGAGGAAAATAAAAACAGGGTTGTCTCACGACAACCCTGTCTGTTTGCAAAATGAGGTATCTTATGAAATTGGTTTCACATCGGCGGCTTGCTTGCCTTTAGGACCTTCTTCGATGGAAAACTCCACTTTTTGCTCGGCTTCTAACTTGCGATAGCCATCCGTTTGAATGGCAGAGAAATGTAC
>JAEURG010000237.1 GCA_016789345.1 Anaerolineales bacterium | reverse complement strand
AATCACTAATTTTGCTTTTGCATTGGCGGCATGAATGATTGTTTTTTGTAAAGATGGTACGCGCTCTGGTGGAAGTTCTACACCTAAATCTCCGCGCGCTACCATTACACCATCTACCACGTCTAAAATTTCTTCTAGTTCATCCATGGCTTCGGGCTTTTCTAATTTCGCAATTAACATCGGTTCGCGTTTGCCATTGGAAAATTCTTTTATCGCCGCACGCACCGTGCGAACATCTTCAGCACTGCGCACGAATGAAATCGCAACTGCATCTACGCCTTGTGAAATTCCAAACTCTAAATCATTTTTGTCTTTTTCGGTAAAGCCAGCAATGCGGAGTTTTACGCCTGGCAAGTTGATGCCTTTGTGCGAAAACAATTCACCACCCACTAACACTTTGGCATGGACAGTCTGATTGTCAGAAGCAATCACTTCTAAAGCAAGCCGCCCATCATCTAATAAAAGTTTATCTTTCACTTGAACAGACTCAAACAGTTCACGAAAATCTACGGGGATTAATTGACATTCCGTTTTGGGCTTTTCTTCTTTGGTGGGATATAAATAGACTTCCTCGCCAATCGAAAGTTGAAGTGGCGCTTCTAACCTGCCCACGCGGATTTTTGGTCCTTGTAAATCTTGCAATACCCCCAGCGGAGTTTCCAGTCGCTCAGCAACTTTGCGGATTCGTTTTATTCTTTCGGCATGTTGTTCGTGTGTACCATGTGAGAAGTTCAAGCGAGCCACGTTCAAGCCAGCATGAATTAGTTTTTCTAATACTTCCTCTGAATCAGAAGCGGGTCCAATCGTAGCTACAATTTTTGCGTGCCTAATCATATTCATATCCTTTTCAAATTTTACTGTCACCCTGAACGAAGGGAAGGGTCTCTACCGCTGTAGAGATGCGTCGCTCTGCTCAGTGTGACGTGTGTTAAAACGCCGTGATGATAGGTAAAAAGCCTGTAACTGTCAAGGCGGAATAGTTATTATCAGGTTAACAACGAAAAAGAGGTAAAGTTGCGGGTAATCTTTACGGCATCCGCACGGACATAAACGTCCATGCTACGATTAAAAAGCCCGCTTTAGTGGGCTACTTATTTTCCAAGCGCACGCTTAATGGTCTGAAAAATTATCTGTGGCACAGTCTCAAAAGAATAAGGCATATAAACACGTTCATATAGCCCGTGCGCATCTCTGCCAAAAGGACCGATGTTAATCACAGGGCAATTCAATGCCTGAATTTCGTTTAATTTGTTTGAGTCTAACAAGTACACTTTCGTTTCATCATTTTTTTCAAAATCAAACAAAGGCATAAATTTTTTCAAACTTTCCGAGGCATCAGCATTATCAAGGCGCATATAACTTAAATCAGAGATATATGGAAAAAAGCCACGAAATTGAAGCTCATCATCAAACTCGCTAATTACAGAAGCCGCCGCTTGAGTCAATTCATTTTCTTGTGGCAACACCGAAGGATAATATGGTGGCGAAAAAAATGTGACAATGGCTGGACCATTTAATTTTGCTAATTTTGTTAATTCAACAACCAATAAACAACTTATTTCACGGCTATCTTTTGCTTGCGATGAAAATTCAACAACTTTATTTTTCATCCATTGACCTAAGTTATCTCCAAATTCTTTAGAGGCTTTTTGCAATAACTCATCATACGAAATGACTAATTCATTCCATTCTGGCGGCGTTTGCGATTGACCACCTAATTTATTAAACTCAGTATAACTTTCTTCCACCCGCTTCATTACCTGACCCAAAGCCTGTTTCGCTGAATCTTTCATCTTTTTCATCGCTTCAAGCGGAGTTATTTGCAACGTCAGCCAATTGACATATACAAAAGCATCGCCTGCGGTTTCAGCATTATACAAAGGCTTCAAATCTCTCATTTGCAACGCCACAGGCGGAACTGCAATTTCAGTTAATTGTTCATCTCCTAGTTTGCCAGTCCACTTATCCATCCACGCTGGGTTGAGGTTAATTTCACTTACCAATTCCGCCGCAATGTGAGAAGCGTCCACGCCGCGAAAAATCTCGCCAACATGCGTGCGGACTCCCAAAATATAAAACGATGGCAATAACTTCCCTACTGTACCTGAATAAATAAAGCGAATGTTTTCGTTTTCATTTCGCGGAGCGGTGTAATCGGTATTAATTACACCGATATAATTCAGCTTTTCTTTTTCTCGCAACTTCAACAAATTTGGCACTGCGGATAATACCCCGACCGATTCTGTCTCTTCGTCTGGGCAAGCCAATAACAAAATATTGCCATCTAATTCATCAATCAAGCGTTTTCCATTTTCATCAGGTTTAGCAAATGCTCGCAAAATCGCAATATTGATTGCCACGCCTGATTTCATATCCACACAGCCACGCCCAAACAACCAATCCCCGCTTTGCAAATGAGTCCATGCGGATTGTTCTGAAATATCTAAATCATTTTTTGACTGAAAATATTTCTTCATTTCTTCAGCCAACTGCTCAGGATGAAATGCAATATTCACATCGCCATAACGAGCAAAATCATCCACGCCGACTGTGTCAAAATGCCCCATTAGAATAATTGTTTTGTATGATTTCTTTTTACTCTTCAACAAACAAGCAAAGTTTTTTCTGCCATCTTCGGTAAACCAAAATTCAGAAAAAACATCTGGCGTTTTCCCATTTTCATAATTTGATAACGTCAAATCGCGAATTACATCAACACATTTATTTTCATCTTCTATGTTCGGGCTAATACTTGCAATCCCCATCAAAGTTTTCGTTAACTGCAAAACTTCATCAAACCAAATTTTATTTTGCATTTTTATATTTGTTCCAATAACGTAACAAACCATCGGCACTCATACCAATTGGATTGGAAAGGGTATACACCTGAATCACTTCTTCGCTTAAACCTTGTTCGCGGCTTTGTTGCTCCATCCACTTTGTGAATTGCTCTCGCAACTCTTCTAACGAAGGTTCGCTTGGCATTACTTGCGCCAGCCATTTTTCAGTGGCGACTAAATTTTGTTCCAATGTATTCAAATGCCAATCCACGTCATCATAAATTCCAAAATGTGTCGGCGCAATTTGTTTAAGATTTAGTTTTTTTAACTTCACAAGGCTTTCACGCCATTTTTCAAAATGAAATTCAGGTGGGGGCATAGGAACACGCAGATATGGATAACCCGGTATCCGTACACCGCCCACATCTCCAGAAAAGCAAGTCTCTTCAAAGATGTAAGCAAAATGATGTTCGGCATGACCCGACATATGAATTGGTAAAAATTTTAGATTGCCGATTGTAAATTCTTCCGCATCATTCGGGATGTGAATTTGATTCTGTTCAACAGGCAGAATCTCACCCCATAGTTGATTCATCCTATCGCCATAAATGCGTGAAGCACTAGCGATTAATTTTTCAGGTCGAATTAAGTGCGGGGCACCAAGTGGATGAACGTAAATCTGTGCGCCATGTTGAGCAAGTTGACCTGCCGCGCCTGCATGGTCTAAGTGGATGTGTGTGAGCAGGACGTGGGTCACGTCGCTCAAAGATAAGCCAAAGGCTGATAGTGCAGAATCAAGCATGGGCAAGGTAGAGGCGGGTCCGCTTTCTATCAAGATAATGGCATCATCGCTCTTAATCAAATAAGAAGCAATGGCTTGTTTTTTATTTTGAAAATGCAAATCTATTGTGATAATTCTGGAGTTTGCCATGAATGAAAATCCTGTATCTTTGGGGCGGTTGCGCTGAGAACGGTTGAGAGGTCGTCATCACAATTGACAACGCAAACATGGATGTGCCTTTCGCGCAAAGAATTGATGAGTGTTTCTGTGCCTGTTGTGCCGCCAAAGGTGTGCGCCTTGAGCAATACAACTACTGGATGTAAAGAACGCAAAAGCAAATCATCTACTGCTTGTAATAATTCTTCGCGGACAGTGGGCGTAATTAAAATAACTGTGGAGCGGCGGGGCAATTGCATGGCTTGAGTAGAAACTAAGCCTGCAATCGAAACCGCGCCATCGGCTTGGACAAATGCAAGTGTTTCTAAAATTTTTGCTTCTTGCCTTTCGCCTCTATCGGCTGGGAGGATGTTATACGTTTGACCGATGCTTGCATACCCAACTGCGCGGCGTTGGCGAATAAAGTAATGCGCCAAAGATGCGGCAATGCTGACTGAATATTCAAGTGTTGAAGGTGGTAATTTTAATTTGGGGCGTTTGATAAATAAGATATTATGCAAAGGTAGTTCGTCATATTCATAAGGTTTTTGATAATGAACTTTTTTGTGCGAGTCGAGATAAATCCAAACTTCGGCTTGTGGGTCTTGCTCAAATTCTTTGACCATTAATTTGTTGCGTTTTATGCTAGTACGCCAATGGATTCTTTTCATCGCGTCGCCATGCACATATTCGCGGATACCTGCGGCATGAGGCGTAATATCTTGTGATTTTCTTTGAATGACATGCCCGCCCGGCAATAAGCCGGGCGATGATGGAAAAAATTGGATTTCATGAATCATTGGTAAAACTACCAATGTGTCTTGTGCTGGAATAGTTTTTGAAGTTGTGAAAATTCCAAACGGGTCGCCGATGTTTACGGCTGTAGGTCCAAGTTGAAAACCGCCGCGCTGGGTAAGCCAAGAATAAGCATTATAGGTTCTCTTTTGTTTTCCCATCACCAATGTCAATAGACGTGAGCCAGCGACATAAGGGATTTTGGATTGGTTGATAATTTCTATCCACGCGGCTGGGATGCGGCTGTTATTGGTAAGTTTGTAGCGTTCTTCAAAAATATCGCCCACATTTGCGCGAAGTTCGCGAGCAGTGCGTTCTACCCATATTTTGTTTACAAGCCAGCGCGTCCAAATCCAAGTAAGTATAAATAATGAGACGCTGATGTAAATAAAGCGTGAATACAAAGATGAGTCGCTAATCAAAACTCCTAGCACGCCAATCAAAAATAAAACGGCGAGTAAGATTCGCCCTGCTGGCATGATTTAGTTCTTCCTTGCCGAATCAGCAGTGAACGAGCCACCCGGTGAAGGCGTAGCCGAAACAATCTCTTGCACAATTTTGTCTGAGCTTAAATCTCTTAACCTTGCGGCTGGGCTAACAATGATGCGATGTCCTAATACCGGCACAGCCAGTGCTTTTATATCATCAGGCAATACATAGTCGCGCCCTTGTAATGCCGCCATTGCCTGCCCTGCTCGTGCTAAAGATAAACTTCCTCTTGGGCTAGCACCTAAATATACATCTTGGCTTTGGCGCGTGCGCACACTTAACTCAACAACATATCTCTTAATCGTATTTGATATATACACTTTCTTAACAGCATTGACTGCTTGCAATAATTCTTTCACTTTTACAACTGGCTTCAAACTCTCAATCGGGTGAGCCAACTTTTGGTCATCAATGATGCGAATTTCATCCAGAATGTTTGGGTAGCCCAAACGCATTCGCAAAAGGAAACGGTCAAGTTGCGCTTCTGGTAATGGGAACGTGCCTTCGTATTCAATCGGGTTTTGGGTTGCTAACACCATAAAGGGTTGCGGTAATGGATGCGTGACTCCATCCACCGTGATTTGGCGTTCTTCCATCGCTTCTAATAACGCGGCTTGCGTTTTGGGTGTGGCGCGGTTGATTTCATCTGCCAAAATAATTTGTCCCACAATCGGACCCGCACGAAATTCAAATTTCTTTTTTTGTTGGTTGTAAATTGAAATTCCCGTTACATCGCTTGGGAGCATATCTGGTGTAAATTGGATGCGATTAAACACACAATCTAGTGAGCGGGCTAAACTGCGCGCCAACATTGTTTTTCCTACGCCAGGCACGTCTTCAATTAATATATGTCCTTGACACAATAAACCAATCAAAACGAATTCAAGTGATTGATTTTTTCCAACAATGACTTTTTGTAAACTTTCTCGCACGCGCTCCCCAAACAATTTGACATCTACCATTCGGCATCATCCTTTGTAATAAGATGCGCCGATTCTATCATGGCTTCGGCTTGGTTAAATCGTGTATAATTTTGGTTACGCCTCAGTAGCTCAATGGATAGAGCGCCTGACTTCGGATCAGTAGGTTGTGGGTTCGACTCCTGCCTGAGGCGCCTTTTGTTCAACAACTTATCAACGGTTGCCCCTTAATAACATGGGTAATGCCTAATACAATAAGAAGGACTTCGTGCACGAAGTCCTTCTTATTGTATTTATATCTTTTATCAATTTTTGTCTTCTTGGTCCTCTTCTGTTTGCTCATCAACCATTTCTTCAAATATGTTTTCATGCATTTTTCGTAACCTATCTCTCATCAAAAATCTTCTAAAAACTAAAATAGATACTACCAAGATGGTTATAGAGGTAGAAACTATAAATGGCAATACCCAAACAGGGGTTTCAATATCGCGTGGTAATGTTTGAGAGGAAATTGGGATTTCACTCACTTGCTGAGAGCCAGGTACGCCTTCACCAATAACTGAAAATGAAGAGCTCGCGCTCCCTGTAGCAATTTGAGTTCCATTTGTTACAGCAAATACGCCGGCAAGTTGGTCTTGAAGGTTTGTAAAAATGAGCGTGTCACCAGCCAATTGCACGCCTAAATCTGAATTTCCAGAAACAAACAATATCGTTTTTTCACTATTAAAAGGAGATTGCAATAATTCTAAATATCCTACACTTTGCCCATCAGGGATTCGGTATGATATCATTAACTGCCTTTCACTTGCAGTGTTAGTCTCAAGGTCAAAAGGTGCTGGCAAGAAGTCATTAATTTCTGAGATAAACGGCAAATCACTTGGCTTTCCAATAATAATCATAGATTGGTTTTGTTTTGTATTTTCAGATAGGTCATTACCATAAGCAACCTGAATATTTGAAATACCAGGTTGTACCGTTTGTCCAAGTCGATATGAAATCTGAGCAGCTGTACGCCAAGATTCGGTATTAGCTTCAGGCACGACAAAAGTAATTTCGCTTAAATCACTGGTGATAGTAAAAAGTTCAGGGTAAAACTTTAGGTCGCGCAATAAAGTTTGTGATAGAGGAACTTCAGAGGATGGCACAAAAAACAAAGACTGATTTGAAATAGTGAACCAGGGTTCAACGAACGCGCCAGCGTCACAACCTTGTCCAACCAACAGGTCAACATCCAATTCAAGTACGTTTTCTCCATGTCTCAAGAAACCCGGTGGAATGCGCACTTGTAAGGTAGTGACTTGCTCAGTTTCTTTGGATAACAGTTTCGTGAAAAACACATTACCATTTAAGTATAATGAGAAAGCAGATGCAGAATAATCTCCCAAACCAGAATGGTTGTAAATAAGCTCAATATAAGCATTGTTGCTTACAATTTGCGATTTAGATACATAAAAAGTAAATTCTTCAGATTGACCGCCTACCCCATCTAAGGTGATTGTTGCATAACCTATATCTTCTAATGTAAACTGTTCAACAACAGGTATATCAGCAGGTAAGAACTGCACATTTGAAATGTAGGCAATTTCCGGGTTTTGATAAATTAAAATATTCCCAGTACTTAGGGCATAAGCGGCTTTGGAAAGTGATTCTAGGGAATTCCCACTAACTAATAAAACCACCTTAGACTGATTCCATGGAGATAAGGCTAATTGCAATACTCCATCACCTTCAAGCAAACTAGAAGTCTGTGTATTATTTGTCGATGTTTGAAAATTAACATTTGATAATATATCAAAACTATCAAGCAAGCCTATGAAAATAAGGTGATTTTGTGCCCTTAAGGATTCGGTAAGGGTACTGTAAGTTATTAATTGAATATTGTAGTTGTTATTTATCATAGCACCAAACCCAGATATAACATTTAGTGCAGCTTGCAATTCAATGGGGTCAGGATTATCCTGAACAACTACTAAGGTGCTGTCATTCACAATAGAATTATTAAGGTAAAAGGGGGCTGGTAATCGAGATAAATCTAAATTAGGACTCCCTTGTTGATAAAACAAATCAACAACTGAAGTCAGTTTTACCTTAACAGATGTGTTTAAGTCATAATTGCAACCCAATTGGGCATCTAGTCCAATTGTGATAGCATGACGGCCGTCTGCACGAGGTGAAGCCAAAGCCTCACTGGGAATTGAAAATACTTGTGCGTAGCTTCCAGAGCGGTCAATGGTTACGATACCTATTAGTACATTATTAAATTCAACGGTAATATTTGCTCCCGCCACATAACTGACATTTTCAACTGCACGCTCTCCCAATCCACTCATGAGGACTTCAAATTGCAGTTGTATGGTGCTTCCACTAGTAAGTTGCCAATTTGGGGGGACGCTAAAAAATATTGTTGTTTCACTTAAGGGCCCAAGCAAGTTTCTCTCAGATATGCCTAAATCAGAAAATGTAAAAGTGGCACGATTATCTGTAATTTGTATCTCATTCAAAACATCTGGCAAGTCGCCATATACATCATTTTGTGCAGATACTGAAATAGGGAAAAGCGATATTCCAATCAGTAAAATAAAAACCATTGCCTTAATTTTCATAACAACTCCATGACCTGTAAAAAGAGTTTTCTAACCGAAGGGGCGAACTTTATACATATTCGTCTTCGTATTAGACTCCATAGATATGCTCAATGCGCTTTCTGCTTGATTAATTAATACATTAATGGCCTCGCCACCTTGACGGTCAGCAAAGCCAATGCGTACATCAAGATTGATATCAAATTCTCCGCCATCTTCTAATGAAATAGGTTGGTCTAAAATTTCTTGAATATGCTCAAAGCGACTATTTGCAGAAATTCCATCTGTTCCAAGTAGTAATACTGCAAATTGCAGTTTAGACCAGCGACCAACAATATCATTTCCACGAAGTTGATATCTTAGAGTTTCTGTAACTTTGCGCAGTATTTGGTTTATATAAACTTGTGGCAAAGAATCATAAATATCTTGTATTCCATTGAGATGAATTATCCCTAACGTGATGACAACATCTGGTTGTTTAACAATTTCTTGACGCATGTGGCGGTCAAAGTAGGTACGAGTGTAAGATTGCGATTCATAGTCAATGGTATTACGTTGTCCAAAGCGTGTGATGGTTGCTGAAACTTGGTCACGGAAAATCGCCAGCCCGACGCCAAGCACAATGCCGACCATCAGAGCCAATATAGCGTCTTGTAATGGACGCGGGCGAATTGCTTCTTCATCTGGGATGGCTCTATCCAAAAAATCAATATTGTAAACAATATAAAGCCTGCGAACATAATCAATTGCATATTGTCCTATTCCATTTGCTAGTAAAGCCGCAACTTCTGGATTTGGACCTTTCACGCTATATCGAATAACATTAGCATCTGGTATCAATGTGGCAGACATTGTGTAATCTTTAAAGGCTGAGGGTTCATCTCCTAAAAGCAGTAAGGCTTCTTGTTTAATTTGATGGCTATTTAGCACTTCAGCATAAGTGGCAATAATAGATCGTCTATCTAATGTGTCTAAACTATCAACAATATCTTGGCTATCTGTGCTTTGGAGATTAGGGCTGACAATGAAACGGGCTACTGACTCGTATTGTGGTGAAGCGAAATAATATGAATATATTAGAGAGAAATTTAGGGCTAGTAATGCTGAAATTAAAATCAGCCACCAACCTCTCTGTAAAATTTTAAGAATAAACCTTACTTCCATGGAGCAATCTCCTTCATCCTGCCTCAGATGTTATAATATCTTTACAAGGTAAAAATTTTACCATCGAAATTGATCTAAAATCATTTCTTCTATTCTTAGTAGGTAATATGTATCATTTAGGGTTGACTGCCTATTAAATGCTACACGAATAAAGCTTTGAGAGTTTTGCTTAATATTCTCACATAAACTCATGTTGTAGGATTTCAATACCATGACTGTTCTATCGTTCATCATTGCTATGTTTTTTTGGTTCAGCGTTTGTGCAATTTTATATACTTATTTTGGGTATCCGATTCTGATTTGGCTTATGCCATCATTTAATAAAAATAACTCACAGTCTATCTATACACCTTCTGTGACTTTGTTGATTGCGGCATATAACGAAAAAAATGTAATAGAAGAAAAAATAAAAAATAGCCTTGCGATTGAATATCCCAAAGGCAAGCTCCAAATATTACTTATTACAGATGGGTCAAATGATGGCACAGAACAAGTTGTAAAACCTTTCGAAAAGTTAGGTATTACGCTTCTTCATCAACCTGAACGCAAAGGGAAAATGGCCGCAATTAATCGAGCAATGCCGTATGCTATTGGTGAAATTATCGTATTTTCAGATGCAAACAATTTTTATAAGCCAAATACAATTCAAAAACTCGCCCAGCCATTTGTTGATCCACAGGTTGGAGCAGTAAGTGGCTCGAAAACCATTGAAAAAGGGGATGGTGAACTTGGTAATTCAGAAGGGTTATATTGGAAATACGAATCGTTTATCAAGAAGCAAGAAAGCCGAGTAAGCAGTTGCACAAGTGTAGCAGGTGAAATTCTCGCAATTCGGAAAAATTTATACTCTACACCACCGAATCATATTATTAATGACGATTTCTTTTCTGCCATGCAAACCCTACGGCAAGGATACAAACTAGTTTATGTAGAAGATGCAAAATCTACAGAGCGCATCTCGCCTAGTGCAAAAGATGAGATGATTAGGCGTAGAAGAATTAACGCAGGTAGATACCAAGCCATCTCCATGTCTTTTCGATTGCTTCCTAAAAATCCCATTCTAATTTGGCAGATTGTTTCTCATAAATACCTTCGCCCGCTTGTGCCATTTTTTATGATTATCGTATTTATACTTAATCTTTTTGCAGTTTTAATACCATATCCAAGACCAAATGATTGGCTTTATCTTTCACAACCTTTCGGTTTAATTTTATTAATTTTGCAAACTATTTTTTATCTTATGGCGATCGTTGGAATGAAGATTGAAAAACAACAAGGAAACAGTCGTTTGCGTTTGTTGTTTTATTTACCAACCTTTTTAGTTAATAGCAATTTTGCGGCATTACAGGGTTTTTTTCAATTTATAAAAGGTGGACAAGGGCATTTATGGCAAAAAGTAGAAAGAAGATAAAGCAAATACATGGAGTCTTTTACACACACTAAAAACTTAAAGGTATTGGTTATAGACCTTTCTATACGATATGGTGGTTCTACCTCTAGAATTGTGACGTTAATGCGTAAAGCGGCATCAGGCACAGTGGGGTTAGCCGCAGTTCGCTCAAGTGCCGTTAGTCAAGAAGCGAAAAAGTTCAACATCCCACTTCACATCGTTGGTGAACATCGTTTAGATACTCAAATTCCAAAAAATATCAAGAAGTTAATAGTGCAAGAAGGCTATCAAGTTTTAGATGCACAGAACATCCAATCGAAATTTTGGGCAAGTTTGGCAGTAAAAAACACAGATGCCACACTAGTCTCAACATTAAATAGTTGGTATGCAAATGAGCATGGAAAGTTTTCATTAAAAGGGAAAATTTACACCATGCTAGAGTTAGCAACAAATGCTAATTTAGATTTATACATCACAGTCTCTGAAAATGACCGTAAATCTGCTTTGGAATCCAATATACCGAATGAAAAGATTGAACTGATTTACAACGCTATTGACACCTCTTCACAACAAAGTACTAGTCAACGTGATTGGCTCATTAATAAATTTTCATTACCTGAAAATAAAATGATTTGCACCGCGGTTGGAAGGCTTGTTTCAATTAAAGGACATGATGTATTAATCAAAGCCGCAGAATTAATTGCACAAACAAACAACACGATTCATATTCTCATTGTCGGTGAAGGTAAATTCAGACCTGAATTAGAAAAACAAATCCAGCGAGCAAAACTTGAAAAGGCGGTAACATTGGCAGGCTATCAAGACCGTGAAACAGTTTTGCCGATTGTAAAATCTAGTGATATTTTCGTAATGCCATCCAGATACGAAGGCACACCAATTGCATTATTAGAAGCGGCTTCACTTGGTATTCCAATGATTGCTTCTAAAACTGGCGGAATTCCAGAATTAATAACTCACGAAAAACATGCCTTGCTTGTTCCGCCAAATGACCCTGCCTCATTAGCAGGTGCAATCACTACATTAGCCAATGACAAAAACTTAGCAACCCAATTATCAAATAACGCCAAAGAACGTGTGCAAAAAGAATTTAGCATTGAAAAGCAATTTGATTTAACATGGCAAGCGTACCGCAAAGCATTTGCGATACGCCAAAATAAAATTAACAAGCAATAAGGGATAAGCATTGTCTTCTTTATCAAAAACTATTCTGAGTCTTTTTCATAAAAGCGGTATGACACGCTTTACGCAAAAACTTTTTCCAAACTCTCTAACGGTTTTAAATTATCACCGCATTGATTGGCTTGAAAATAATCAGGATATGTTTCAACCAAACATCAGTGCCAGCCCACAAGCATTTGATGAACAAATGGCTTTTGTAAAAAAATGGTATCGCGTCATCTCTTTGCAAGAATTAACAGATTGGCTTTTACTTAACAAACCTTTACCACCCCTTGCCGCTTTAATCACATTTGATGATGGCTACTTAGATAACTATACAAATGCCTTTCCCATTCTAAAAAAATATGATTTCTCTGCCGTGATTTATTTAACAAGCGGATACATCGCCTCAAACCGACCATTTTACTGGGATTTGGCATCCTACTGCTTTTTCCACACCCAAACAGACTGTGTGCAATTCCCTGATAGCACCCAAAGAAGATGGAGTACAAATGATGAAAAAAAAGAAGTGCTAAAAGCGTGGATTGAAGCGATGAAACTTTTAAAGGAAGGAGAAAAGCAAAAGTGGGTATCCAATCTGCCCGAGGCATTAAGCGTTTCTATCCCACATGAAAAATTTAATAATGTCATGCTAAATTGGAATCAAATTCGAGAAATGCACTCAGCAGGTATCGAATTCGGTGCGCATACAGTCAATCACCCTATTCTCACGCGTATTTCTTTACTAGAAGCAAATCAAGAAATTATGGGGTCGAAGAAAAAAATCGAAGAAGAACTTGGTGAACCCATTACTAGCCTTGCTTACCCAAATGGCATGAAAGCAGATTTTAATAATGATGTTGCGTATCTAACAAAAGAGGCAGGGTTATCAACTGCTTTTACTTTACTAAGTGGACCAACTTCATTATCAAGTGTTAAACAATCACCTTATACAATTCGCAGAATTTTTCTTTCGCATCGCCATAGTGTGGCTCATTTTTCTTTTTTGTTAAGCCCATTCAATCGTATTCGGTCAATTTAAGTCTGCGTCGTTTTACGATTGCTGATATGCGTCTAACATCTTTTGAGCAACTACTTTCCAATCAAAACGTGTTTCAGATAAATCCTTAGCATATTCGCCCATCTTTTTTGCTTCAATTGGGTTGTTAACCATAAATGAAATTTTTTCGGCGATTTCTTGTGGTGCACGAGGGGCAATCAAAAAGCCACTCTTTCCATCTTCTACAACTTCTGGCAAGCCACCTACTTTTGTAGCGATGACTGGTTTGCCGAATGTGTATGCAGTTTGCAAAGCACCGCTCTGAGTACTACTGAGGTATGGATACACCACTACAGTTGCTAAATCCATCAATGCACCGATTTCATCCAATGGCACATATTGTAAATCTAGTATTACTTTATCTAAAATATTTAGGCGTGTTACTAAATCCTTTAAGGTGGAGGCATTTATATATTTTGTCGGGTATCCAGCAATTACAAGCTTAGCATTACAAGATTTTAATGCTAGAGCAAAACCTTCAATTAAATCTTCAATACCTTTGCTAGGTGAAAGTAACCCAAAAAATACAACCACCGCTTCTTTTTCTTTAATTCCATATTTTTCACGGAGCACATCCTTTTTAGATTGCGATTGAATGGCTAATAACCATTCCGAATTTCCGTGTGGAATTGAAATGACTTTATGCGCATCAACAAAATGAAATGCATTTAAGAAACGGCTTCGGGCATCCTCCGAAAGTAAAAAAATACGGGAAAACGAACTGTACCATAAAACACTTAACTGCTTTAAGATAGTAATTTCAAAAGTTGATTTTTCTCGCTCTTCAAACTCGTGACACATTTGACTCAAAGAAATACCACGCATTTTTAGGTAGCCAGCAAAAAAAGATTGAAAGCGATATTCTAAAACTGAAAACAAAACCCAGTCTGGCTTGGCACGCAAAATATAACGCGTAAGGGTTACCCAAGCCCAAATGGCACGAAAGGCTCTGGGCAATCTGCGAATTTTTCTAAACAAGTTAGCCATCTGTTTTTGAAAGAAATTTAATTTTATATCAACGGAGCGGTCTTCAAAAGCATTCCACAATTTAAGAATTTTTTGGGCCTTGAAATGATGAGGTAGAGCGTCTAATTCATAGCCCGTTCCAGTAATTAATTCAATTTCTGCCCCGTTTTTTGATAAAGCATTACAAAGTTGGTAACTAAAGTGAAGGAGCCCTCCACCATTAATTGGTTCAACTACGATTATGTGAAGTTTTTTCATGCCGCTAAATCAACTTTCAGTATCTAGTTTATGGTTATCAAATAAATTTAATAATTCGCGAAAAAAATAAAACCAAACCAAATCCTCTTCACGGTCAAAGCCAAGTTCCAAACTTGCACGAACGCCTTTGTCAATACAGCACATCAACATGCCTGAACGCAAAGATAACAAATTATAACTATTAGAGGTACCAAACTCAGATAAATAAGCCTTAATAATTTCTTTCCAATCCACCAACGCTTGAGACGCTTTTTTAGCGCGTAGTTGTGGGTCTTCTGCATTAGGGATGGTAGCAAGCGAACCAGCCAATAAAAACAAATAGACATCTTGACTGGCATCATTTGTCCAGCATGAATATTGCCAATCTACCAGCATATAATTTCCAAACTTCGGCTCAAGGATAATATTGCCATGCCAATAATCCCCATGAATTAAGATGCGATGCGATGCTTGTGTTTCAGTAGACTCTATTTCGCTTCGTAATTCATCTACTGCTTTAATTTCTAAAGTCTTTAAAGGATACATTTGCTTAAATTTTTCAACTTTTCGAAAAAAATTAGATTGTATTAATTCGTTAGGCTGTAATTGAGTAATTGTTTTATCAAGAACATATCGCAAAGTTTTTGCGGCTTTCAATGAAAATTCAAGAAATTTTTTCGGGTCGTTTGTGATGCGCAAACGGACAAGACTTTCACCATTTACATAAGTAGTCACTAAAATAGGTTGGTTTTGAATTTTAGAAAGGGAAATCGGCCGCGGAATTACAAATTGCGCTTTCTCCTCACCAAGCCTGTCCCAAATTTCGCTTAGGCGCTGGTGTTCTGTTTGTATGACTGCAATATTTCTTGGCAAGCGGGGAACTTTTGCAACAAAGATTGGAATTGAACTGGCTTTGTCAAACCCAAAAAATATAATGTTCTCATCGAACTCGGTCAATCCATTAGAAAGTAAAACCCAGTCAATAGGGTTTCTTCCATGATATGAAAGATTAGATATTAGCAGATTAAGGTTTTGAATAAAATCTAACATCATACCCTTCTAAACATTATCATTTTTAACCACTACGTAATAAGCAGGCAAAAAATAGGATAAGGCAAAAAGAAACACGGAAAAAGAGAGTGTTTGTAACAGCCAAGATTTCATGCGATACTGATAACGGTGGCGTAATGCAAATTTAGTAGCCTGTAACTTTAACGGAAATATATATTCAGGTGCATATTGGTCAGGGAAGACACCGTAATATTTTATTTGTGAAAAGCCCGCTTTCATTAAAAGTGATTTTAATTTAATGAGAGAAATTGCGTTTTCATTTTTTGAACGATAGAGATTAGAAAAGCCCAGTAATAAACTACCACCAGGTCGTAATATTTTTTTTACCTCAGGATATGTAGAATGAGAAAAAACAGTGTAGGGAATTGAAACAATATCAAAAGTAGAAGATGAAGCGGAAAGTGAACGAATTTTATCTACAATATCATTTTCTAAATATGAAACATAATTAATGTTTAATCTCTGAAAAAATGCTTGTATTTCTTCACCGCTTTCGCCAATATATAACATTCTACTTTTTTCAGAAATAGGCAAAAAAAATCTCCAGTCAAGAGAATATCTAAAAGATTTAGCGTCAGAAAATTGGTTAGCTGAATTCATTAATAAGTTTTTTGTAGCATTAATTGATTGTATAAATCTTGCAATTGTTGTACTTGTGATTTTATATTAAATTTTTCTTCTGCGATTTTTCCACCCGCAATTCCCATTTGACGTAAAGATTGTCTGTCATTTAGCATTTCAAGACAAACCGCCGCAAGAATTTCCGGGTTAGCAGGTTCAATTAACTTTCCATTTATACCATCTTGAATCATTTCTGGCACACCACCAACACGGCTTGCTACAATCGGCAAATTTGCTGCCATTGCTTCTGCTAAAACAGTAGGAAGTGCCTCCGTTAGAGTTGGCAAAACAAACAAATCGCTAGCAGATAAAATTGATGGAATGTCTTTACGGGCACCCGCAAACCTGACATTTTTATCAACACCAAGATTTTTTACTTCATTTTGTAAAGATTCAAAATACTCACCACCACCAACAATAAGGTAATAAATTTGAGGGTTGGCATTTACAAGAGCAGGCATTGCCTGAATCATGTATTGAATTCCTTTTGGTTCACGCAATACTGCTACCGTAGTTAAAACCACAGCCGTAGGCGGAATATCAAATTCTTTTAATACTTGTGAATGGTCTGACGCATTAACAGAATATTTGTTTACATCAATCCCATTATAAATCACACAAGACTTTTTATTTGATAGCTTAGCAGTACGTAAATAAAAACGTTGGGTTTCTTCAGATACAGATACGACGCGATCAATAAAATTTCGTAAAATAAAATTTTCAAGTATTAAGTGAATATTTGATTTTAATCCCTCTTCATTTTCGGGGATGGTGTGTAATGTTACTACGGAGGGAATATGCAGTGACTTTGCTGCCAACCCGCCTAATACTGTAGCAAATTCTAATTGGGCATGAAGAAGGTCTGTTTTTACGCGCTGAAGGTAACTCTTTATCCTAGGAATTGCTGTTAGGTCTCTTAAATGGCGGACTGAGAGCATATCTACGTTTATGCCAATTTCTCGCAATTCGTTTGCTACGGGATTTCCGTCTTTATTTTGCAAAACACATACACGCACATTAAATTTTTTCTTATTGATATTTGATAAGATAGGTATCATTAGTCGCTCTGCTCCTCCCCAACCTAATCCATCAATCATGTATACAATATTATGTGTATTATTATTCGTTGGTTGCATGTGAGGTTAGTTTCTAACAAATATTTTCTTTAAGAGACGTGTCAGGTTTTCTCGTTCCATTTTCCATAGTACTACCAAGTACGCCAATGCTCCCACTACAACGATAAGAGGCAATTGCAAAAATGGGTCTAAATCTTTTACAAAAAACGTTACAAGTAACACACATGGAACCATCAGTAATGAACCACTAAGGGATGGGCGATATTGAGTCAAAATTTCTACTGGTGTAACTTTCACAAAACGCATGGCAATTACTAGACCTAAAACACGTTTGAATATAATTGCAATAACATGCCCGTAAGCAACGCCGATTGGTCCAAAATAGTAAGCACCAATTAACATGGCTGGGGCAAGGACTATTAGGTGTGCAATTGCAAGCCAAACTAAGAGATGTGGTCTACCTGTGGCTTTGTAGATATCTCCAACATGATATGAAAAAGAGTAAATAAGCGCATAAATAGATAACACCCGCAGGATAGGGATTACTTCTAGCCACTTTGGCCCAAAAACAACGCGGACGATTGGGTCAGCAGCTAGAAATAACCCGAGAGCAATCGGTAATGTAAGAAGTTGAATGAGGCGGATTGACATCAAGAAGGCGCGGCGTATATCATCCATATTATTTTGAATAGAAGAAAATGCAGGGTACGTTACACCAGCCATTACCCATAAGTTCCCTATTAACAATACTTCAGGGAGACGAAATGCCAATTGATAATTACTAAGTTGTTCAACACCAAATAATCTTCCGACAATGATATAATCGAGGTTATCAATAATAACACTTAGAATATCACCAATAGTGACGGCAGAACCAAAGTTCAATAAACCCCTCACTATATCTGTATGAATAACAAGTTGTGGTTTCCATGGGGTAATTATCCAATATAATACAACTGACGCAATTGAGCCGATTAATTGTCCAAGTACCAATGCCCAAACGCCTGCACCACTAAATGCTAGGGCGATGGAGGCAATAGTTTTTATAAGTGAGTTCCCCATATCTGGAATAAATTTACGGCGATAATCCATTTCACGCATCAGCCAAGCAGAGTGGACAGACCCTAAAGCATTGATTACAAATGATAACCCTAACCAACGAAGCACTGGTGTTACTTCAGGCTCATTGAAAATTGTAGAAAACCAAGGCGCAATAACAAAAGAAAGCCCTGTTAAGAATATCCCTAGTATTAAGTTTATAGTAAAAACTGTATTACTAGAACGGGTAATATCTTCACGCCTTTGTATCAGTGCAACACCTAGCCCTAAGTCTTTGACTACTGAAAGATAATTAACTGCAATCACTGCCACAGAAACTAAACCAAAATCATTTTTGGTAAGTAACCTAGCAAGAATTGCAGTTGTTACAAGGACGCTTACTTTTCCTAAAGCAAATGTTAAAAAATTCCATAATATCCCTCTACCCGCTTTTTGAACTAAATTTTTTCCGCTTTGCTCATTTTTTTCCGATTCTGCAGGAGAGGTCAAACGAGTGCCTCCCTTTTATTACTATCGCCTTGCTCATTTATCAGCTCATGCAAAATTTGTATTAATGCCATTGCCAAAGCAGAAAGTATCCAAAAGAATCTGAGAAAAGCCCCATGCAAAAACAAAGAGGCGAATAAATATGAAATTAATGATACTTGTACAGCAGAAATATATGTTGAGGCTTCAGCGTAGTAGCGAGTCCGCATCAAATTTGACTTTATATTTGATAAGCCGCGAAATAAGGCCAACAAAAATCCCGAAAATGAAATAATGCCCAAAATGCCTGTTTCAGCCATGATTTCCACATATAATGAATGCGCCTCTCGTTGTTCTGTTCGCGTTTCAATGCCGATAATTTGAGCATACTTTTGATAGTTGAGCGCATAATTCGCGGCACCAATTCCTACAATAGGATGGTCAGAAAACATTTCAAAACCTGCCATGATTTCGCTTGTACGGCCACGGAATGAGCCTTCTTCATAAATACCTGTTTGCGGGTTAGAAGTAAAAATTGTTAAGGTTTGAAACCTTTCTGCATACGCAGGAGGGACAAAGGGTAAAGCAAGAATCAAAAGTCCGACAACTGTTCCAATAAGCAAAAAGTTAATTCTTGTAAAAAAGAACATGATTAAGAATATAATCACAAAAAATGCCAAGTACCCACCACGGCTATATGTATTAAGTAATTCAAAAATCAACAAAGCGAATACAATGGCATATACAAATTTCCCCTTGACATCACTGCGTAAAAACCCAAAGATTACAAATGGCAAGACAAACACAATGACCTGCCCCCACATGTTTGGTTCATTAATTGGTCCACTCAAACGGTCATCAACATCTACGTAAGAAAGCCCAAAGAAATCCTGTTCAAAATCTCCAGTAGCCATTTGGTATACGCCAAAAAGGCATAAGCCGACAATTAAAGCAATAATTATTGTAATTGCATTTTTCCATTCCTTAAAGCTTCTTAGGCAGAATAAAATACAATACATAATCACAATATCTTTGACTAAATCAACGATTCTTTCCATAGTGAGGTCTTTATCGGTAGCGGTTAGGTAAGAAGCAGATACTGCTATAAGGTAAAGTATTAAGAATATCTCAATTCGTCTCGTCTTGGGGCGATTCATGGGGATTTGACCAATATAATAATTTCTAACCACTATTGAACCAAACACAACCGCAACCAATGGCTTAATTATCCCTGGCATCCCATTATCAGTTAGATAGGCAGATATATTAGAAAAAATTGCGATGATAAGAACATTGGCACCAAGGCTCGGATTAATGATAATTGTCATGACTACCCCAATTCCTATTAACCCTATCAATGCAAAAGTACCCAAAGAATCTCCAGGGTCAAATACAGCTGTGGCAGCGAGGGCAGATGTCACAACCGCAATAAGGATATAGGGATAGTCTTTTTTTAATACCATTTTATTTTTCTATAGTTATCATTTAAAAAATATGCTTAGATATAAAACCAGAAAAACTTTTTATTGATTTCTTACTAACGAGCTCCACGTTGTTTTAAAACCGTCTGTGCCGTTTTAATCAAAATCAATGTATCAAACCATAAAGACCTTTTCTCAAGATACCGAATATCCCACCTCAACCAATCGTTAAAATCTTCGCTTCCACGACCACAAACTTGCCATAGGCCTGTAATACCGGGTAATACATCCAAACGTTCTGTTTGCCAAAGTTTGTACGATTCCGGACTCCATGAAGTTGGGCGCGGTCCTACCAAACTCATCTCACCCTTAAGAATGTTGAGTACTTGTGGCAACTCATCAAGGCTGGTTTTACGAAGAATTCTTCCAATTTTAGTAATACGTGGGTCATGCGCAAGTTTTAGGGGACCAGATAATTCACCGCGTTCATTCAATTGAGCAAGTGTACCTTTTAATGCCTCAGCATTCGGAACCATAGAGCGGAATTTTAACATTCGAAAACGCTTCCCGCCTTTCCCAGTTCGGTTTTGAATAAAAATAACAGGTGCACCCGGTGAAGTAACCCATATCAAACAAGATATCAACAACATTACTGGCACCCAAAAAGGTGAAAGCAAAATTACAAATGCAAGGTCATAAATGCGTTTAGCAATTAAGTAAGATTTACCTGTTACCAAACGCTTATTGGGGTTAAATTTTTTTACCCAATCTTCTTCTACAATTCTGCGTGAAGTTGTAACACTCATACTATGCTTCCTCATTTGTAGATAAATCAGAAATCTTTTTTACTCCAGGGGTAGCCAAGCGCTTTTGTGCCGCCTGCAATAAATCCTCAAATGTTAATGCCTCATCAGGGAAAGCAGCACTGCCCCAATCAATCCTAGCATTAATGCTTTCTTCTACAGCCGCCTCCATTCTTTCAGCAAGAATACTAATATTATTGAGATTCGTCTCTGGGCAAAGCAAAATAAACTGGCCATCACGGTCATATAAAATAATATCGGTACTACGAGCCAAATCACTTAATATCTGGCTCACTTTCGCAATGGCAAACCGCTCATACATATCACTCGCCAACGACTCCAACTCCCTCCAGCCCTCTTTTCCTTTAGGTTTCTCTAACTTAATCGTCAACAAAGACAATGGATGATGATAACGGCGGCTTCGCGTAATTTCAGCGGCAATCAAATCACGCGAAGATTGCATATCCCTTGCGCGGTTTGGGTATGCACTAGAAGACAACCCCTCCAAAGTTTTGTCCATTTCACCAATTCGCCTACCTACATCATAAGCAAGGATAGCAGAAAGAATAAGCAGAAGAAATTGAATAACATGAACTTCAATGGTCGTCCGTGAGCTTGAATAAAATGCCCATACAACAGCATAAACGATTATCCAAAAAATTATCACTGAATAGTAACGTAACTTAACACCAGAGCGAATTAACAAACTAACAAGGATTAACTCTGAAAATATGACAATGGCAATTAAAACAAAAAAAATGGGGCTAAAATCTATATAACTCTCTTGAAACTCATCAATATTCGCAACACCAAGAATGGCAATTACGTAAGAAACCAAAATTGTGATAGATATTCTTAAATCATTCATAATATCAACTCAACACAAACATAATCCTAAATTAACAACTCATTAATATATTGATTATAAATCAAAAGCCTGCAAAAATACTCTTAATTTAGTAGCAAATTCTTTCCTAAAAGTGCTTCAAAGCCAATAGCAGAGGTATAATAAAAAAATGAAAAAGACCCTTTCACTCCTTTTTCTACTCTTCCTCACTGCATGTGACACATGGGGCGTTGCCCCACAGCCTTTCCCAGTGTGGACGGCGATTCCATCCTCCACGCCGAGCATTGTGACAGCCACCCCACTGGTGATTCCACCGCCTGCGTTGACAGTCATCTCACAGGTGACTGAAACGCCAACTCAGATCCCGCCTCCTTCCTTCACGCCGACAATTGCTTTGCCCACCTCAACCTTTACCTTAGCCCCTATCCAGTCGGTAGATATTGTCATCCTCGGATGTAATACTAGCATAGATATTCTACGCGGCATGGGCGAGGTGACAAATGCCTATGTAACCCTCAAGAACACTGGCACAGTAGATTTGCCGAATGCTTGTGGTTTTTTACGCGCCATTGACGAAGACCGCGAACACCCAGATAAAAAAGTATGTGTAAGCAATTTACCTGCCCAACATCAAGTCATCCTAAAATTGACTGTAGATTCAACCTACCGCCAAGATACGGTTATTCAAGTGGATGCATTATCAAACGAAGTTGTATTGCTAAGAATAGATAAGCAATCTTGCCGCGATATTAGTTTGTTTGGTGGCGCACCATCCGATGTTGGAGTTATCAAGCCGATTCAGCCGTAGTTAAAATAATGATTGTTGAAACAGAATCAACTAGCAGTCAAGTATGAAGCGCAGAAAAAGTCCGTAACTAAAGTTACGGACTTTTTATCTTAATCTTCTTTTGTGAAACGGTTGCGCATGTCTTTGACTTTTGATTGCAAATCTTGGAAAAATTCGCTTTCAACAATTTCTGTCACTTGTTTGGTAAGTTTGGATTTGTCAATCATAATTTCCAATTGATGCACACGTGCGCGCAAAGATTGTTCACGTTGAGCCACTTTATCAACCATTACTTTGAATACGTCGGTGAGGGTATCAATTTCGTCTTGATAGTTGCCACCGTGTTTGCTTAGTTCTTGTTCGTAATCGCCTTCACCGATTTTCTTAGCAACACCTGCTAAACCAATGATTGGGCGCGTGAGAAAACCTGCCAGCCAATAAACAAGCACAAATATAATTGCGAATGTGACTGCAAATGCAATCATCCCTTGTTGTAATATTTCAGCGGCAACTTCATCTACATAGCTGGCTTGAATATCAACGCCAATTGCGCCAATGGGTTGACCTTTCTCATCCAGAATCGGTGCGTAGGAGGTAATCCATGTACCAAATCTATCTTGATATGGCACCCAAGAATCTACTCTTTGTTGTAAGCCGTCATAAATTCGAGTAGAAGGTGTGCCATCTTCATTTAATGCAGGTGTATATCTCTGACAAAAACGAAAACCGCCGCGCGTTTCGCGGAAATAGCCTGTACTTCCAATGGCAATGACTTCACCTTCGTCGGGTCCTTTAATGTAAGTATAAAGACGTGTATTTTCTTTGGTGGGGTCACCGAATGGGTCTTCTTTTAATTGGGTAAATTGCACAGCCCGCAACCAATTGACATGTTCGAGGTATAACGGATTATCGGGATAATATCCGTTTTGTTCTGGTGGGGTATCTGCTGTTGGTTTTTCAGGCGGACACATTGGGTTGTTGGCGCTTTCTTCTGCATACAATTGCACAAAGCCTTCTCTATCTATACCTGCTAAAGCACCATGCAAAGTTTGGCTTAAGTCATCGGTGATGGTTTGGAAGACGCGGTCTCTTGTATAGTTATAAAACCAAGCATAACTGCCAATAAAAATTGGAATAAAAATTAATGTAAAACCAATCCAAATTTTTAGCCGTAAACTAAAAAAACGTGATGATGATTTCGTGGGTTGTGTTTGTTCACTCATGGGTTCACCTATATTTTTATAGAATTAAGTGTCTCAAGAACTACAGGATGGGTCTCTGGCAAGCCATAATGGTCTACTAAAAATGCCAGAACAAAATCAGTAATCATTGCTTTGGTGTATTTTTCAATCTTAATCTCGGGGTTGGGCAGAAAACCCATGTGCATTGGAGAAAATTTTATCATTGCTAATTCTTCTTCACGGCTTTTGCCAAGTGATTCTGATGAAAAAATCGGTTCTACATATTTTAACGGCAATTGTATCAGACCGTTACGTTCGTAATGCTCCATCAGTCGGCTGGTTTCCACTTCATTGACCATGCCCAAGACTGGCAGGTCGCCGTTTTCTTTAGCATCACGAATGATTTGATGCAAACATTCATAAATGATAAAGACAGATAATTTTTTATCATCAATAAGCACTTCACGAAAATCTGGATGAATGGCTAAAGCATGAGCCAGCCCACAATGGCGATGACGCACATAACGAAATGTTCTTAACCCTACAGGTTTGCCATCAATTTCGATTAGCCAATAATGAACGATATTATTTTCTCGATGCTCATTTGGATATTGAACTCTGCGCCTCATTCTCTGGACGTAATGCTGGTACTGCGGAAACAGGCTTTGATATAGCCCAAGCATTGACTCTATGCGTTGTTCGTCACCTGAACCCAATAACTCGTAAATGGCAGTTTTATCTTTTTGAATCACCAAACGGGCAGGCATTATTTTCCACTATCCCCAAAATCTAATTTATCTAATACGCTGGCTCCTCGTGTGCGGCGTTTGAGTTGCCAATTTAACATGCTTTGCTCATACGTGGCACGGACTTTATAAGCGGCATAGACCGCCACAAGTGCAATGGCAATACCTACGCCAATATAAATTAATGAATACTGCTCGCGCGGAATTCCAAAATATAAACCGACTGAAATAATAGCAAATGTGATTAAACTTCCGATAATCGTTCCGCCAGATGGAAGATAACTATCTAAGAAAATGCTCACACGCCCACGCTTTTCATTCGGCACCATGGCTTGAAAGGCTTTACGGGCAGATAAATCTACAGTGTCATAGGTCACACGAGAAACGCCTTGTGCAACGCCACTGCTCATGTAACCGGGGATGAAAAAGTTTGCAATCATCGAAAATAACATCACAAATGGTTGAATGAAGAAACTGCGTTTTAACGTGAAGCGTTCAATAATTCTTGCTGAAATGCCTTGCATAAAAATAGAAGCAATTGCAATTAATAAATTATAAGTTGCATAAAAAGATTGGAAGCCAGTACCTAAATCAAGTTTGGCATCGGAGAGTACGTCAAAAAGAAGTACGGTCATCACACTGCCAGCGGCGAGCATTCCTAAGGCAACATAAGCAAAAGCAGGCACAGTTTTGATAAATTCCCAGCCTTCGGTGAGCGTTTCTTTCATTGTATCTTCGTGCGCGCCAATTGGTGGCGGAAGTTTGACAGCCCGTAAACGAAATTGTGAAATGGCAAAAGCAACAAAAAATATGACAGCATTGAGTAATAATAAATTAACAGTGCCAAAATTAAGTTGCGCATCTACTGCGGCGATGGCTAAACCAACGATGGTGCCGATAAAAGCAAAGATGCCAATCACTGGCATCACGCGCCGACCTGTGCCTGGGTCATAAATGTCGTTGACGAGAATCCAAAACACGACGGGGAAGAAACGCCATTGCTGATCGTTTAGTAGATAAATTAAGGTGTATGAAACAGAAGCAGGCATCCACGAAGAAAGAAACGAAAACGGGAGTATGGCATATAAAATCCCAAAAACGAGTAAGACTCCGCCAATTAATTTGACTCTGTCAAATCTATCTACGATTAAGGATTGTAAGCCTGTGGCGAGAATCAATAAGACCATATCTATCGCCCAAACTAATAATATGTAATGGTCTTTGACTTCGCTGAGAAAACCGCTGACGGAAACGACTTTGGTGATGCCCATGGCGGCGTAATTTGCAAATAAAATAAACCCAAGTGTAAGAACTAACCCACTCTCACCTGCTCGTAATGGAAACCATTTTCTAAATCGTTCTTGCATAGATGCGCCTCTGATTTTTTTATGCCACCCTGAGCTGTAGTTTGGCAAAGGGTCTCTACGATAAGTTCAGAGATTCTTCGCCGCCAAGAACAAGTACGCGGCTCAGAATGACACAAGCGCGAGTATACCCGATGAAATTGCTTTTATGACGTTGCGATATGTTTACAATCAAAAGGTATAATGACAGCATGGCAGACGAACAACTTAAATCCCTTTCTCGTAACAAAATCGCTATGTTGATTGATGGCGACAATGCGCAAGCCGGTTTATTACCGCAAATGTTGGTGGAAGCAGGCAGGCATGGTCAAGTGACGGTGCGCCGTATTTATGGCGACTGGACAACGAACAGCATGAACTCGTGGAAAGAAACGTTAAATTTTCATGCTTTTCAACCGATTCAACAATTCAGATATACGATTGGTAAAAACGCGACAGATAGCGCGATGATTATTGATGCAATGGATATTTTGCATTCAAACGTTGTAGATGGATTTTGCTTGGTCTCCAGTGACAGTGATTACACGAGATTGGCTACGCGCATCCGCGAGACGGGGATATTTGTGATGGGGATTGGAGAGAAGAAGACTCCCAAAGCATTTGTGAATGCGTGTGACGTATTTGTTTACACCGAGAATTTGGTTGTTGAAAAGAAGGCTTTACAAAAACAATCGCAAGCGAAGGTAGGAAAGAAAAAAGAAGGAAAAGAAGATTCCGACCCGATGCCAATTTTGACTCAAGCCTTTGAAATGGCAGTTGGTCAAGACGGCTGGGCGCCTCTGGCTGGAATGGGAAATGCTCTTTATCAACTGGACCCAGGTTTTGACCCGAGAACCTATGGTCATAAACAACTTTCGAAGATGATTATTAATCTGAAAGATAAGTTTGAGATGCGAACTCAGAATTTGGATGGGACGAATATTTTGTATGTGAAGCTGAAGGAGTAAGATGAGGGAGCAGAGGTTAGATAGTAGTCAAAAGTTTCTTTTAGAGTTATCTTTCCATATAAGACCCTAAAATGGGGTATTATACGGAAAAAGTCAATATAAGACCCCGTATGGGGTGGTTATGCGGAAAGTTTCCGTATAATACTTAGTTGGGCACTTAGTTGAAAATCAGTAGTAGGGAATTGGAAAATTTTATGGACACTCCTCATGATAAAAATATCCGCCGCAATTCCATTATCGTGGCATTCTTAATTATCGCCGCAATATTTGGAATTCTCGCTTTTATCCCTTCTAATTCAATTGCATCAATCTCTGCAATCGTAGCAATAACAATCTCAATTGCCTTGCCCATTCACCAAAAACACTTTTCCTTTTACTCTATACTTTTCATTATCATAGGTGTTTTGTTTATATTGAGTGGCGCAATCAGAAATACGGCAGATAATTTTCTGGATCCCCTGTCAATTTCTTCACAGATAGAGTTTTCAAAAATTATGCGTCCCAAACAAGTAAGTATGGGCTTATGGAATGTGGGTATCGGTATGTGTAATGCCATCCTCGCTTGGGTTTGGTTAAAATCATTCAAAAATATACCGCCACGTTCAAAAGTGATAGCTTGGGCACCTCTAATTCTGTGTGGCATTGCTATTTTGTTTATAATTCTTGGAGTATCCTCAATCATGAATGGTTTGAGCAGATTGTAATCAAACAGATTATCGTTATGAAAGAGTTTGCCGTGCCCAACACCGCGTGCACTGGACAGGTGGGATTCTGCGGCCAAAATGAGAGGACTCAACAACTAAGCATTTTTCGGTACAATGAGCATGGTCCACGCCCGCCCACACGCAGGTAACGCAAACCGTTAGGCGCTTTCCGAAAAGGCAGTCCAATGAATAGTCAAAACAAGTTGTTGATAATTGCTATAACATGGGCTACGCTTTTGGTGTTGTATAGCATCAACAGATTTCTAATAAAAAATGCGTTTCTAAAGCACTCGCCAAAGATAATCCGTCCCCATGTGTCCACCTTATCAAAACCGCCAGGAACAATTCCTTCAAAAGTTGGCGTGCTGTTTGTCTTTACGGTCAATATCATCACAATAATTCTTCTTCTCATAGACTCATTATCATCATCAATAAATCAATACTTGGTGTTGGTAAAAGTGAATCTCCCGCTTTGGGTAAATGTGGTTGGAAGTATTCTGTTTGTCGTTGACGATATTTTTGGTTTGTTCGCAATGGTGTTCAACCCCAACTATACACCCTTGTACACAGTTCCACCTCAAGAGTTCATCTTGGCAACGCAAGGTCCATATGGATTAATTCGTCATCCACGTTACGCGTCAGAAGCCTTTCTAAACATTGCCTTGTTCCTTTTTACTGGAATTTGGTTGCCAATACTTGGCTTAATAGGGTGGGTTGCTATTTACTATCAAGCGCGTGCCGAAGAAAACTACCTAATGGCATTGGCACCAAAAGATTATGGCGAATATCGTAAAAAGACCAACATGTTTGTTCCCAAACTGCAAAGGAAACATTCGGTTGAGTAAAGTAAAATGGTTGCATAAAACGATTTACAAAACCGCGCCTAACAAAGCGTGCACTGGATGGCGGGGATTCTGCGGCATTTTCAGTAGTTTTCTCGCTTCGAGTTTTTTCTCGTCTTCGGAGAGAATCTCAGCCCGCCCACAAACCAGTAACGCAAGCCGTTGGGCAGTTCCTTCGTAAAGGACAGCAAACGAAATTCAGAGAACAACATGGCAAACATCTCCAAATTTAGAAAACCCTTTGCGTCTATCTTCGTCCTTGTTTTCATAACTGCTGCGTTTGCTAATTTTTTTTACGAAAACAAATGTCATTTTATTAATTGTCCTCCCGCTTCATGGACGCAGATTCTAGATACAGCATTTTCTAAGTCAGGTACTGATTTTAGAATTCATACCATTTGGGCTAGTCCATCTAGATGGAATCATTACACAGAAAATGGTCCAACTTTTATAGATATTCACATTGCCTACACATCTCTCAAGATAGAACCTTCTCGTGTAGATAAGGAAACAAATCATCCCACTAAACACATTAAGTTCGATGACCGAAACTTGGTATTTGACATCCGCACTGGAAATAGTTGGGCAAACTCTATCCCGCCAGGAGATAGACAGGAAAAATTGCAAAGAGTTTCCGTACATCCACGTGACGCTTTTTATGCCACTTGGGCATTAGCAGAAAAGGAATCAGGGCTACCGCCGAACAATGCCAGTGTCTTAGCAATTCTCAATTTCGATGAACATGGACGTGATTCCGTATGGTACGTATCTTATTATTATGATGATATAGTTTCTTTGACTTTTTATATTGATACCCAAACAGCACAGATTATTTCAGCGGAAAAGAATGATTTGTCTCAATAAAATCACATGCGTTCCTAATCACTACCCAACACAGCGTGCACCCCGTCTTCGCAGGGCGAACGGCCTGACGCTGGGGATTCCGCGGCAATCATAAGCAGTTTCCTATGCCTTGTCATTTTCCAGTTGGACGGCGTTAACTCAAGCCGTTGGGCAAATCAAATCCCAAATCGCCAACTTTTTATTCTCTTTTTCCGCAATAGGAGTATAATATTGTCCGCGCCAGCCACAGGCTGGCATTTTCGTGGATGGAGAACTCTAACGCATGATTCGTAATTTAACCAATCGTATTATCCTAATTGTGGTTGTGGTTGCCCTATCATTATGGATTGACCTCAGCCGCGAAATCCTAATCCCTAACCCATTTAGCAACACCAATGAAGCCCTGTTTAGCAGAGATGTAGAGCCACGCCTCGGGCTAGACCTGCAAGGCGGTTTGCAAGTGCTACTCGAAGCCGATATCCCCGCCGACCAAACTATAGATTCTGAAGCGATGGAAGTCGCCCGCCAAATTGTTCAACAACGTACTGACGCTTTAGGCGTGAACGAAAATGTGATTACCGTAGCAGGAGACCGTCGTATTGTGGGCGAATTCCCCGGGCTAGCAGATACCGAATCCGTTTTGGCGACGATTCAACAAACGGGTCTGCTTGAGTTTGTAGACACAGGCGATGACCTCCCCGAAGCAGGGACAATTCTATTAACCGACTACAGCCCCACTGGCGAACCTGTCACCGCAGGCGAGGGCGAGAAAATTTACCACACTATTTTCACCGGCGCAGAAATTGACTCGATAAGCGTGTCGCCAAATCAATTTGGAGGCGGATATTCAATCAACTTTGCATTGAAATCAAACGGAGCACAAATTTTTGGCCAGCACACTGCCGCCAACATCGGCAAAATCCTCGCCATTACATTAGATAAACAAGTTATCTCTGCTCCAGTAATCAATGATGCCATCATAGGTGGTCAAGGCACAATCACCGGCGACTTTACATTTGAAGAAGCCAACGCCTTTGCAATTCAACTCCGTTACGGTTCATTGCCCGTACCATTGAAAATTGTTGAAACCCGCATTATTGGTCCCACCCTCGGCGCAGATTCATTAAACAAAAGTTTAATCGCTGGCGGCATCGGTATGATTATCGTCGCCTTGTTTATGATTATTTATTATCGTATGCCCGGCATCGTGGCAGTGCTTTCCATTTTGATTTATGCCGCAATTGCTTTTGCAGTCTTCAAGTGGTTCCACTTCACATTAACCTTACCAGGTATTGCTGGCTTCATGCTGAGTACAGGCACAGCACTCGACTCAAACATCCTCATCTTTGAGCGTATGAAAGAAGAATTACGCAATGGAAAAACACTCAATCAAGCCATGGACCAAGGCTGGACGCGCGCTTGGTCATCCATTCGTGACTCAAACCTTGCCGCCATCATCACGTCCATCATTCTATTCTGGTTCGGCTCTTCTTTTGGCGCCACCATCGTCAAAGGTTTTTCATTAACACTCGCGCTCGGCGTTATTATTTCGTTGTTCACTGCTATTTACGTCACACGCACCATATTGGCAATTTTTATACGCTCCTTCAAACCACAAAACTATGAGCGCTGGTTCGGTCTATAAACAAATTCACTAAGGAATTTTGTTATGAATATTTTAAGTAAACGATATTACTTTTTTGCTTTTTCACTGATTTTAATAATCTCAGGGTTAACTTTGCTTGCT
Organism: Anaerolineales bacterium; assembly: GCA_016789345.1. Classification (GTDB taxonomy): domain Bacteria; phylum Chloroflexota; class Anaerolineae; order Anaerolineales; family Villigracilaceae; genus Villigracilis. The sequence goes on along the minus strand of JAEURG010000237.1, from coordinate 20,076 downwards.
ATCAATGGCGTTCCGCTCTCGCTTGATTTCACCGGCGGCACTCTGTTTGAAGTTCAATTTGAAAACGGGAAAACACCCGATACATCCACTATCCTCAGCATTTATGAAGACTCGAATATTGACGATGCGCAAATCACTTCTACCGAAATAGGCTCAGTCATTATCCGTTCCTCGTTTCTTACCAACGAAGTTCGCGACGAAGTATTGAAAGACCTAAAAACTGCTTCTGATTCTGAAGTAACCGTCATCCGCTTCGATAGCGTAGGACCCAGCATTGGCAGACAAGTGACCCAACGTGCGGCAATTGCTGTTGCAGTTGCATCTATTCTAGTAGTGCTATTCATCATCTGGTCATTTCGCAAAGTAGAAAATGCTTTCCGTTATGGCGTGTGTGCCATCCTCGCTATGTTGCATGATATTGCCATTATTTTCAGCATCACAGGCATTGGTGCATACTTTTTTAATTGGCAAGTTGATTCACTCTTCTTAACCGCGCTATTAACCGTCATTGGTTTCTCCATGCAAGATACAATTGTAGTGTTCGACCGCATCCGCGAGAATTCAAACATCTTACGCAGGCTCGAATATGAAAAACTCGTCAATCATTCCATTGTGCAAACTTTACAGCGTTCTATCAACACCCAATTAATGACCGTAGAATTTCTTCTGCTCGCGCTGGCATTGTTCGGCGGAGTCACTTTACAAGAATTTGCTATTGTCTTACTCGTTGGCTTGTTGAGCGGAACCTACTCATCCATTTTTGTCGCCGCACCAATTCTCGTTGTATGGGAAAAACGCGAATGGCAAACGTGGTTTGGCAGAAGTGCAAACGCATAAATTAAAACGTAGCCACAGAGCGCACAGAGTTCTCTGAGAAAAACTCTTAAACCTTTTTTTCTCTGTGGTCTCTGTGGCTAAAAAGGTTTGGGTATAGCAAGCAGCAAGTTAAAACGCAAAACAAAAAACTAAATCATTGACATTTGTGCCAGTAGGGTTTGTTTTGATTAAATCACCTAGCTGATTAAAAAATTCATACGCATCATTTCTTGATTGATAGTTGGTGACATCCATCCCCAAACTTTTGCTTCGCTGATAACTCTCCCCCGTCACCACCGCGCCTGCCGCATCTGTTGGTCCATCTTCTCCATCTGTCGCGATTGAAATCAGCATCACATTTTCTAAACCAGATAACTCCTCCACAGTTGCTAATGCCAATTCTTGATTCCTTCCACCTTTGCCATTTCCCCTAATAGTTACAGTTGTTTCTCCACCTGCTAACAAACAGAAAGGTCTTTGCATCGTTTGAAAAGCGTTTTTGAATTGCTTTGCAATTTCTAACCCAACTTCACTTGCTTCGCCTTGAATATTCTTATTTATTATCTTCACCTTTTCATCTCCCCATGCGTTCTCTATTTGACTACACGCAAACCCTAAGGCAGTGGAATTGCTAGCCACAACTTTGTTTTCAACATGTTCAAAAAGCGGATTATCTGCTTTCAAAGTTTCTTTCCAAGAAGAAATTTCATTCTTAATTTTATATTTTTGTAAAATGTTTATTGCATCTTCCTTTGTAGTGGAATCAGGCACTGTGATTCCAGAAGCAATAGTTTGAAGCGAGTCTCCTACAACATCCGAGAGAATCAAACTGATAATTTTTGCTCCATTTGCAAATTGAACCACACCCCCACCTTTCAATTCATCCAAATGCCTTCGGATGGTATTGATTTCATCAATGCTTGCGCCTGATTTTAATAATGCTAAAGTTAATTCTTGCAGTTTATCTAATGGAATGGTTGGCGCAGTCATTAATGCTGAGCCACCACCTGAAATCAAACAAATCAATAAATCATTTTTTGTTAATTGTGAAAGAAACTTTTTGGCTTCAATTCCAGCGTTAAGGCTGTCCTTGCCGGGGATAGGATGATTTCCCAGAATAACAGAATCAAGTTTCAAGTCAGAAAGCGAAGCGTATTTGGTGATGATGAGTGAATCGGTTAATGAAATTTCATCTGCAATGGCTTGAGTCATTGCCATTGCAGCTTTGCCTAATCCGAAAGCAAAAGTCTTTTTTGAGTTAGGTAAAGAATTTTTTTGTAAATATTTTTTTACAGCATCATAAGGATTGACAGAATCAAAAGTGGAAGCAAGAACTTGCTGAATAAAATCACGTTGCGGATGATGGCGAATTGAAAATGAATCAAAACGCGTGGGGCTAAAGTTTTGGGTCATCTTTGCGGCGGCGGTGATGTTCGCCTTTATTTTTATACATAGCATCATCCGCTAGGTTGATTACTTTTTCAAGGCTCAACTCAGGCGTGCTGGTAGCAACGCCAATGGAAACGCTTAATTCAGGCTCGCGATAAAATTTATTATTCATTTCAACCAATACTTGAAGATGCTTCATAAATTCATTTGCGGTTTCTTCGTTTTCATTTGGCAAGATAACAACAAACTCATCGCCGCCAATACGCGCTGTGAAATATTTATCTTCCGATGCGGCTTGCAAAACTTCTGCAATGCGGCGAATTAATTTATCGCCTGCTTGATGCCCAAAAGTATCGTTGACGTGTTTGAGATAATTCAAATCAACAATTACAATGCTGGTTGGTTCTACGCGATTGGCTTCTAATTTCAAAATTGTTTCTTCAAAATACGCGCGATTATATAAACCAGTCATGACATCATGCGTGCCGAGGTAACGCAAATATTCTTCCGCTTTTTTTCGTGCCGTAATATCTTGTATTGCAACTGTTACCCATGAAAAATCATCTTCGTGCCCGGGCATCACGCGAAAACTCAAAAGAATATTAATTGGTTCGCCTGTCAGTGAATAATTAATTCCTTCGCGTTCATAATATAATTTTCCATTCCATAAATCTATAAGTTCTTTGGCAAATGAATTTCCCATTTCATCACGAAACACTTGACTTAAATTATTCAACAAATCATTTTTAGAATTTGCGCCAAACAATTCTAAAGTTTTTTGGTTGATATTTAACACGCGAATCAATGAAGCACAATGCAATGAGGCTTCAGGATGTTCGCGCAAATAATCTTCAAAATCAGTTACACCTTGTTCTCGAAGCGCATCAAAATATTTTTTGATTTCGCTGTAATCTTCTTCCCACAATGAAATTGGTGAAGATTCAAATAAACTTTCGAGTCGTTTTTCGGCGCGTTTTCGGGCAGTGATGTCTTCGATGGTGACTAAAACTTTATCCCAATTTTTTTCATGTTCTGGAAGAATACGCCAATGCAAGATGATGTCTAACGCTTCGCCGTCTAACGTATAGTTGATACCTTCACCTGCCCACTTAATTTCCCCATTCCATAGTGACAGCAATTCATCTCGAAAGTGATGACGCATTCCATCACGAAAAACTAAATTCAAATTTGAAAGAAACGTCTCTTTTGAGTCGGCTTTGAACATCGAAACCGTTTGCTGATTAACGTTCAAAACCTTAATCGCCTGCATACATTCGTCGATAAATTCGGGGTGGCTATCCAAATAAGAATCCAAAGTTTTCACCCCTTGCTTTTTCAAATCATCAAACAAGATTTTAATGCGGCTGAAATCTTGCTCCCAAAGTGAAATCGGTGCATATTCAAACAAAGTAATCAAATACTCCTTGTTGTCTGAACCAAACATGGTTTAGTCCTTGTAGGTCTGAGGTTGTCTAGCAAATTGATTATACATGCAAGGCAATTCAAAAATCATTTCAATATAAGATTATTTAAGTCGTATAATATCCTTATGGATAAGCCTGTAGCCTTAATCGTCGAAGATGACCGCGACATTGTCGCGCTGTTTCGGCATGTATTGGATGTAGCGGGCTATCATACTGAAATCGTGCTAGATGGCAAAGATGCGATGGAACGCTTGGGAACAATGACTCCAGACATTGTTCTACTTGATTTGCAATTACCTAGAATGAGCGGGATTGATATTCTAAAAAACATGCGCGATGATGAACGCTTAAAACGTGTGCCAGTCGTCGTTATCACGGCGTATGCACCAATGGCAGATACGTTACCCGTAGAGCCAGATTTACTCTTGCTCAAGCCCGTAGATATTAATCAACTCAGTAACCTTGTGCAAAGATTACAAACCACACAAGGCGCACTCAACGAACCTTCGCATGACAAAGCGACAGGCTTGTATGCCTATTCTTTTTTTAGTGTTCGTCTCACCTTTTCATTAGAGCGAATCAAACAAAGTTCATTTCGTCGATTTGGGGTTTTGTTTGCCGAAGTAGACCAATTGCCTAAACTCAAGAATCAAATTAGCCAAAGCGAATATGATGAGTTTTTACGCAAACTCGCAGACCAATTTCGTATGACGCTTCGCCCAACCGACACGATGGCTTGGTCTAGTAATCATTTTCTTTTCTTCACATTGATAGAAGATATTCCCAGCCCAGAAGCCCCACTAAAAATTGCCTCGCGTGTTAAAGACAGTATGAAACGCTTTATTGATAATCGCCAGCATGATTTGGAAATGAAAGCCAATGTTGGCGTATTGTTATGTGATTCAGAATATGAAAACATTCAAAAAGTTTTACGGGATGTTGAGCTTGCGCGTACTTATTTACGCGAAGGCTTATACACCAATCCTTCTATTTTTGACCGCGAAATGTTAACTGCCAAAGGCTAATCGCTATCTTTTAATTTACTAAACACCGCCTCTAACACGCCACCTGCCACTGCTAAAGATTTATCTGAAACCAAACGAATTAAATCGGGGTCATTGCGAGAATCCACATCCCCAATTTTCATGCCTTCAACTACATCTACTTTTGGGTGAATCAAGCCGCGCAAGATTCCATCAAACGAGCTGACGACTGGTTGATTATTCACCAAACAAATTTTTTCACCTGCTTTACAAACATCACCAATTTGTTTTAATGCCTCAATATTCCCATTTGCTGGCGCACGCAGTATACGCCGCGCGTCGCCATCAGGTTGTTTGCTATCGGCTTGCGCTTGCCCTTCCCAATACACCCTGCCAAGCGTGTGGCTTCGGCGAGTCTCTATCACGGCATGGCAATTGGCTGGGGCAGAGAAACCAGGTCCAAGTCCGATATGAAGCGCGACTTCCGAAGGTAAAGGGTCAGGCTCAGATTTTAAGAGTCGGGCATCAATCACAAAAGTAGATTGTGGACTCGTTAAAAATTGATTCTTTAAGATGTTGGCATGTGGGTCAATTAATACTGCGATTTCGCCCGCTTCCATCGTGACTTGAAACTGGTCTGCTGAAACAAGCCTTGCGACTACGCCCTCAATAGTTTGTACGCCTTCGTACACAGCCTCTGAAAATGAAACCGTACGACGGACAGCAAGCGGTTTATCGAGTTCAAGAATTGTGATTTGAAAACCAACACGATGCAAACGCAATGCAATTCCAGTTGCAAGGTCGCCGCCGCCGCGAATGATAATTAAGGGTTTCATGTTTTTTGGATTTGTTCCTGTAAAAGTAAACCAAATGTATAAATTGTGATGTAGATAAAAATAAACAAAGCAGAAAATATGCTGATAAACATGATTGATTGTAAACTAGGATTGGTTGAATAATACAATAATTCAATGAAACGGTCACGCGGATTAAAAAGCACGTCCCACGAGTTCCATCTTAAAAATCTGCCAATGTAAATGCCAAGACTTGCAAGAAAACCAACCGATAATACAAACAGCCAACCTGTGATTCTGCCAAATGCTCTACGGACAATGTTTTGCATCATAAACATAGAAATTAAACCAAGTGATAACCCCGTCCATGCAAACCATAATAGCAGAAGGGTATCAAACCAAATGGGTATATCACCTGCTTTTTTCCAACTTAAATGAAACAAGTCTGTGAGAATATAGGGTGCATTTGGAAAAAATAAAAGCCACAACAAAGCCACGAAAGGCATAAGGAGCAAAAGCGTTTTGCGATTCCATGAAAATGATTCAGCGGCGTAGGCAAACCCAAGCGGAATCCATGCTAGAAAAATATTCCACAACAAGAACGCATATTCATCTGAGCCACTGAGAATGGTTCTCAAACGAAATAGAACAACCGCAAATAATGTTGCTCCACACAATAGAGTGAAAAGCGTTAATCGAAAGCGATAAGGGTAAATCTGTTGATATAAATTTTTCATGGCGACCTCCAAGTTGAGGCAAGTGTACGTCTATTTTCTTTCAAAGGCTTGCAAAGGCTATCAGGAATCCATGTCATTGCGAGGGCTATGGTCGAGTAGCGAAGCGTATCGAGACCAACCCGAAGCAATCTCAAACATAATACCTAAGAACATATTTATTGGGGATTGCTTCGCTACGCTCGCAATGAAGTGGTGTTGGATGGTTGTGTAGAAGCCAATTGTTCTGGAGTTTCTTGTAATCTTGTTGTTTGCTCTACGAGCATGTGGCTAAATGAATAAAGCAACAAAAATATAAATAGAAAGAAAACTGTATATAAAACCGTAAACGCGGCGAGGCGCATACTAGGGTCAATGACTAAGCCTAAAATTTCCATAGCGGTTTCAGAGGGGTTTTGTAAAATATCCCACGAATTTAATCGCACAAAGCGACCAATATACATGCCGAAACTACTCGCCGCCGAAATGATGAAGACAAAAGCCCAGCCCACCCACCTGCCAATGGTGCGGAAGATAATATCTTGCATCAAGTATAGTGAAATGATTCCGAGCAGCGTACCTGTCCATGAACACCACACTACAATAATCACGTCATACCAAAGTGGCGCGCCGACTCCGCCAGCGCGGGCGAGGTCTTGTAAATCTGTCAGCATATATGGGGCGTTTGGGAAAAAGATTAACCACAAGAAAGCAATTATCGGAATCCCAATATACAAAGTTATCTTCCGCCAAGAAATTGCATGAGCAAAATATGCCAAGATAAAAGGTATCCATGCGAGGAAAAGATTCCAAATTAATCCTGAATGACGAAATGAGTCGGTATAAGTGACGCGTGCAAAGACAAGCACAATACACGTTAAACAGGCGAGGTTTAGTAAAACGAACACAGCCAAATTATGGCGATTACGATAAATATAATTTTTTATTTTATTCATTCAATCCTTTATATCTTTTTCCTCAAAAATAAAATCATATCAATATCCCCTGGCGAGTGACCAAAATCCGTTAACATAGCGGCAACTTCCGTGCGATGTTGCGTGCCGTGATTGACGACATGCACCATTGATTCCCATAAAATATTTTCAAACTTTACACCATTTGTAGATTTGTAATGAAAAACTGAATTTAATTTTTCATCGGCTACTCCGTCTACAAATTTCATTAATTCTTTTTCTTCTTCTAACCAACGAGTTTGTAATGACTCAAAAGTTGGAAAATCTTCAGGCTTGAATCTTGTCGTAGGTGATTCGCCTTCCCAACGATTGCGCCAAATCCACTCGGCAAATAAGGCGTGGGTAAGCGTGCCGCGAATGCCGCCGTGAGGAAAAGTATCCGAAGCAAGAAACTGCTCGACGGTCAGGTTTGAGGCGGCGAAAAAAATTTTTGCATTCGCCCATTGATTATATTTGAACAAAGTTTGAATATTCGTTTTATTCATGTTTCCTCTTCAAAAATTCTAACAAAATCGGATTCACTTCATCTGGTTTTTCGTAATGTGGAATGTGCCCACAATCTTCAATGGCATGAAATTCAGTATGCGGAATGGCTTTCAAAATAATTTCACTATGTTCAAACGGCACAGTTGCATCTTGCTTGCCCCAAAATAATAATGTCGGTTTTTTCAATTTTCCAATTTGCTCATAAACTTCTAAAAATGAGCCTAGCATGTTATTTCGCATCGTAGATAAAATTGCCCGTTTGAATCCATGATAACCCATTTGAATTGAATATTTTTTCTGAAAATGTTCAACGAGTTCAGGCGTGAACAAATCATCTGCAACAGACTTAACCATACTTACGCTTCCAAACAGACCAAGTAACAGTTCGCCGAGCAACGGAATTTTCACTATCTTCAACAGCGTTGATAATTTAATTGGTTTTGCACCTGCGGGGTCAATCAAAATATGTTTGGATACATACTGTGGATATTCCGCAACAAATTTTGCCGTAATCGGTCCCCCCATAGACAAACCCACTAGGTTTATTTTTTTGAAATTGAGTTTATCTAACAATTCTTTGAGTTGTTTCACAAAAAGATGAATGTCATATTGAAGTTTCGGTCTATCCGAATATCCACGCCCGAATAAATCATATCTCAACACATGAAAACCTTGTTTGGATAAAAATTCAAAAGTTGGGTCATAAATAAAGGATGGGACGGAAAATCCGTGAACGAGAACAACTTCCCTCACCCCTAGCCCCTCTCCCACAGGGAGAAGGGAATCGTCTCCACCCAGTTGATAATGTGTGATTCCATCTGATAATTGAATAAACGAACCACCCGCCTCTTTGCGAGTGGATTCATTTAATGCTTTTGTTTCGTCAAGGTAAGGGAAGGGCATTTAATTATGATTTTAACTTAATACAGACAGTTTAATTCTTTGGTTTCGTCAAAGTAGGGAAGGGCATCTTGAATTATGATTTTATTAATCTGAAATCATATAACTCTTTTTGGAAATATTCTTTTGGAAGATAGTTTGCTAATTCTGCAAGTAAATCTGATGGATTGTCTGCAATAAATGGTGAAAATGCAAAAATTTCATTGGGTGTTTTTAATTTTGCGAATATCTGAAAGTTCAAGGGATTAATCTCAATACTTTTTACATCTTCCCAAGGAATAAACTTGCTCCTACCGAAAGAAACGCTAGTAAGCCCGGTAGGAGAGATAGCAATCTCTGTAGAGAATGTGCCAAAAGCGAGAAGTCCTAATAAGATAACCTTTACTAAAACAAACTCTAAAAAGATTAATTGTTTTTCTGATAAATAAACAAAAGTAAAAATCAAAATAAAAACTATTAATAAAAATGACACTCCAAGTAGTAAAAACTTCCACCTTTGATTTAATTTATAGGTTTTTCTCATTCTTATGACTTCACCATCTTACTTTATCTTCCCCAACGCCCTCAACACTCTTTCCGGCGTGAATGGAAATTCATTAATCCAAACTCCAGTTGCATCATGAATTGCCGCCGCAATGACGGGTGCAACTGGAAGGTAAGGCAATTCTCCAACGCCGCGTGCACCCCATGGACCATTCGGGTCAGGGATTTCTACTAGAACAGATTCTACTTTTTCAGGAATATCTAAAATGGTTGGTAATAAATAATTACTGAATTGGTCAGTTAATACTTTGCCATCTTTCATTTTGAAATCTTCCAACACAGCATAACCATGTGCTTGGACAATGGCGCCTTCAATTTGCCCAACGATTAAATCAGGGTTGATGGCTTTACCCACATCATCCGCAGATAAGATGCGCGTCACTTTTACATGACCTGTTTCTGTATCCACTTCAACTTCACAGGCTTGCGCCACCCACGCATATTGAAAATTTGGCGTAGAAAATCCAGTTTCTTTATCCATTGGCGTGGTGCGTGGAGCAAGATACTTAAACTCAGCAATGGCAGGGCGTTCTTCATTATTCCATTTTTGTAATGCCAACTCCGCCGCACCTTTGATGGAGTTACCCGCCATGAAAGTTAATCTCGAAGCGGAAGCAGAACCGGGATTTTCTTGTGTGGCTGAATCAGAAACTCTTAAGTCAATAATATCAGTCGGTACACTTAATGCTTGCGCCGCCATTTGAATCATCACGGTATGTGTACCTTGACCAACTTCCGCGCCAGCATGATGCAAAATCACTTTTTCAATTTTGCCATTGCCATAAATTTCTACTTTTGCCCAACAATTTTCTTGATAGCCAAACGAAAAACCGACATTCTTAAATCCTGCCGCAAATCCACGACCACTGACTACTGAATACTGATTACTTTTTTTGTTAACTTTTTTCTTCGTCTTTTTCTTCCACCCAAACTTATCTCTCGCCGCTTCAATACATTGCACAACAGTAACAGGTCCTGGTGCAGGTGTGCCAACTCCCATTGTGTCACCATCTCTTAAAGCATTTTTCAAACGAAACTCAACAGGGTCTATACCAAGTTTTTCTGCTAACTTATTCATTTGGCTTTCAGCCATAAACAAGGCTTGTGGCGCACCAAATCCGCGAAATGCCGCGCCGGGCAAATTGTTTGTATAAACGCCGTACACATCTGTTTTTACATTCGGTATAAAGTAAGGTCCCGTTGATGTAATCGCTGAATTCCCCAACACTTTATTCGAAGTGTACATGTATGCGCCGCCATCGCCAATAATTTCATTTTCAATCGCAATCACTTTGCCATCTTTTGTGGCGCCCCATTTTGCTTTGAGAAAAACTTCATGCCGTTTGCCATGCCCAATAATTGATTCCCTACGAGACCAAATTATTTTTACGGGTCGTTGTAACTTCCAAGCCGCTAATGCTAATGGAATTTGAACCGATAAATCTTCCCGTCCGCCAAATGCACCGCCAATGGCTGGATAAATCACCCGCACACTTTCTTCGGGTAAATCTAAAGCATGAGCAATAGATTTTCTATCTGCATGAGTCCACTGCCCGGCTGATTCGACTGCGATTAATCCGTTTTCATCAATGTATGCCAAGCCCGCTTCAGGCTGGAGGTAGGCATGTTCCTGCACTGGAGTATGGTACTCGCTTTCAACAATGACATCCGCTTGCTTAAATGCTTCGTCCACATCTCCTTTGCGAATTTTGTAATGAACACAAATGTTTGTATCACCACGGTCGGGGTGTAAGACCAAAGCATCCGAGCGCATAGCAGTTATCGGGTCAAGCAGAGGCGGTAAGTCTTCATAATCCACTTCGATTAATTTCATCGCATCATGCGCTTGTGACTCAGTGTTTGCTACCACTGCGGCAATTTGGTCACCGACAAAACGGACAATATCGGTATAAGGTTTGGATGAACCAGGTCCGCAAAAAACGGGTTGGTCTGGAATTTGCAAACCGTATTCGTTGTTAGGAACATCTTTGGCGGTGAAAATTGCAACCACACCGGGCGATGCCAATGCTTTTGTTAAATGAATATTCTTTACTTTGGCGTGTGGGCGTTCGGCAAACAAAATTTTCATGTGCAACATTTTGGCGCGATGCACATCGCCAGAATATAAAGTTTCGCCAGTGACTTTTCCGCGCGCATCAACACGCGGGTGTGATTTGCCAATTGCAGAGTTTTGCATTTTATCTTTTATATTTTTTCAATTTAACACTTGGTGGCGGAACATCTAATGGACCATATTGCGGTGGACCAACAAGGCGATACATAAATGCGTAGAGGACAGACATAATGCCACCAAGCAAAATCATATACAAAATACTTGTGACGGCATAGGCATAGAAATGCCTTGTGTATGTAATTGGTCTGAGGAGTAACATTAAACCGTCTGATGCATAAAACCAATCTGGATAACGCGGAAAGCCCAATAGTTGAAATGGGATTGTCCATTTATTAGCCAAACCGTAATCAATGGTTATCACACCAGCCGCAATAGAAATGACTGGGATAATTAACATCATAATACATCCAATGCCGCGCCAAGCGACATGCACATCTCGGCTTTTTTCTTTTACTGCTTTTCTGGATAAACTTTGATATTTGCCCATACAGACCTCATGCTTTCATTTTACTTGCGTCTTGAATTGCATCTACAATTTTATAATAACCTGTACAACGGCATAAATTGCCGGTAATCGCTTGTTCGATTTCGTCTTTGGTTGGGTTCGGTTTCTCTTCTAACAATTTTGCGCCAGACATAATAAAGCCCGGAATACAATATCCGCATTGCACGGCGGCGTGTTCGATAAATTTTTCTTGCACTGGATGTAATTCTTCGCCGTTTGCTAAACCTTCCACTGTAATAATTTCAGCATTGTGTGCGCGTGGCGCAGGGACTAAACAAGACATCACGGCTTGACCATCTAAGAAGACGGTACATGCACCACATTCACCTTCGGCGCAACCTTCTTTTGTACCAATGAGCATACCTTCTTCACGCAAAAATCTTAATAAGGTTTTGTCATGTCCGCTTTTGAAGGAATAATTTTTATTATTAATTTTTGTTTCAATTGCTGATTCTGGAAATTTACTTATGGTCTCCAGTCCATCGTCCATCGTCTGTGTATCTAACAAAATCGGCTTCTTCGGCATGCCTGATTCTTGTTTTTCATCACGAATCATGGTCAAGCCGCGTTTGACGACAACTTTCACCATTTCACGGCGGTAAGTTGCCGAGCCACGCACATCGTCAATTGGCGTAGCGGATTCCACTGCCAGTTCGGCGGCTTGGATAATATTTTTATCGGTTAATTTTTTGCCAATTAAGAATTGCTCCGCTTTTGTTGCATGGGCAATGATGGGAGTCACTGCCCCAAGTGTGATAGAGGCTGACTTTACAGTATCCGCTTTCAAATCAAGAAGAAGCGCGACATCCACTAAAGAAATCGCTTGTGCACGTCTCAATGCTAACTTGATAAATGCGCCTCGTTGGGATTTTGTCATGGCAGGGAAAGAAATATCCACCAGCATTTCATCAGGTTGCATGACGGTTTTGCGAACACCTGTATAAAATTCTTTAAGCGGAATCGTTCTTTCACTATTTTTTGAAAGTAATGTAACGCTTGCGCCAAGTGCCATCAATGGCGTGATGGTATCGTTTGCTGGTGATGCGGTGATTAGATTTCCAGCAATGGTTCCGCGATTACGAATCTGTGGCGCGCCAACTTCCCACGCCGCGCGTGATAATGGATATGCGCGTGTGCGAATCAATTTATCAGATGCGCAATCATTGTGCGTGACTAACGCGCCAAGATGAATGACATCATCTTCATCTATTGTTATTTTTTTTAATTCAGAAATTCTGGTTACATCAATTAATGTATCTACCCCTTTGCGAACGCCACGTTCGAGTTCGAGAATCAAATCAGTGCCGCCAGCGATGACGCGTGCGCGTTCACGCTTTTCGGCGAGAATTTGTATCACCTCATCAACAGAGGTTGCGTTGATATATTCATGCCACATAAAAATACCTGTAGGGGCACGATATATCGTGCCCCTACAAAAAATATTAACTTCCTGTTACAACTTCAGAGCGACGTTCAAATGTTTCCACAGCCAAACGCGCCAATGTGGTCACATTGCGAATCGCGGCAGGTAATGATTCTTCATCATTCATGCTGGATTCTAAATTATCAATTCCGCTTTTCACTTGGTCACCTAAATCAAAAAAGGCGGCGTCAAATTGATAAATTTTTTCCAATTCGGCTTCGTTGATTTTGACCGCATCAAACAAACCAGAATACCCGCGTGCAGCAGTGCTGATTTTGTCAATGAATGTGCGCAAAGCCAATGCAGCTTTTTCTACATCATCAACATACTTAATCATGCCGTTGCTCACGAGTTCCGCTTGCAAATTAGAGATGCGACTCCATTGTTCTTCAAAGCGGCGTGCAACCGTTTCACGCAAGAGAGCATCTGCGTCGCGACGATTCTGCCGTTCAACATACCCGCCGAAACCGGGAATATATGAAACCAGTTTCTTGAACGGGTCAACCTGACTACTTACTTTTTCAAAAAAATCGCTCATGGGAGCCTCCTGCCAAAGATATACGTTATTATTTTCAAATTGTTTCGCTCTAGCAATTATATCGTTTAATTCAAGATATAATCAAGTTATCATTTTTTTATCAGGAGATTGTTATGTCGAATCACGTCAATGAATTACTCGCACTGCTTGAAAACAGTGTATCAGTAGAAGGGACAACCGTAAAAGTTTTAGACGCAAATACATTTAGAAAAAATGTCGGCAAACTGGTTGAACGTTCAGCCCTCGCTTCAGACTTAAGTGCGGGCTGGTCTCGTTACATCATCCGATGCGTCGCCTTAGACTTGGGTATCATCCCAGCGTCCATTCACGACCTTTACATGGCTCGCGGACGTGAAGAAGTGCCAATGACTTTTACCACCCCAGCATTTAATTTACGCGCTTTATCTTATCACGCCGCACGCGCCATGTTCCGTTCAGCCCTTAAGATTAATGGAGGCGCATTTATTTTTGAATTGGCTCGTTCTGAAATGAGTTATAGTGCCCAACGCCCATCCGAATATGTGACCAATATCCTCGCCGCCGCCATCGCCGAAGGATTTGTCGGTCCCGTTTTTATTCAAGGTGACCACTTCCAAGTCTCTGCAAAAAAATATCAGGCAGATCCAGAAGCCGAATTACAAGCAGTTCGTGACCTTTCTGCCGAAGCGATTGCCGCAGGTTTTTACAATATTGATGTAGATACTTCTACTTTAGTAGATATTCATTTACCAACTGTAGAAGAACAACAAGCATTGAATAGCAAACTCTCGGCAGAACTTTCTAAATTTATTCGTGATAATGAACCAGCAGGCGTAACAATTTCCATTGGTGGTGAAATTGGAGAAGTAGGAACAACAAATTCAAATGAATTTGAATTACGCGCTTATATGAATGGGTTCAATACATATCTGAAAGAAATTGCACCTAATAAAGCAGGTTTGAGCAAAATCAGTGTACTGACTGGTACTTCTCATGGTGGCACGGTGCTTGCAGATGGTTCTCTTGCCGAAGTGACCATTGCTTTTGATGTTCTGCGTGATTTGAGTCGCATTGGTCGTAAAGAATATGGCATGGGCGGAACAGTTCAGCATGGCGCATCAACCGTGCCAGAAGAAAACTTTAACAAGTTTGTGCAAAACGAGGCAATTGAAGTTCATCTTGCTACAAACTTCACCACCATGTTCTTTGATAATGTGCCTGCTGACTTCAAAAAAGAAATGTATGCGTGGCTAGATATAAATAATGCCGCAGACCGCAAGCCCGGCATGACCGATGAGCAGTTCTATTACAAGACTCGCAAGAATGCGATTGGTCCGTTCAAAGCCCAGTCTTACGCTTTGCCAGAAGATGCCAAAACAAAATTAATGAATGCTTGGGAAGCACAATTTGATAAATTGTTCAATTTGCTCGGCGTAAAAGATACCAAACAATATACTGATAAATATATCAAGCCTGTAAAAGTTGCACCTAAGTTTGAAGATTATGTCAAAGGTGATGTTGCCGCTGAAGATGTGAGTGATTTAGCAGATTAAATGCCAAGTTCTGACCAAAAAATTACAAAAGATAGATACATGCTCATTCCCCGCACGATGATTCTCATCCGCCGCGGGGATGAGTATTTATTGATAAAAGGTGCACCGACAAAACGATTATGGGCTGGGAAATATAACGGTTTGGGTGGTCACATAGAACGTGGAGAAGATGTAATCACTGCCGCAAAAAGAGAATTGTTTGAAGAAGCAGGCATCACTGCCGATTTGTGGTTATGTGGTACTGTGATTGTAGATGTGAATGAAATCGGAATCTGTTTGTTTATTGTTTGTGGAGAAAATGCTTCGGGTGAGATACAAGAGTCACACGAAGGCAAACCAGAATGGGTTAAGAAAGAAGCGTTAAGTTATTTGCCAGTTGTCGAAGATTTGCCAATCTTGTTAAATAAAATCCATTCCATGAATCAAAACGACCCGCCATTTTCAGCAAGGTCGTTTTATGAAGATGATAAATTGAAAATTGTTTTTATTTAGGGGATGTTATAAGATTGCAATTCAGTTGTGAGTGTAAATGGCGCGCCGCCAAAATCTGAATTGCTGATTGATTTGATTTGTCCGATGTTTGGTGCAAACCAAGTAATGGTTGAGCCTGTAATTTTCATGGGAACTTGAATGCCTTGAAATTCGCCGACAATATCTAATGTAGTAGTTGCTTGAAATTTGATTGTTTCAAATGTGCCGGCGGGGACAGTAATGGTTTCACTTCCCATCTCTTGCATGGTGACGTTGAATGTGCCACTCGATTTTGTTTGCGAGCCATCAGGCATGGTAGTTCCGCCTTCGAGTGTGAGGCTGTATAGCCATTGCATACCTGGCACAATTTCTTTTGGCAAACTAACACCAGTGACTTGTAATGTACTAAATTGCATGTTTACATCTTGGGTGCTGATTGCCGCAGTAGGTCCGCCGCCATATTCGAGTGCTTTCAAGCCGCCAGTTTCACATGCCCACTTTTGAGTGCGAGTTAAACCTTCAAATGTGGTGGTAAGTGTAAAACCATCGGGGCGAACTTCGGTGATAGTATCTGTATAAGTAAAATCGCCACTTGGACCGCCAGTGTTGAAATACGTCCATGTTGCGTTTTGTTTGACGGGATAAATTGGGTTATCACATAAGCCTTGAATAACTACGTTTTCGGTTGGCTGTGTATTGGTTGTATCTGATGAGGGAATATTTTCAGGTGAAATGGGGTTGGTTAAGTTACAGGCAAGAGAAACAATTAAAAAGAGTAAAAAGATAAAACGGTTTTTTTTGAATATGTTAAACATTAAGGGGACTCCATTAAAAAACAGAAAGAGAATTAGAGGATTGTTACTTCCATTTCAACAACGAAATTGTAAAGGTACTTCCTTTGCCAATTTCACTTTCTACCTCAATATTGCCACGATGTTGCTGAATGACTTGTCGAGTAATAGAAAGCCCAATACCTAAACCACTGTATAGTTCTTCATCATCTAATTTTTCAGTATGGAAGAATCGGTCAAAAATGCGAGGGCGGATTTCAGGTGCAATCCCAATGCCGTTATCTTGCACAATCACTTTAACATGACTGGCATCTTCTGCTAAACGAATTTCTACAGCACCATTTGGCGGACTAAATTTGATAGCATTATCAATCAAAGCAGTTACGGCGCGCTCTAAAGATGGCGCATCCCCTTGCACGCTAGAAACATTCATGTTGCCTTTTGTTTTCAACGAAACATTACGCGCTTTGGCTTTGCCTTCATATTTATGCAAAACATTTTCAATCACATTTTTCATATCTACTGCTTGAAAATCTGGCAAGACCAAATCCATTTCTTGCAAAAATAAAATGTCGTTGGTGAGGTTCACAATTTGGTCAACATTACGGCTGATGGTTTCAACAGTTGCCTCCAATTGCTCACCGGAAAGCATTCCTTTTTTCAACGCATGTAAATAACCGCTTGCCACCATCAACGGTGTGCGTAATTCGTGCGCGATGTTCGTTAAAAATTCTCTGCGGGCTAAATCTTGTTCAGCCAATTTTTGATATGCGGCGGCAAGTTCAGAGGCGCGTAATCTTAAATCTTCGATGGCTAACGCATCGTTTTGACGTAAGCGGTTGCTGATTTCGTCCACCATAGCCATTGCTACACTTGGACTTCGCTTCAAGACTCTGTCGAAGCCTGTTTTGTCCAATTCGAGCACCACTGCACTATTGAGCGATTTAACCGTCGCGGCGCGTGGTGCATTGTGAATCAAAGCCATTTCACCAAAAAAGTCTCCAGCGGATAAAGTCTTCAACAATCTTTTTTCTGTTTTGTTAATGAGTTTTGTAACTTCAAAATCCCCTTCGAGAATCATATAAAAGGTATGTTCAACTGCATCTTCCTTGCACAGAACTGTGTCGGCAGGATAAGATTTGATTTGACTATTGATAATAATTTCTTGCACTTCATCTGGCTTAATGCCGGGAAAAGCGCGAGGGATAATGCGTGCGGGCGTGCGGATAGTAGTCATTTGCGGGATTGTATCATGTGAAGGAAAAAATTATTTCACCCATTTGGGCTAGTGAAAGATTATCTTTCTTTATCAATTTGCATTTGAATTTGTTCAGGAGTAACTTCTAATTCTTCTGCTCGGTCCTGCACAGACTTTGCCACTTCTTCAAACCATTTTTCAATTCCTTTAGGCTTGGCAGGTTTCTCCATTTTGATGTAGCGGATGAAGCCTAGCACATCAAACAGGCGCATGTCTTCAAGGGTTTCAATTTCTTGCATAATGATTTTTTGCAGGCTATTCATAGTGAACTCCTGTTTTCATTATACTGGCACAATTAAGGAATCTCGTTGCAAAAAAGTGACAAGGTAAATAAAAAGACACTACTGGAATCAGTAGTGTCTTTTTTAATTTTACGCGAATTAAGCGTACATACCCCAGTCTAATGCGGATGGGTCTTCCATCATGGAGAAGTCCCAAACGTCCATGCCCATTTCGATGGTGACAGGCATGTTCAGTCCTTCGACTGCTTTGGCTTTGGTCATTTCAATCATGGCGGGTCCATACGGGCAGAATGGAGTGGTTAGAATCATTTTGATTCGCCCCATATTATTTTCAATGATTACATCTCGAATTAAACCTAATTGAATAATGGTCATGCCAATTTCAGGGTCAATCACTTCACCAAGTTTTTCACGGGCGATTTTGACCATTTCTGGATGGGTGGAGTGGATAGTCCACTGGATTTCTTTGATTTCAGATTCTTCGCTCATAGTTCCTCTACTTGTTTTTTACATTTGATTGTTGCACAACATACGTGCAATGGGCACTGCCATCTAAAATACATTGCACTTTGTTTACAGGCAATGCCAACATTTTTGAAATTAAAGTTTGGTCAACCGTACAAACTTCTGGATGTGCAATTCCGATTTGATAATATGGGCAAGAGGTTTCGTGAATTTGATAGGAGTCGTCTTTCTTTTCCCATTCAACTGTAAAACCTTCTTGCGCCAGCAAATCTTTGACGAAGTCTAAGCGTGCTTCCATACTTAGCCCTTTTACATCATGCTCATATTGACTGACAAGATTATCTGCAATTTGCCCGAAGAGAGTACTCACCGTCTCGGCAGGCATCGACTCTTTCATCTGAGTAATGAGGCGTTTTGTCAATTGTAGGTAACGAGTTGGGAATTGCTCCATGCCTTCGCTAGTTAAAAGGTAAACCAAACGAGGTCTTCCAACTCCGTGACGTTCTTCCTGCGCCTCAACCAATCCTTCCATTTGCAAATTGGTGAGATGATGTCGCACAGAAATTGGATTAATACCAACTACTTCTGCCATTTCGTTGATAGTTGACTTTGGTTTTTTTAGTAATGTTTGTAAGATTTTGTTGCGCGTTGCACTCATGCAAGGGAGTATAACGGGGTAAAAGTGGAATGTCAATATACTAGATAATTATGATAAAAATTTTTACAAAAAGACTTCCTTAGGATTAGAAGGAAGTCTCTTTCTTGCTGGGGACAATGGATTCGAACCACTACTCGTTGCTCCAGAGGCAACTGTCCTGCCATTAGACGAGTCCCCAATATATCCAGCGGACAGAATTTTAGCATGCCCAAAGGCTTGGGGCAAGTACTTTTATTTGCTAGCACGACGTGCTGATTCTTCTATATCTAAAAGAATTAGCAAGGTGTTTTCTACAAATTTCAAGCCGAAGAAGTAAACAATGCCTGGGGCAAATTGTTGTGGATATGGCGTAAAGTAACCAATTAAATCAAAAACAGACATACCTTTTTGGAAAAATATACCAGTCGAATATTGAAATAAGAATTGAAGGAAAGAGTTTAGCGCGAAGAAGCTTAATACAATAAGTAACACCCAAGCTAAAATACCAGACCATCGTGCAATTTTAAGGACGGTATCCTTGTTAAAATATGTGCCGTAGAAGTTTGATTTTTTGTCTTCCATATTTTCTCCTAGTATGATGTAGGGACACAGCGAGTCGTTTTATGACTTTAATCATTTATGATTTCGCTGTGTCCCTACTTTTATGATGACATATTATAATCGGTGCAATTGAAACGGTTGAAGTTAAAAAAATGTTCCTGAAACAGAAACCAATATCCCGTAGAGTTGAAGCGGGTTACTATCAAAAATTTTTGAGGTATGTGAATCGAATGAGTGACGAAGAAAATAAACCGACAGATTTTATCCGTGAAGCAGTGAAAGAAGATTTGAAAAATGGACGCTTCAATTATGTGCGCACGCGCCTGCCCCCTGAACCCAATGGTTATTTGCACATCGGGCATGTGAAGGCGTTTATGATTGATTATCTCGTTGCGAAGGAAAATGGCGGCGAGGTGATTTTGCGTTTTGATGATACGAACCCGACCAAAGAAGAAACTGAATTTGTGGAAGCGATTGAGGAAGATGTTCGCTGGCTT
>JAEURG010000257.1 GCA_016789345.1 Anaerolineales bacterium | reverse complement strand
TCTTTGGTCGGGTCAATTTCTTGCGCGGCAATATCGCCAGTGTACGAGGGTTTGTTATTAATCATTTTTCTCCTTTCGAACGATGATAAAACCATAATATCACCCACAAAAAAACAAGTCAAGAAAAACATGAGATACAATACCCAAAAGGGTATACAATCATGAAATGAGTGATTTAAGTAACAAAACGATTCTCATCACTGGCGCGGCACGACGAGTGGGGAAAATTTTTGCAATAGCCTGTGCAAAGGCTGGCGCGAATGTAATCATTCATCACGGACATTCGCCTGAAGAAGCACAATCTCTTTGTGATGAAATCACCGCTTCTTTCCACGCCTCTGCTTGGGTGCTGACCTGCGACCTCTCTCAACCTGACGCAGTTTCACAACTCATCACACAAGCAAATCAAATTAGTCCGCTTTATGCGTTGGTCAACAGTGCTTCGATATTTGAAAATTTATCTTTTCAAAACACAAGTTTAGAAGATTGGGATAAACATTTTGCCATTAACTTAACCGCTCCATTTTTATTGAGTCAAACCTTTGCAAAACAAACCACACACGGAAGAATTATCAATATTTTAGATTGGCGAGCCTTACAACCAGGAGCAGACCATTTTCCTTATACCATTACAAAATCTGCACTTGCATCCATGACAAAATCTTTAGCCATTGCTCTCGCTCCCAACATTACGGTTAACGGATTGGCATTAGGTGCAATTCTTCCACCCGCAGATTCATCGTCAGATAAAAATAAAATTATAGAAAATGTCCCTGCTCAAAGATGGGCTGAAGTGAATGAAGTTGAAGATGCTTTAATATTTTTATTGACCTGTCCCACATACATCACAGGCGAAATACTTCATCTGGATGGCGGAAGGCATTTAGTCTAGGAGAATCATGGACAAAGTATTTATAAAAGATTTACTCGTGCGCGGCATTATTGGAATCCGTGATTGGGAACGCGAAAAGCCGCAAGACATTTTAATTAATGTGACTGTGTTTACAGATATTTCTCAAGCCGCAAAAACAGATGATATTAATTATTGTGTAGATTACAGTGCTTTATCCAAAAAACTGCAAAGCCATGCCGAAACCGCCACACGATTAACTGTCGAAGCCTTAGCGGATGATTTAGCACAAATTTGTTTAAAGGAAAACTTAGTCAAGAAAGTGATTGTGAAAGTTGAAAAACCTGGTGCGGTTCGTTTTGCAAAATCAGTAGGTGTAGAAATTGAACGAAGCAATTATGAGTAAGGTTTATTTAAATCTTGGTTCAAATATTGAGCCAGAAAAAAATATTCCCCAAGCAGTGAAGTTATTAAGAGAGATTGCAAAAGTAGAATCTGTTTCATCAGTTTGGGAAACAAAATCGGTTGGGTATGATGGAGCAAATTTCTTAAACGCTTGCGTTTTACTTATCACCAATTTACAACCTGATGAATTGAAAAATCAGATTCTCCGTCCAATTGAAAATAAAGTAGGACGTGTACGAACCGAAAACAGATATGCTCCTCGTACAATTGATATTGACATTATTTTATTTAATCAAACACCTCACAACCTCGAAACTTGGAGTCATGCTTTTGTGATTGTTCCGCTGGCAGAATTGATTCCAAACTTTATTCATCCTATTGAAAAGAAAATGCTCAGCGAAGTTGCTGAGCAAAATCAAGTTTGGATAATGAAAAGAGAAGATGTAATTGTGTCACCCTGAGAGGATAGCAAAGGGTCTTGAAGATAATCGTGGAGATTCTTCGCCGCGAAGAACGAGAGCGCGGCTCAGAATGACATTATTATTTATATCCTAAGCGGGTCTGCGCCTCTATCTAAGTGATTCAAAAATTCTTGTCTAGTTGCTACACGAGTTCTAAATGTTCCTAACATCGTAGAGGTCGTCATGCGTGCATCATGTTTTTTTACACCGCGCATCATGGCACATAAATGTAATCCTTCTACAACAACAGCCACACCTTGTGGCTTAAGCAACTCCATAAGAAAATCTGCAATTTGACGAGTCATTTGTTCTTGCACCTGTAACCTGCGAGCAAACATATCGACAATGCGTGGAATTTTTGAAAGCCCAATTACTTGTCCATTTGGAATGTAGGCTACATGCGCCCGTCCCATGAACGGAAGCATGTGATGCTCACACATACTAAAATATTCAATGTCACGCACAATCACCATATCATCATAGGTGACGTTGAAAATGGCATTGTTTAAAAGTTTTTTTGTATCAGTTTTGTATCCGCTTAATAATTCGGGGTACATGCGTGCTACACGATTCGGCGTGTTGAGTAAACCTTCACGGTTTGGGTCTTCACCAAATGCAACCAACATAGAACGAACTGCATCTTCTATACTAGACATATCAATATCAGAGTTTTGTGAGGTTTCAAAATCTTCATTTATTTCGGGATTTGGCATGTTTCTCTCCAGATTTTCTGATTGTATCATCTGGAAATAAAAAGGACATCCATGTGGATGTCCTTTTTATCGTTACGGAGTTAATGTCGGTGTAGGCGAAGGATAATAAGTAGGTGTTGGGCTTTGAGTCTCTGTCGGTGGAGGGGAAGTTGTGGTTGGGGTTGCAGTCGGCAAGCTGAGGGGAGTCTCTGAAGCGGTTGAGGTAGCAGTTTGTGTGGAGTCAGGCATCGTCTTCATAAATGGAACTGAGCCGTTAAAGGAACGCATCACAATTCCATCAAACATGCCATTTCCGTTTGTAAAAACAATTTTGATTGTGTTTTCACCTTCAGGTAACAGGTCTGGATAATCCCAGCGTTGTTGGTAGCGAGTCTGATAAGCCCTGCGATTGACGGTGTACATCAGCACGCCGTTTACAAAGACTTCCATTTTTCTGAAACTAGGTCCATCGGTATAAATAATGCCGAAAGATTCGCCTACGAATGTAAAGCTGACAGAAGAATTGTGTTTTGGGTTGCGTAAGTATGAACCGTTATACGCTTTATTATTTGTAATCTCTTCCCAACCAGTAGAATAAACAAGGCTGGAGTCTGTATCATCAATTACAAGGTCATCAATGCTGGTTGGGGTGGCTGTTGGTTCAAATGTAGCAGTATGTGAAACCACCGGCGTTTTAGAGGGGGTAAATGTAAGCGTTGGTGTAAAAGTAGCAGGTGTAACCGTAATCGTTGGGGTTCGTGTAAATGTTGGTGTGCGAGTTGGCGTTGGTGATTTGACAGTTGTTGCCGTCGGCGTACGCGATGGTGTGGAAGTTGCACCGCTGGTAATGGTATTATTTTTTAAGGTCACACCTGTTGGATAAGCAAGATAAATGCCGCCAAAAATTTGATTATTTTCAATTAATACATTTTGATTGCCTGAATTTATGGTAATCCCTCGGCGCGTGCCACTAGGAATGATGTTACCAGAAATGACGGAGTCTTTTAATTTTCCGCCAGCTGCCTCAGGTAACCAAGAAGCAATTCCATCTCGACAACCTTCAATATAATTGTTCAAGATATAGTTATGATGCCGTTGCGCCCCCCAGCCAGAATAAGACTCTTCACCTATGGCAATACCAGTGGAACGGTTGCCATCTCTTAAGTAGGTATTTCCGCACAGGACTGTGTTATTTTTTATCGTAACATAAGGCGAATTATCTATATAAATATTGACCGAAAAATTATCCCGCACAGTGTTATTTTCAACCAATATATTTACGCCTCTTGTTACTGCAATTCCTTCACCACAATTTTCATAGACCGTGTTTCCACGAATAGTGATATTTTCAGCACCAACTACCAACTTAACCGCACTCCCCCACCCATTCGCCCCTGAGCAATTTCCATTTGAACCATTATCCAAGACACTATGATGCACTGAAGAATTTTCAAAGCGAATATGCTTCCCTCCAATGAGAATTGCATGTTGCGTTGAACCACGCACATCAAAACCAGAAACGTTCACATAATTTCCAGAAATATTAATGCCATTAATTTTAGAGCCTTGCGCATTAATCACTGCATTATTGCCAACAATCGTAATCGGTGCAGAAGCCGTACCAGATTTTGCAACAATCAAGGTCTGATTATTAAACGTTCCAGAAACCATTAAAGTATCACCAGCAACTAAAACCGAAACCGCCTTAGAAAAAGTCTTAAATGGCGCGGTAGAAGAACCCGAATTCGAATCATTGCCAGAAGGGTTTACATAATAAACTTTTGGTGCATGAACCGGAGAGACATTCTGCGACGCTGAGACGCTGTGATAACTCACAAGTATCACAACACCCGCTGTGAATACACTTATGAATTGATACAGTGCTTTTTTCATAATAAATCTTCCTGCTCCTTTGAACAACAATGGAATCTAAATTTCTACTAAATAAGTAACACCCAGATGACATAGTAACATGCCAGTCTACCAAAAAATATCCCAAAACATGACCAAAGTACTAATTTTTCCCTGCATTTCTGTAAGGAACTGCAAATCCAAATAAAAAACAGTTGATTTTTTGCTTACACGCAGTATTCATGTTCAATTACAATTAGAATGATGTTTGATATTTCTAATGCTCGCTTCGCTTTTCTTGATATTGAAACCACTGGGCTTTCTCCTTGGTTTGGAGATAGGATTTGCCAAATTGCCATTGTGCTAACCGAAGGCAAACGCATCAAACAGACCTTCGACCTGTTGATTAACCCTGAGCGTCCGCTTTCGCCTGCGGCAGTTCACATCAACGGCTTGGATGAAAATGAATTAAAGCAAGCCCCACGTTTTCCATTGGTATCAAATGATATTGAAACTGCATTAAGAGATGCTGTAGTGGTTTGTCACAACGCGAAATTTGACATTCAATTTTTAGATAATGAATATCGCAAATTGAATAGAAATATCGAAATCCCAAACTTAATTGACACATTGTTAATCGCCCGCGATTTTTATCAATTGCCTTCTTACAGTTTAAATCAACTCGCCAAAGAATTTAATATTTCTACGAACATGCAAGGCTCACACGCACTCGCAGATGCAATTACCCTGAAAAACCTCTTCTTCGCTATGATGGATTCGTTAAAATCAGTCAACAAATCATTAGACGACTTTATTGGAATCTACAACTCACCAGCCTGGCCCCAAGAAGGGATATATTTACCAACTGAATTAAGCGAAGCGATTAACAGCGGCAAAAAATTATTTATTAAGTATGCTGATAAAGACGGCGAAACCTCAGAACGATGGATTACCCCAAAAGATGTACTCGGCTTATCAGATTATATTTATTTGCAGGCATATTGCCACACCCGCCAAGCGGATAGGACGTTTCGATTAGATAGAATTTTGAATGTTGAAATAGAAGTAGAAAAATAAAAGAGCAGATATTCTGCTCTTTTATTTTTTCTTTTGACTCAAAATCTGTACCAGTGCATTTTTGAAAACTTCATAAGGTTGCGCGCCGACAATTGCATATCTATCATTAATCACATAAGTGGGGACTCCGCTTACGCCAATTTGATACGCCCTTTGCACCTGATTTGCTACTTCTTCTGTATAAGTTCCGCTTTCGACAACTTGTTGCATATCATCCGCGTTTAGACCAACTTCTTCAGCGGCAGAGCGAAGCACTTCCCAACTGCTTGGGTCTAAGCCCACTCCATATACTTTATGAAAAACCACTTTATGAAATTCGTTTAGTTTTCCATGTAAGCGAGCATACTCTGTAGATTCATGCGCCAAACGGGTATTATAAAAACGCTTCGTTGAAACAAATGGCAAGTTGTGCGCTTGTGCTAATTGATGTAAATATTCTTCAGAGCCATTTTCACGCGCTTTTAAGACATATTCTGGCAAATCCATGCCTTCTTCTGGCGTATCAGGACGAAGATAAAACGGTCGCCATTCAATATCAATTTTGTATTCAGTTTTAAGCCTCTCGACCACACCCTGGCCGACATAGCACCATGGTCAGATGTAATCAGAGAAAATAGTTAATTTGAAATCCATTGGTATCCTTAGTGAACAGTAGCATAGA
>JAEURG010000165.1 GCA_016789345.1 Anaerolineales bacterium | reverse complement strand
GAATGTGAAATTGCATTTATTGCCAATTACTATCCAGAAAGAGGTGAGTTCTTAAAATATACAAAAGGATTGAATATAGCGGTTTGGGGGAGAGGTTGGAAGAAATTCTTAAACACCCACAATTTTCCAGCAAATGTTTTACGCGCTAAAAGTTTAAATGGTGAAAATATTGCTTCTGTTTATAACACTGCAAAAATTTGCCCGAATGTACATCATGTTCAATCGCGAGGTGGTGGGCTCAACATGCGTACATTTGAAATACCTGGCGCGGGTGGTTTTCAAATTACAGATTATGTTGAAGGCATGGAAGAACATTTTGAAATAGGTAAAGAAATTATCGTGTATCAATCTCCAGAGCATTTTCGTGAATTAGCGGAATATTACTTGAAACATGATGACGAGCGGAAAGCAATTGCAAAGCGCGGATATGAGCGCGCCATCCGCGACCATACTTACGAACAACGTCTCAAAAAAATATTTGAGGTTTTGAATTAATGGCTCGCGCACTCATCACTGGCTCTTCGGGATTTGTCGGTTCACACCTGACCCGCAATCTGCTTGCTCAAAACTGGCATGTTGCTGGCTTCGACCTTTCGCCTGCAAATAATAGCCTTAAACAATTTTTTCAAGGTGAGTTATCTGATAAACAAGCGATTACTCACGCAATTCACGAATTTAAACCTGATGTCATTTTTCATTTAGCAGGCTTGATTAAATCTAACGAGCCGCAGGATTTATATACGGCGAATGTGCAAGCGACTGTGACATTTTTAGAAACAGTGGTCGAATCAAACTTAAAACCTCAAATTATTATTGCTAGTTCTAGTGCAGTATATGGAATAACTTCTGATGCAAAGAAAATTACTGAAAAATCAAAAATTCACCCTGTCACACATTATGCCGTCAGCAAAGCGGCACAAGAATTATTGGCTTTAAGATATTTTGACGCGGGCTTGTTGCCCGTCAAAATTATCCGCATGTTTAATTTGTTAGGACCAGGTCAATCGCCTGCTTTGGCTTGCTCTGCTTTTGCAAAACAAATAGCATTAGCAGAAAAAAATAATACAAATGAAATTGTCACAGGCAATTTAGACGCTTTGCGAGATTTTGTAGATGTGCGCGATGCTGTGAATGCTTTTGAAATGATTGTTGGACATGGAAAAGCGGGTGAAATTTATAATGTTTGTTCAGGAAAAGCCGTTTCGTTAAAACAATGTTTGGGTGAGATGATGTCTCAGTCGCAGAAACAATTATCGGCTAGGGTTGATGCGGAAAAAATCCAAACAAATGATATTCCGATTCAAGTCGGTAGTTATCAAAAAATCAAAAAGGCTTGCGGATGGAGTCCTCAAATTTCTTTGAAAAAATCTTTAACAGATTTGTTAAATGATTGGCGTGAACGAGTAAAATTGAATGCGGAGTAAACATGAATTGGAAAGATAAAAAAGTTTTAGTAACAGGTGCAGGCGGATTCATCGCCAGTCATTTGGTAGAACGATTGGTAAGCGAGGGCGCAGACGTGCGCGCGTTTGTGCGTTATAACTCGCGCAATGATTATGGCATGTTGAAATTAATTTCATCTGATGCGTTTTCAAAAATTGAAATCATACAAGGTGATTTACGCGATAATGAAGCCGTAAGAAATGCAGTGAAAGGTGTTGATACAGTTTTTCATTTGGGCGCATTGATTGCGATTCCATATTCTTATGTGAATCCGCGTGAAGTGGTTGATGTAAATATTATGGGCACGTTGAATGTGTTAATGGCGGCGCGTGATTTTGGAACACGGCGTGTGGTGCATACTTCAACAAGTGAAGTATATGGCACAGCACAATATGTTCCAATTGATGAAAAACATCCATTGCAAGGTCAGTCACCATATTCTGCTAGCAAAATTGGTGCAGATAGAATCGCCGAAAGTTTTTATCGTTCGTTTGAAGTGCCAGTGGTTACATTGCGTCCGTTTAATACGTATGGTCCGCGACAATCTGCTCGCGCTGTGATTCCAACAATTATTACGCAAGCATTAACGCGTGATGAAGTTAAACTTGGAAGCCTTGACCCTTCGCGTGATTTTACATTTGTGCATGATACTGCCAATGGCTTTTTGAAAGTTGCTGAAGCCGAAAATGTTTTAGGCGAAGAAGTGAATTTAGGAAACGACAATACCATTCGCATTGGCGATTTAGCCAATAAGATTTTTGAAATTATTGGTAAAACTCCAAACGTATCACTTGACCCGCAACGCATTCGACCCAACAAAAGCGAAGTGATGAAGTTATGGGCTTCGAATCAAAAAGCAAAATCATTAATTGGATGGGAACCCCGCATCTCTCTTGATGAAGGCTTGGCACTCACCATCGAGTGGATTTCTAAGCATTTAGATTTGTATCGTCCAGATGAGTACACGGTCTAATATGCGAGCAGTGATTCTTGCTGGCGGTAAAGGCACACGCCTTGCGCCATACACAACCGTTTTACCAAAACCACTAATGCCGATTGGCGAAATGCCGATTTTAGAAATTGTCATTCGTCAATTAGAAAAGCATGGCTTCAATGATTTAACGCTGGCAGTCGGTTATTTGGCTGAATTGCTCATGGCTTATTGTGGTGATGGCAGTAAGTTCAATGTCAAATTAAATTATTCACGCGAAGAACAACCATTAGGAACAGCGGGTCCCATTTCGCTTGTGCCAAATTTAGACGACACATTTTTAGTGATGAACGGCGATTTGTTAACTACGATTGATTACAGTGCTATGTTGAAATATCACAAAGAACGTGGTGCATTAGCAACTGTGGCATGTTATCAACGTGATGTGAAAATTGATTTAGGCGTAATTGAAGTAGATGAAGATAATTGGGTTGCAAATTATATTGAAAAGCCAACCTATCATTATTCTGTGAGCATGGGCATTTATTTATTTGAACCAGAAGTTTTGAATTATATTGAAAAAAATCAAAGACTTGATTTGCCCGAACTGGTGCTTAGGTTGATGAAAGATAATAAAAAAGTAAATGTATTTAATTTTGATGGCTATTGGCTGGATATTGGTCGCCATGACGATTATGAACGGGCGATTGAAGAGTTTGCTAAAAACCGAGAACAATTTTTATACACCAATACCCCAATGGAGAAGAAGTGAATCTTTTATTATTAACCGCATCTTATCCATATGATGGAGGTGGAGAAAATAATTTCCTTAATACCGAAGTGCAGTATTTATGCCAGAAATTTGAGCGCGTCATTTTAGTCCCTCGAAAATGCAACGGCACTCTCCATAAAATCACTGTTCCTATTGAAATAGATGAAACGTATTCTGCGATGTTTGAAAACATAAACCTGTTTCTACTATTTGGGAGCATTAAATTCTTTCCAGTTATATTTTCAGAGATTACCTCTCGCCCTTCACTGCTTTTGTATCCTCAAGCAATAAAGCGTCTCATTACGTTTGTGCTTGGCGCATATCTCACAAATCAGTGGGTTGAAACTTGGCTTACAAACAACAAGATAAATCCTGCACATTGTTTATTTTATACATATTGGTTCGACCAAGCCTCATTTGGCATAGGCTTGCTAAAACGAAAATATCCAGAAATACGCATCATCTCTCGCACGCATGGCTATGACCTTTACGAAGAATATTATTACAACCCGCCTTATTGGCCCCTTCGTAAAAAATCTATATCTTTGTTAGATGGCTTATACCCAGATTCTCATGCAGGGCTAAATTATCTGCAAAAAAAATATCCAGATTTCTCGTCCATCTATGAAGCGATGTTGCTAGGTGTAACTGACCCTGGTTTTACAAACAAGTCATCTGCTGATGGCGTATTTCGTATCTTCTCATGCTCAATGCTGGTAGATGTAAAACGAGTTGACTTAATCCTTGAAGGAATCGCCACTGCCGCTTCATTACGCCCTCATCAAAACATAGAATGGCATCATGTTGGCAATGGTATTCGAAGAGAAGAGTTGCAAAAAAAAGC
Source organism: Anaerolineales bacterium (assembly GCA_016789345.1). Classification (GTDB taxonomy): domain Bacteria; phylum Chloroflexota; class Anaerolineae; order Anaerolineales; family Villigracilaceae; genus Villigracilis. The sequence continues at coordinate 1,644 of JAEURG010000165.1, read as the reverse complement.
GGATACTGCTTTTCCATCAAACGCCAAAGCACAATTCCTTGCGTATCAAAATAAAGAAACTTTAATGAAATTTTATAAAGAACAACCTATTGATGTTTTTATGAATGTCAGTGAAACAGAAGGCACGCCCGTTGCAGTGATGGAAGCCATTAGTTGCGGAGTTCCAGTCATTGCTACCAGCGTTGGCGGAAATGCCGAAATTGTTTCAAAGCGAAATGGAATATTACTTAACCCAAACCCCACGCCTGAAGAAATTGCCCAATCTATTTTCAAAATCATAGATAACCCTGATACGGCTAAACAAATGAGAATAGAAAGTCGCAAGGTCTGGCAAGAAAGTTATAATGCCGACTTCAATTTTAAAAATTTTGTTGAAAAAATACAATCAATTCGTTTGAAATAAAAGGTAACTCTAAATTATGTGTGGTATTGCTGGATTTTGGAACTTAAACAATCAACCTGTGAATGAAGCGGAATTACATCGTTTTACCGATTCTATTTCGCATCGTGGACCCGACGGAAACGGATTCTACATAGATGCTTCCGCCAACCTTGGGCTTGGGCATCGTCGCCTCGCAATTCTCGATACATCGGATAGTGGCAAACAACCCATGCCGTTTGCCAACCAAAGATATTGGATTATCTTCAATGGTGAAATTTACAACTTTATCGAACTCAAATCGGAACTTGAAACAGCAGGCTTCACGTTTAGAACAGAATCAGATACCGAAGTGTTGCTTGCCGCATATCATCATTGGGGCGAAGATTTTCAATTAAGATTAAATGGCATGTGGGCATTTGCAATTTGGGATAGCACAAAGAAAAAACTGTTTATCTCACGAGATAGATTTGGCGTAAAACCGCTCATCTATTTTTACAATGGAAACCGCTTTGCCTTTGCCTCCGAAATGAAAGCCTTTCTCGCCTTAGATTCATTTAACTTAGAATTTGACCTCGCCATGATAACGCAAGCCTTAACCAACCAGAGATTAATCGAAGGCGACGAACGATGTCTCATAAAAGGATTAAATCATTTATTAGGTGGGCATTGCCTTACTTTACAAAAAGGCGAAAAACCAAAAATCCGCCGTTGGTGGAACACACTCGACCATTTGCAAGAGGTTCCACAAACCTATAATGAACAAACAGAATATTTCCAAGAATTGTTTTTAGATGCCTGCCGCATTCGCATGCGAAGCGATGTGCCAATCGGCACTGCCTTAAGCGGCGGTTTAGATTCAAGCGCCATCGTGAGAGGCATGAACTACATCCGCCAAAAAAATACAACCACAGACCGTTTAGCGGCGAGTTGGCAAAAAGCCTTTATTATGACCTACCCCGGCGCAGAGATTGACGAAAAAAAATATGCTGATGAAGTTATCAAACATACTGGTGTTATGCCACATTACTCTATCGGCGACTCTTCGTTATACCTAAAACATTACAACGACATCCTTTTTCAATACGAAGAAATTTCAGATATTCATCTCGGACCTTGGCTCATTCACAAATCACAAAGAGAACATGGCGTTGTAGTTACATTGGATGGACATGGCGGCGATGAAATTCTTGCGGGTTATCCATGGTATATCACAGCCGCTATCAAAGATTCTATTTCTTCCCTTGCACCCATACGAACCCTGC